>JAGRJR010000033.1 GCA_020442635.1 Lysobacterales bacterium
CCTTGCTCCTTAACGTTATTACGGATTTTTTTGGGACTTTTTTATTTTTATCCCCTACCAAAAGCTGCAGTAACCTCGGCGATTATACGATACCACTTCCACGAAAGCACCCATTCAAAAAAGACTTCTTCCCTTAGGCAAACGGCTTTAATTTTATTCGCTGCCAAGCCAGCTCTGAGGATCGAGGTGCAACTCAGTAACTTTCCCCTAATAAGCAATAACTGAACTTTACAGCAGAGATGGAAAAATGCTAACCTAACGGATATGGGGAAATTCTGTTCTACAGCTAAACATAAGTGAACTGTCTTCAACCACTGAATGCCATTAAGACATTAACTATTTGACGATTTCAGGGCTTCCTTAAGCGTGTGTACACTACAATAATTTTATAATTCAAGGGGATTTTCAATGCTGACATCATCAAGAAAACGAACCACTTTGGTTAGCGTTTCAATTTTGACACTGTTACTTTTCTTTATCAGTCAAGCCAGTGCAACACCAACCGTCTTTGAACTGTATCGGGACATCACTCCAGGAGCTGTTCAGGCCAGACCAAGTAATTTTGCAGTTTTTAATGGGGTACTGTATTTTGAGGCAGCCAATGCGGCTGATAATGACGAACCTTTTAAATTTGATGGTACCACACTGACCCAAATCACCAATGGGGCACCTTTGGCGGGCAACGATTCCAATTTAACCAATCAATTTGTGTTTAATAATCGTCTTTATGCGGTCATGGAAAGTAATGTGGGTCGTGAATTATTTGAATACAACGCAGGAACCAATACCTATAATGTTCACACCAACCTCAATGGCGCCAACGACGGCTTCCCACGACCCATGTTGGATGTTAATGGTGACACCATTGTTTTTGGTGGCCATTTGTTGATGGAAGGTGATCCTGATGGATTGGGTGACCGCTTCTATTTACTGCGTTCAGATAACAATACTTTGCAGTTATTGGCTGGTGCAACCAAAAGAGATCCAAGTAACGTAGCCGTTTTCGGTGGCAATCTGTATTATGAAGCCGATGATGGTGCGGGTAATGACGAACCATTCAGACTCGTTGCTGGCGTAGAATCACAAATCACCAATGGCGCACCTTTGGCTGGTAATGATTCGAACTTAACTGATCAATTTGTTTTCAATAATCGTTTATATGCGGTCATGGAGAGTAATGTAGGTCGTGAACTGTTTGAATACAATGCCGGAACCAATACCTATAACATCCATACCAACTTAAATGGTGCCAATGACGGCTTTCCAAGACCCATGAATGATATCAATGGCGATGCCGTTATATTTAATGGACATTTGTTGATGGAAGGTGATCCAGATGGACTAGGAGATCGCTTCTATTTGTTGCGCTCTGATAACAACACTTTACAGCTACTGGCTGGAGCAACCAAAAGGGATCCAAGCAATGTAGCGCTTTTCAATGGTGATTTGTACTATGAAGCCGATGATGGTGCCGGTAATGATGAGCCATTTAAATTGGTCGCAGGTGTTGAAACTCAAATTCCTAACAACAGTCCACTTGCTGGTAATGATTCTAACCTCACATCTCAATTCACTTATTTGGGTGATTTGTATGCAGTGATGGAAAGTAACAATGGCCGAGAGCTATATAAATTCAATGCTGGCACCAGTGTTTATGAAAGGATGATTGATCTTAATGGCGCGGGGGACAGTTTCCCCATTCATGCCAAGGATGTGGATGGAACCGTGATCATTTATCAAAATGCGATGATTTTCAGAGCCTCTGATACCAATCTGGATGGCGAATTGTTCAGACTGAGAGGCTTGGCTGTTCCTCCTGACATCAGTATTGCCGATGCCAGTTTAACAGAAGGCAACGCAGGTACAAGCAATCTGAATTTCACCGTCACCAGAAGTAATAACACATCTGATGTTAACGTCAATTTTGCCACAGCCAATGCAACAGCAACAGCCGGCTCAGATTATGTGGCCACGAGCGGTACATTGGCATTCACAACCGGTGGCGCTTTGACACAAAACGTCACGGTGGTCATCAATGGTGATACCACTGTAGAGTTGAATGAAACTTTTCAGGTCAATCTGAGCAATCCCACCAATGGAGCGACCATTACAGACGCACAAGCCATTGGCACCATTAACAATAACGACTCCGCCAGTATTACCATCAATGACGTGAACGTAGCTGAAGGTAATGCAGGGACGGTTTTAATGTCGTTCAGTGTCAACTTGTCTGCTGCTGTTGACACCAACGTATCAGTGAATGTGGCCACAGCTGATAACACAGCGACAAGCGTCTCTGGGGACTATTTAACCAGCAATGGTACGCTTACATTTACCGCTGGAACCACCAGTAGCTCCACATCTGTTTCAGTTAACGGAGATTCATTGGTGGAGTTGAATGAAACATTTTTTGTTAACCTGTCTGGATTAGCAGCAAGTGGGCGGAATGTTACTATCGCAGATAATCAAGGGGTAGGCACCATCAACAATGATGATTCTGCCAGTTTAAGTATTGCTGACGTAAATATGAGTGAAGGCGATGTTGGTACCACTGCATTCAACTTTACAGTGACACTGAATAACGCAGTTGACACTGGCATTACCATTGATGCTATTAGCCAGGATGGTACAGCCACCACTGCAGCCAATGATTATGTAGCCAACAATACCGCCTTAAACTTTACCGGTACGGCTGGGGAAACACAAAACTTCACGGTCAATGTAAATGGTGACACCATTGTAGAAAGTAATGAAAATTTCTCTGCAATTTTATCCGGATTAAACGCGGCAGGCAGAAATGTAAGCATCGCAGATAACACTGGCGTGGCAACGATTATTAACGATGATTCAACCTCTCTTACAATCAATGACGTCAGCATCACCGAAGGTAATGCAGGCACATCTAATTTAGTTTTTGGTGTTACTGTAGTCGGTGCAGTTAAATCGGGATTTTCAGTTGATTATGCCACCGCTGACAACACCGCCACTGCAGGTACTGATTTCATCAACACTTCGGGAACCCTAAACTTTGCGGGCATTCCCAATGAAACCCAAAACGTCACAATCACTATTAATGGTGACGGACTGGTGGAACTGGATGAATCTTTCTTTGTTAATCTGTCTAATGTCACCTCTCCAGATGTGACATTGGCTGATGCCCAAGGTGTTGGAACCATTACCAACGATGATTCTGCCAGTTTGACGATTGCTGATGTAAGCCAAAATGAAGGTGATGTTGGCGCCACAACTTTTACTTTTGTGGTTACGCTTGATAATCCGGTTGATACTGCCATTACTGTTGATGCAGCCAGTGCCGATGGCACTGCTACTGCCGCCGGAAATGATTATGTAGCTAATAACAGCACATTAAACTTTGCGGGAAATGTCGGTGAAACGCAGTCATTTGTTGTAGATGTCAATGGTGACTCTGTGGTTGAAAGTAACGAAGATTTCTCTGCAATTTTGTCCGGATTAAATGCTGCAGGAAGAAATGTAGTTATTGCAGATAATACCGCCATTGGAACTATTTTGAATGATGACTCTGCTTCAGTTTCAATCAATGACGTCAGTGTAACTGAAGGAGATGCTGGCACCACTAATTTGGTTTTTGATGTGACACTTACTGGTTCAACCAAGTCAGGATTCAGTGTTGATTACGCCAGTGTTGACGGTTCAGCCATTGCTGGAACCGATTACACAACCACTTCTGGGACCTTGAATTTCAGTGGTACGCCTAATGAAACTCAGACCATCACTGTGATTATTACAGGGGACACTATGGTTGAATTGGATGAATCATTTGTGATTAACCTTTCTAACATCAATGTTCTTGATGTAACCATCGCAGATGCTCAAGGCACAGGAACCATCACCAATGATGACACAGCCACCATATCAATCGCGGATGTCTCAGCAGTTGAAGGTGACGCTGGTAGCTCTCTTTTTGTTTTTGACGTTACCTTATCAGGAAATGTGGATATTGCTCTGTCAATGGATGCCAATACTGTGGATGGCTCTGCCACCGTGGCTGCAAATGACTACCTCGCAAACAACTCACAACTAAACTTTAGCGGAGCAGCTTCGGAAATCCAAACTTTCGCCGTTACGGTTAATGGTGATACAGCTGTGGAGTCTAATGAAGATTTTACTGTAGTGTTAAACAATCTGGTGACTTCAGGTAGAGATGTCACTTTTGCCGATGACACCGGCTTAGGCACTATTTTGAATGATGACTCAACGTCTATTTCAATCACTGATGCAGTGTTGGTTGAGGGTAATGCTGGCAGTACCAACATAGAATTTACTGTGCAATTGGGCGGTTTAGTTAAAAGCCCAGTCACCATTGATTTTACCACTGCTGATGGTACAGCATTGGCTGGCAGTGATTATATAGCCAGTAATGGTACTTTAAACTTTGTTGGCAATCCGGGTGAAATTCAAACCATTTCTATTCCTGTTAATGGAGACAACCTGGTTGAGCTTGATGAAACCTTTGTCGTCAATTTGTCCAACGCAAACCCACCAGAAGTCACCATAAGTGATGGACAAGGAATTGGCACCATCAACAATGATGATGCTGCCGAACTCACCATCAACAACGTCAGCACCAATGAGGGCCCTGCCGGCTTGCTCGACTTCACAATCACCTTGAGTCAAGCTGTGGATATTGGCATCCAAGTCGACTATGGCAGTCAAGATGGTACTGCTACAACCGTTGATAATGACTACAATGCACAATCTGGCACCTTAAATTTCGCAGGTGTGGCAGGTGAAACCCAACAAGTCTCTATCTCTGTCAATGATGACATGATATATGAGACCGATGAAACCATGCATGTTGTTTTATCAAACCTGATTACCAATAACAGAAATGTCTCCTTAATTAATAACATAGGGACTGGCACCATCATCAATGACGATCCTGAAATCACAGCCACCAAAACTGCTACAGTCAACGGAGAAGTCGGCTATAACAGCGTTATCAGCTATCAGGTTACTTTATCTCACAATGGTGCAACTGCTCTGAACGTTCAGTTTACTGATCAGCCAGATCCTGCGGTTGAATTGGTGGTTGGCTCAGTAACCACCACCACAGGTACCATTACCTCAGGTAACAATGTTGGTGACTCCTTAATTGTTATTGAACTGGGCGATTTATTGACTCCCAGCAATACTGTAGTTATTACTTATGATGTGATTATCAACTCAAGAGTTAATCGAGGCGATGTCATTAATAACCAAGGGTTTATTACCGGTGATAATTTCAACGACACCCCAACCGATGACCCTACAACACCACAAGCACTAGATGCCACACGGGTAATCGTCGGAGTCGTACTTCCGGTGCCAACATTGGCTATATGGTCTTTGTTAACTTTGATTTTATTGACCCTGATGTTGGTATCTAGACATTTTCACCGATATCGTTAACCTTCTCCACCCAAGAGTCATCTATGAGTTATTGATGATTCTTGGGTGTTTGATCTTTCTTGAATTTTGAAAGAAAAACGCTGAATTCAGGTCTTTTGTGACTGAGCTACATTTTTGTCATCATGGCATTTTGTAGAACAAATTGTTACAATCATCAATTCGCAAATGGCATGTATGCGAAACTAATAATAGCCAAGTCCCACACTAAACATGACTATGAAAATCAGCAAAACACCCATCATTACTGAAGGGAACCCAGATAACAAACGAGCCGAAATCAAACAACATTTTCTCAGCACCTTTGATGCCTACGAAAGTCTCTTTCAGTGCCTGAGAAATGACGATACTTTTTATCAACAACCTGAGCCACTGCGCCATCCTTTGATTTTTTATTATGCGCACACTGCGGTGTTTTTTGTCAATAAACTGCGAGTGGCCAAACTAATCGACCACAACATCAATGATGATATTGAATCGATGATGGCCATTGGTGTTGATGAAATGTCATGGGATGATTTGAATAAAGCCAATTACAACTGGCCTACAGTCACCGCTGTGCAATCATATAGAGATCAGGTAAAAGCCCTGGTGTTAGCAATGATTGATACTTTGCCTCTGGAAATACCTGTCAAATGGCAGGATCCATTTTGGATTATTCTGATGGGTATTGAACATGAACGCATTCATCTGGAAACCTCAGCAGTATTAATCAGACAATTAGACATAGCACATGTGAACAAGCATGCCAACTGGCCACGCTACCAGCAGGATCATCAAGTGGTTGTGAACAAACTGATTCATCTTGATGGGGGTACCATCGAACAAGGTAGAGAAATGCCTTCAGAAACTTACGGTTGGGATAACGAATACGGCAAGCAAACCACCGAAGTAGCGCCTTTTAAAGCCAGCCAATACTTGGTTTCCAACCATGAATATTTAGGCTTTATCGAAGATGGAGGTTACCAGGATCAGCAGTGGTGGACGGAAGAAGGTTGGCAGTGGAAAACCTACAAACAAGCCAAACACCCCATCTTTTGGCTGAAGAAAGCCGATGGCTGGTATTACCGCAGCATGACTGAAGAACATCTGATGCCGTGGAGCTGGCCAGTTGATGTCAATTACCTTGAGGCCAAAGCTTTTTGCAACTGGCTGGCTGCCAGAACTGGCAAGCCCATTCGGCTACCCACCGAAGCCGAGTGGCACTGTCTCTATGAACAAACCATCCATGTGCATTATCCACATTGGGAAGAAGCTCCTGGCAACATTGATTTGGCTCATGCAGCTTCATCAACGCCCGTCGATGCATTTACCTTCGGTGAACAACAATTTGGCGATGTGATTGGTAATGTATGGCAATGGACCGAAACTGCAATTGATGGCTTTGAGGGTTTTCAGGTTCATCCTGCCTATGACGATTTTTCTGTGCCTACTTTCGATGGCAAGCACAACCTCCTCAAGGGAGGCAGCTGGATCAGTACGGGCAATGAGGCCCACAAGGATTCCAGATACGCCTTTCGCAGACATTTTTTCCAGCATGCCGGTTTCAGGTATGTTGAATCGGAGCAACAAGTGGAGCAAACTTTCAACACCTATGAAACCGATGAATTAATTTCACAATACCTTGAATTTCATTACGGTGATGAATATTTTGGTGTAACCAATTTCCCCAAAGCCTGTATTGAAACAGTGGTTAAACACATCGAATCGATCCATCATGGAAAAGCGCTGGATTTGGGTTGCGCTGTTGGTCGCAGTGCTTTTGAACTGGCCAGACATTACGATCAGGTAGATGCCTTGGATTTTTCTACGCGCTTTATCCGCAATGCAATTAATCTGGTTAACCATGGCGAAGTTAAATACATGATCCCCACTGAAGGTGAGCTAACCGAACTGAAAGCTTTCAGTCTTGACTCGCTTGGTTTGGGTGATAAAGTACACAATATAGAGTTCACACAAGGCGACGCCTGTAACCTGAAAGCAAAATACACTGACTATGATTTGGTTTTTGCCGGTAATCTGGTTGATCGTTTATACCAACCCAAACAATTCCTCGACAGCATCAAAGGTCGTATCAATGTGGGTGGCTACCTGGCATTAACCTCGCCTTATACCTGGCTGGAAGAATTTACGGAGAAACAAAACTGGTTGGGTGGTTTCAAGGTCAATGGTGAGAATTACACCACTTTGGATGCCCTGCGTGACCACTTAAAACCTGAATTTGAACTGGTTGGTGAACCACATGATATCCCCTTTGTCATTCGAGAAACTGCACGAAAACACCAACACACAGTGGCTCAATTAAGCATTTGGAAAAAAGTGCTGTGAAATTTTCACCTTTCAAAATGGCTGAATTCACATCGCAATGGCCAGCTGGCTCATTAACCAACATACACAGCAGCAACCCTGAACCCTTAAGTTGGGAACAATTACAAGACATCACCAACAGCGATGTTGGCCAAATACTGACCCAAAGTCCACTCGGCTATGAACCTGTCAAGGGCAATGAAAAACTCAGACATCTAATCAGCCATCATTACCATCACCACATCAAAACCGATGATGTGGTGCTTACTTCCGGCGCTCAGGAAGGCATTTTTTTGGTGATGCAGGCCTTGTTAAGCTCAGATGACCATGTCATTGCTTTCACCCCTTGTTTCGAGCCATTGGTGAAGGTAGCAAAAAACACTGGTGCCCTGGTCAGTACTTGTGAGTTAATGGCCCATAACAATTGGCAAATCGATTGGCAGCAGCTTAAAGGCAAATTCACCACCAAAACCAAACTACTGATTATTAACTTCCCGCATAACCCAACCGGCACTCATATTTCAGCTGGCGAGCTTAAAAAGTTACAAGAATTGTGTCGGGAATATGATTGCTGGCTGTTTTCAGATGAAGTATTCCGTGGTTTGGAACATGAAAGCGAAAACCGAATTCCGCCTGCTGCTGATGACTACGAAAAAGCCATATCCATGGGCGTAATGTCCAAAGCATTGGCGCTTCCCGGCATCCGACTTGGTTGGTTGTGTTGCAAGGATCCGGCATTATTACAAGAAATCATCACCATTAAATCACACCTATCCATTTGTCAAAGTAGCCTGGATGGGCAGTTGTGTCAGTTGATCATCCCACACAGCGAAGCGATTTGGCAGCGTAATACCAGCATCATTCTGGAAAACAAGACCAAATTGAGGGAAATAATACGAAACAATGATGACTTCACCTGGACAGAGCCTGTCGCTTCAGCCACCGCTTTTGTGCAGTTGAACAACAATCAGGCGAGATTTTTTGCTCAAACTTTAGCGCATTTCCATAAATGGTTGGTATTACCCAGCGAGGTTTTTTTGACTGAATATCAAGGCTTCAGAATCAGTTTGGGAGTACAACAATCAAAAACCGTTTACCAGCAAATTTTTAACCACAGGCCAGATGAGTAATCAACCATGAGTACAACTCAAATTGGATTACTTGCTCTTGTGGTTTTTATTGTCTTAGCTTGGTTATTATTCAAATGGCACAAATCACAGCGCCGACATAAAATTTATAAGTTACCTACACCTGAACGCTTTGTCACTTACATTGAAAAAAATGTGGCCATTTATCATTTCCTACCAAAACCACTTAAAAAAGAATTGCTGGGTCATGTTAATGTATTTTTGGCCGAAAAATATTTTTCCGGTCACGCGGGCCTTGAAGTCACCGATGAAATGCGCGTTACCATAGCTGCTCAAGCCTGCTTATTACTACTTAATCGCAAGCACGACTATTTTACCCACCTCCGAACCATCATGGTCTATCCCGGTGGTTTTAAAAATCCCAACCATGAAGGCCCTGGTCATCATCTCGGTGAATCATGGATCAGAGGGCCAGTGGTGTTGTCTTGGAATGATGCCAAGCATGGTGGTCTCAATGCCAAAGACGGTGAAAATGTAGTGATTCATGAATTTGCCCACCAGCTAGACCAAGCCGATGGAGCTGGTGATGGTAGACCTTTCATCGACGGCGGTGAAATCAGAACCTGGGGTAAAGTCTTGAGCAAAGAGTTTCAAGCTTTAACTATCAAAGCCAAACTCAAAAACCGTACCTTTTTCAATCACTACGGAGCGACCAACCCAGCTGAGTTTTTTGCCGTAATTTCAGAACATTTTTTTGAGCAGCCACGAACCTTCAAAAGAAAACATCCCGACTTGTATCAAACTTTACAAACCTACTACAGGCTTGATCCAGCCAGTTGGATAGAAGAACACATAAAAAAAGAATAACCAACCAAGCCTACCGGAGTTCATCCCTTAATTGATAAAACTTTGAATTCGCCATTAAGCTCAGCTTACTAAACTATCGGAGTGTTTACACAATAGCTATGACTAACATCCATACTGATACAGGCTTCGACAAGCATAACTGAGCTATTGTTATTGACTGAAGCAGACTGAACCTGTCGAAGTGTAACCCCGCTTTGCACCCAAACTCAACTCCAGTGTCACAAAATATTCAACCAACTTACTTAAAATACTTAACTATTTGTTGAACCACTGTAACTTTTTTCAGTCAGAACCGTTTATTACTATATAAAAGCAGGACAACCTCACCGGGAATTTAGCTATGAACTTACAAAATAATGTTTTAACTTCTTTCATCAAAGCCAGTTTGCTCACAGCAGTTCTGGTTGGTAGTTTAGTGGCACAAAGCTATGCGACCACCACCCTGTTTGCAGATGCCATCATGAAAATGAACGTAGCCTTTAGCAGTGAATCAGATGATCCTACTGCTGCCAAACAAGCCTCAATGACTGTTCAGAATGAACAAGAATCCAGCATCACTTTTGGCAAGCATAAACTGGACATCACGTCACAATTTATCGCCTGGGATGATGATGCCAAAGAACATGAACAAATTCTGGCTAAAGTAAAAGTCATGAAAATCAATGAATCAGGAGAAACTGAAGTCATCAGCAACCCATCATTATTAATCATGCGTAATAAATGGGCGGAAGTACAAATAAAACCTGAAGATGGTTCTGAAGGCTTTGAACTTAAAATGCAATATGAAGACATCTATCCAAGTGAAGCCAGCCTGATTCAATTTGATGAACCCATTTGGCTTAATTGGGGTGATAAAACCAAAAACAAAGTATCAACTTGTTAAACAGTTCAATGACAAACTCTCAAAAAAAACCGGTTTTTAGAATCGGTTTTTTTTCATCATTCGATGCGAAACATGAATCAGCCATTGTTCTTAAAAATAAAATAGCTAATGCTTAAGTCGCTTCTTCATGATTCAATTGATACCAGCTATTTCACCACAATCAATGACTTCTTTTATGACCCTATGTCCAGCAGAATCTAGCAATCCGTTTTAGCAATTCCTTAAGTGAGTCATACTCTGGAAGAAATTAAAAAATAAGCATTGTTTTCACATGACCCACAATTACTTATACGATGAGCTTATCCGTTCAGCAAGATGTTGGCATGGTAATTAATATGATCATGGATAAAGCTGCTGATAAAGTAATAGCTGTGGTCATAGCCAGGCTGTTTTCGTAAGGTAAGTGGGTGGTTAAACGCTTTACAAACCGCTTCCAAACGCTCTGGTTGCAAATACTCACTCAAAAACTCATCTTCTAACCCCTGATCTATAAACAACGGGATGCGGTTAGTGGTGGTTTTAATCAATTCACAGGCATCATATTGTTGCCACGTAGAAGTATCATCACCCAAATAACCAGTAAATGCTTTTTTACCCCAGTCATTGTGCGTGGGAGCGACAATCGGTGAAAAGGCACTGACAGATCTGTATTTATCAGGATTTCTAAGTGCAATCATCAAAGCACCATGACCACCCATGGAATGACCAAATATCCCTACTTTGCTTTTATCAACATTAAATTGTTCAAAAATCAAAGTAGGTAATTCTTCAACCACATAATCATACATCTGATAATTTTCAGCCCACGGCTGTTCGGTGGCATTAACATAAAAGCCTGCTCCGGAGCCGAAATCATAACTGTCATCTTCACCTGGCAGCCCCAGATTTCTGGGACTGGTATCCATGGTAACCAGAGCAATGCCGTATTCTGCGGCAAATTTCTGAGCACCGGACTTGGCCATAAAATTCTCTTCTGTACAGGTCAAACCCGATAAATAAAACAATACCGGAACTTTTTCAGTTTTGGCTTGCGGTGGCATATAGACTGCAAATGTCATCGGAACTTTATTGACTTGAGAGTCGTGTTGGTAAAAGCCCAACTCACCCTCAAAACAACGGTGTGTTTTTAGTGTTTTCATATTGAGACCTTAATCAAAAGTGATGACAGAGCGGATACCGTTACCTTCATGCATCAAATCAAATGCTTTGTTGATGTCTTCAAGCGGCATGGTGTGTGAAACGAATTCATCCACTTTGATTTCGCCTTTGAGGTATTGATCGACCATACCTGGCAGTTGGCTGCGGCCTTTAACACCACCAAATGCAGTACCGCGCCATACACGCCCTGTGACCAGTTGAAAAGGTCTGGTTGATATTTCCTGACCCGCACCAGCGACACCAATAATCACCGATTCACCCCAACCTTTATGACAACATTCCAGAGCTGAACGCATTAAATTAACATTGCCAACACATTCAAAGGAATAATCAACACCACCGTTGGTCACATCCACAATCACTTCCTGTATCGGCTTATCGTACTCTTTCGGATTGATGAATTCGGTGGCACCCATTTGCTGGGCAAACTCAAATTTATCAGGATTGATATCTACACCGATGATTCGTTCTGCACCAGCCAGGGCCGCGCCTTGAATCACACCCAAGCCGATACCACCCAAACCGAACACAGCCACTGTTGAGCCTGGTTCAACTTTTGCGGTATTCTGAACAGCACCGATGCCTGTGGTGATTCCACAACCCAACAAACAAACCTTATCCAATGGCGCTTGTTTACTGATATTAGCCAGGGCAATTTCAGGCACCACTGCATATTCAGCAAAAGTAGAGGTCCCCATGTAATGATGAATCATTTGACCGTTTTTTGATAAACGACTGGTGCCATCGGGCATCAAACCCTTACCTTGCGTTTCCCTGATGGCCTGACACAAATTGGTTTTACCGGACAAACAAAAACTACATTGACCACATTCTGGCGTATACAAAGGAATTACATGATCATCTTTTTGTACTGAAGTCACTCCAGCCCCGGTTTCAACCACAATGGCACCGCCTTCATGGCCCAAGACCACAGGAAACAAACCTTCCGGATCATCTCCTGATAAAGTATAGGCATCGGTATGACAGACACCGGTTGCCACCATTTTAATCAACACTTCGCCAGCCTTAGGACCCGCGATATCTATTTCTTCAATACTTAAAGGTTTACCGGCTTCCCAGGCAACCGCAGCTTTCATTTTCATATTTTTTCCTGTGAGTAATTTTGGTCCAAAAAATTATAACATGTGTAAAGTGTATTACAGATAGATCTGTCTTTGATTTATAAAATAACAAGCTTAGGTTAATGACTTTATCTTGACAAACGTAGAGATAAGGTTAAAATTAAACTTTATCACTACAATTGTAGATATGAAACTTTCTGAATTTGAAACTGAAGTCATGCAATTTTTTTGGAGGTGCTCAAAAGCTTCTGCTCCTCAAGTACATGAGGCGATAAATCGGGACAGAAATGTGACATATTCAACAGTCAAAACAATCATAGATCGACTAGAGCAGAAACAAGCCCTCAAACGAAAAGATCAACAAGGAAGAACTATTTTTTACTCAGCAGCCATTTCTGCAAATAAACTCAGAAAACCCATGCTTAACAATTTTATACAAAAAGTTTTTGGTGGAGATAAAAAACAACTTATCAACCACCTTTTGAATGACGAAAAATTATCGGCTGAAGACATAAACTATTTACAAAACCTGATCGATAAACAACAGAAACATCATGACTGAATACCTCATCATCAACATCATCGTCAGTTGCTGGGTTCTGGCAGTCAATCGTTTGATGCCTATTCAAGCCAAATACAAATTTACACTATTGATTATAGCCATCAGTAGCTGGTCCATACCATTTGGGCTGGCAAGCTTTCAAAGTAACTCAGCCTTTTTTGAACAAGCTCAATCAGTCATATCGTCTGTAAAAGTGCCAGTCAGCAACCTGATTACGCAGACCCAAACATCACTGTTTGCATGGGAATCACAGTTATTTTTGCTGCTAATGCTGGGGTTCATAAGATTTCTGATTGATGTCTTTCAACTCTACAAGCAGCACCAACTTTACATGACTAAAGGTCAAGCCACCACATTCAAAAACGTGTTTTGTATCAAAGGACTAAACAATGCCTGTGTATCTGGACTTTTCAAACCTAAAATTTGGATTGATGAATCTTTGTATTACAGTGATTCTGCTGAAACTATTATCATTCATGAACAACAGCACATCAATGGAGGTGATAACTTTTGGCTACTCTGGATTACATTGTTTCAACGTTTATTTTGGTTCAACCCTGTGATGTGGCTTTTAGTTAATCAAGCCAGGTTAGCCCTAGAATTACGTTGTGATGCAGCATGCCAACAACAGTCCCAAAACAAAAAATATCAAGCAGAACTCGCTCAAATTCTTTTGCAGATGAATCAACAAACCTCTTCAACCATTAACCACATGTCACATTCACCACAAAGTAACATGATTCGCATCAAACAACTTTCTCAGGAGACAACAATGAACAAAATACACCATACCTTTCTCTATGCTACAGCATTCATCATATTGACACTTTCCATCAACCTGCTTGCAAAAACTACAAATGGCAAACCAGCCCTTGCTACCAACGAAGTGTTATTGGACATTTCTCTGGCAATGTCCAGTGACCAACCATTAGACAAAAAGCAATTCAGTGTTTTAACTCAAAATGGTGAAAGTACAACTGTGAAGATAGGGGACTTAAAACTGGAGCTGAAACCAAACATTATCAAGCAAGATTCTGAGCGCACCACAATATTAACCGAATTGATTATTTATGATCCAAGCACCCAGGAAATATCACGCCCAAGTTTGATGTCATATAATCGTAAAAATGCAGTTTTAATGATAGATAATGAGGAAAATGAGAACACAATCATACTGGAACTAACTGCAACAACCAAGGAATAGCAACCTTCATTTATAGTATAATGGACACATCCTTTATGGAATTCCAACATGGACAAATCCAATCACATCAAGTGGCATCTCGGCAAAAATTGGCACCAACTTCATCCAGCCGTACAAAGACGATTTAATCGCTTACCTACACAAGCAAAACCCATTATTTACAAAGGCATTATGGAAGAAGTCAGCCGTTCAAGAGCAGGCTGGTTGTTTGCCACCCTCACCAAAATCATCGGAAACCCCTTAAGTCCACACCAAGGCATAAACATTCCTATGGATGTGGTACTCACCACCAAACCCAACAAATCGGGTGTTTATTGGCGCAGAACCTATCACTTTCCAGACAAAAAACCTTTCAGTGTCACCTCAGTCAAAAAGGATGACCATGGGAAAATGATGGAAATGGTCGGCGGCGGATTTGGCATGTTTTTAAACGTCTATGCAGAAAATGGTGAATTACACTTCAAAAGCACACGCTATTTTTGGAAATTTATCAAATGGTATATTCCTTTACCACATTGGCTTAGCCCCGGTAAAACCCATGTCATTCATCAAGATTTAGGCGATGGTGAATTTCGTTTTACCATCACCATGGATCATTCGGTACTTAAAAGAACCTTTTATCAAACCGGTATTTTTCATGAACACATCAACCCACCAAATCAATGAAACATAGAGGTCATGTACTGATTTTAGGTGGTTATGGCACATTTGGTAGTCGCATTGTCCGTGCCTTGGTTCTCAAAGGTTTTAAAGTAACCATTACTGGAAGAAATCAAAGCAAAGCACAACGATTATCAGAGAGCATTTTGCATGATCAACCCCAGATTCAAGTCGACATTGCTTGTTTTGATGTGCAGACTCAGCTTAATGAATATCTAGTAAAACTGAAACCTGATTTAGTTATCCACACCTGTGGCCCCTTTCAGAGTCAACAAACAGATATCGCCCAAGATATTTTACAATCTGGTATTCACTACATTGATCTGTCCGATAGCAGAAACTATATCCAGGCGATGAGTGAACTGAATGGTTTAGCAAAACAGAAGCAACTGACTGCCATCACTGGTGCCAGTACAGTTCCGGCCTTGTCATCAGCTGTTTTGCAGTATTTGAAAAATCAATTCGATATCCAAAACTTTAAATCCGTCAAAATAGGTATCTCCCCGGGACAAAGAACCGATCGTGGACTGGCTACCACCCAAGCAGTTCTTTCCTATGTCGGTAAGCCTTTGAAGCCTTGGGTGGGTGCTGGAAAAGTTCGTTACGGTTGGTTTGACACCTACCTTCAACCCTACCCCAATATCAAAAATCGTTTGATGAGTAACTGTGAAGCCCCCGATTTGGACTTGTTACCTATGGTTTTCGACATTAAAAGGCTGACCTTTTCAGCAGGGATGGAAAGTCAATTGTTGCACCGCATGATTGGTTTATTGGCATGGCTGGTGAAATGGAGATTGCCCATCAAACTTGAAAAACATGCAGACAAATTACTTAAGATGAGCCGATGGTTTGATCCGCTGGGTTCTGAAGATGGCGGCATGCATGTTCATGTTTTGGGCACTGATAACCAAGGTCACACCATAAACAAAACCTGGTATATTGAAGCCTTTAACAACCACGGCCCACAAATTCCCGCGATCCCTGCCATCATTATGGCAGAAAAAATCTTGACTACTGAGTATCAACGTGGCGTCATTCCATGCGTGAATCAAATACCTTTGGAAGAGTATCTACTGGAGTTAAAAGACCACAAAATCATGACCACAATCCTTGATTAGCTTTCATAATGGTAGTCGGCTTTAGCTGACCGATTCATCAAGAAGCTTTCTGGTAGACTGAAGTTTAACTACCAAGGTTATCGCTATACGACAGTGTCAGGCCGTTGACCACAAAGATATTTATACCAGCACTTGATAAACAATAAAACAAACAAAAAGGTTTATTGGGGGAATATTTTTACATGCTCTTCATACACCTGCTACTGATAAATTGATGGCATCCCTAGAATCATGGTTTTAAATGGCAGAACCGAATCCAAAGATAACCACTTTGTGTGCTAAATCCCAGCAATTTGTCATAAAGTAATTGATAGGTGAATAACTATTTCATCAGCTTTCTCTGAACCTATTGATCAATGAAAACAGAAACAGAATCAGCACCCCTGAACCAAGAAAGTTCAGAGTTGGTACAGCAACGGGGGAAAAACCAATAGGAAAAACCGCATTGGCACAATGGGCACTGTCCGCACGACTGAAGCCAGGTGAGCTAGATAATAGTTCAGTTTGTCCAGTATGGGTGTTTATGGAGTACACCCCGGAAGATAGATTATCAATGGCCAGCAATAAACCATGGCTGTCAAAAGACAATGAGCCAACCCCCAAAATATTTCCCGAAGTATTTCCTATTGTACTCAAAGTTCCAGAATTCAGATCAATACGTATCAACTGACCTGCTTGTTCTGGTGGCAGCGTATTGACTGTTGAAATGGCATATAGTTGGTTGTCTTGGGGGTTGTACGCCAAGTCGCTGAAGCGGAAATTCGTGTTTAGTGTAAATTGGTTAGTGACCGCTCTGGTGTCAATATCAACCACATATATAGCTGTATTCTCTACATCTGATACATAAAAGTGATTATTGGTGTCGAAATCTCCAGAAATGTATCGGTTAATGGGTAATCCCGAGATCGGTCCCAGTATACTGGGAGTACCAGTGGCATCGACTTGAACCAAATTGGTGGATACAGTACCTACACCATTTTCTTCGATACCATAAATTAAGTCATCCAATATGCGGTAACCGATGGCGTTATAACTGATGCTATTGGTTGTTGAAATGCTTGTGAATGTGAATGGAACGGAAGTTGTGTCCATTTGGTATAAGGAAGGAGCTGGTTGACTGGCTGTGGCTGCCACAACACGCGGACCACCTGTACACACGAAAGCGACTTGTGCATCTGCTAGTGAAACAAAAATAGTGAGAAACAACCAAATTGAAGTCTGAGCAAGTATTTTCATATTAGAGAGAAAAGAGCAATATGTTTGGGTTATTATAATAACTCATTCAAAAAAAGCAATCCATTTCGTGTACTTGCCCAGATATTTTCAAAATTGTAATTCCTAGAAACTAAATCGCTTGAATTAATCAGAATGAATGAATCCCATTACCCATCAATTGGGAACCACACAATAACCGTTGCACCGATTCAGGAGAAGAGTCAGTCATTTGTGGCAAAACCTGGTTGAACTTCTTTTCTCCCATCCACAATGGCCATGAACATAATACATTGGGAACCTCACCTTCTATGGGTCCCTGTGATTTCAAAATTTGGTATTCTCCGGCATGACTGAGCGAAACTAAGCCAATGGCGACACCATCAACCATACCATCAGGCTCCACTCCGACTACTCTGTATTGTCCAGTCAATTCTACGCCTTTAGTCAATCGCAAATGCCAAGTGGGAATATGTTCTGTAAATTTCTTTAAAGGACCAAGTCTCACCCATTTTTCTTGTCCATGAGAATCCTTTAACTGTAATTCAAAATAGGTGTTTTGGTTATTGTATCCATCGTAAAAAGCAGACAGATGTATGTCTCCCTTCGGTAATTTTTCATTGCGCAGCAACGGTAGTTCATGGCTAATCAGTTCTACCATATCACTGAGTTCCAAAGTATCTGCTTGGTTAATTCTGAAACAACCGGTAATCAACACTGAGGTCATACACGCTACAATCAAACATCGATGCATCAAGGAAATAGATCTGGATGGCTCGGTAATGATTGAATGGATTCTTGTACTCAGTAAATGAGGTTCTGTAGCCATACCAATGACAGACTGATTTAGTTTAAAGTCCCGGGTAACGAACATCAATGTCTCAGCGTAATTGTGTTTATCAAGTCCTTCAGCCAACAATTGTTGATCACATGACAGTTCGATATACTGTCTTTTCTTAATCAGTAAGATCTTGATCAATGGATGAAACCAATATATAACAGACGCGACCAAAGATAACCAGATTAACCAATGATCTTTTCGACGGTAATGGCACAATTCATGCAAGATCACATTGCGTAAATGGCTGTAATGCCAATTAACAGCGTGAGTGGGCAACATAATGAAAATATTCCCTGATACATAAAGAAAAGGGATTTTAGCTTGGGCATGTTGACGTATTTGAACGCGTTTGGCGATGCGCTGATCCATGCTGATGCTACATTCAATGTGTTTGGATGTTTTAACCATGTGCCTGACATGAATGATACCTTTAAGATGTCTTAAGAGGGCCAGAAACATACCAATTACCCACACCACCTGCAAGGTAGTGTCCATAGTATAACCATGATCAGGAGAAAGGTGTTTTTCTGTCATATCCGTTTTAATCGGCTGCTCTGATGTCCACCTTTGCAGCCTATCTGTGGACATTCCTTTGATTGCAACCTCTGTTTCGGTATAGGTTTGGAATTGGAGTGACAAATCAAGCATACCAAGGACAGGAATCAGCAAACACAACAAGACACTTGAATTGATGATTCTTAGGATGACTTGGGGGTGAGCTTTTTTTAAAACCTTAATCAATAACCAACAAATCAATGAAACCAAAGTGATTTGAAGTAAAACATACATACGATTACTCTTTGCTTCGCTGTTTAGATTGTTCGATCAGTGAGACCAAACGTTCCATCTCCGCCTGTTCAATCCGATCGGAATCTTGGTCAATGAAGGTGGTAACAGCATCGATCGTTGAGCCAGAAAAAAATGTATTGACCAATTTGTCGAACATTTTTTTTGCCAACAACTTCCGATCCTTGGTAGGAAAGTAAAGATACCGACTACTCTCACCAGAATGACCCACATACCCTTTTGCTTCAAGAGTTCTTAAAATCGTTCTTACGGTGGCATTGCTTAAATCATTCCCCAAAAGTTGTTGAACTTCTGTTGATGTACTTTCACCATGTTGATACAGTATATCAAGCACTTGTTGCTCTCTTTGAGTTAAACCAGCAAGTACACCTTTTCTTCGACCTTGGGACATAATATATATAGGTTAATTTAATAACCTATATATTAAAACATCGGATTAGTTTTGAAAAGTAAATTCTGCAAAAAGAAACACATGCAGAACTTATGATCAACAATTACAAATACTGTTGTTTAACATCACTCAAACCCAAAAATAAAAATTAAGTCATCGTCAAATTCATTGGCACCAGCATCAAATGACCCAGATGAGTTATTGACTCCAGGAAAATCATAACCACGCGGTATGGCCTGAATGTCATATCCACTGTTAGATACACTCACATCCTCACAAGAGTCTATAGCCACTGCTGAGGGCAATAACCTGAAGTTCTGGTTGTTAACACCAACAAATAGGGCATTGTACTCAGTGGGAGTGATATCGATCATTTGATTGCCAGGTCTGTCAGTAAGCACGCAGCTAAATTGGCTGCTCACATTCCCATCGGCTATTGCTATCACAGCATCATTGTATACAATGGAATTCAAGACTGTGTGTCCAGAATTACCATTAACGGCATTAAAAACCGATTCAACAGCATTGTTTTCAACTAAAGTTGAATACATCGTAGTAAATGCTGCACCTGATGTGTGAATGATGTTACGGTCCTGATTCAATGTAGCATTTTGGGTATCCTGATATATGACTGAATTTTCTAACACGAAAACCGCATTGGATGCGATAGCAAAACTGGTCCCGGTATTAGCGGTATTACCCGTGAAGTAACTGTTTTGGACGTAGCCCCTTGCTTGATTGATACCCCAAATTGCGCCACCGCCACTGGCTACATTTTCAATAAATGCATTACAACCCTGATCCCGCCAGCAGCGCTCTGGTCTGCCACTGATATTCAACGAAGTATTGGGATCCATGCTGTCATATGCAATAGCCCCGCCAGTACCAGCTGAATTCGCGAAAAACAGACTATTACTTATGTCCATAGAGCTTCGAGTCATATATATACCGCCCCCCCTATTGCCATTGCCATTAGCCGTATTCTGTTCAAATTTAAGTGGGTTGATGTCATCTCCGTACGTGATGCCATTAATCGATTGGCGATGCCCTGTTAATTGCGCATTGGTGATATCACTTAAATAAATCGCACCGCCCAGGCTGCCATTAAGAAAACCGGTAACACTATTATGAGAAAACCCTGTATTTGTGGGATCAGAGCCACCTATGATTGTCAGACTCACGTCACCTGGATACCTATCTCCACGAATATAAATGGCACCACCACGACCGGAGGTATTGTGATGAAATCCGGACTCACCAACGACCGTAACACTTGAAAATGAGTACAGCCCACCTCCTTGAGCATCTCTGCCCGAATTGGAGGTTCTGTTATTAGAAAAAATTGAATCAACAATGAATACTGACCCAATTCCCAACCCATCAAAAAACACACCAGAACCAACCAAAGCTATGTTGTTAGTGATTTCACTCTTTTCAATTCGGAGGTGGCAAGAACTGTTGGTGGTGTTGATGCCCGCTCCTCTGGGCACCGCAAGACTATCAGCATTACCGTCAATAACTCGTACCTGTTGCAACTCAACAGTACCTTGTGTACAGTTAAGTAGCTCAATCACACGATCATTGCTCTGTCCACTTAATATGCTTTTTGCGCTTGAGTTTGGATTTGGAATGTTTTGTGCAGCATCATCACAAGTTGCATATCCTCCTATTATTTTTATGGGTTGACTGATGGTCAGACCTCCAGAGTAAATGTACCCATCGATCAGCCGCACTTCAGTGGTATTGCCCGTTGCTATGGCTTGTTGTAGTGTTTCACCAACAGTGGTGTCAAAATCGCATTGTGGACCGGGGCCAACTGTCAACACATTGGCAGTAACAGCAAAACCAGCCAGCATCAAAGAGCACAACCAAAAAGCTTTGTAAGTATCCATAGGTTTCTATTAGAATTTAAAATAGGGTTATTATAATAACCCAAATAGATAAAAAGCAAGCTAACATCTCAATAATTTAATCCCTAAATAAATGAACACGTATATCGATGTTTGTACGAATTCAGTAGATTTGTGATGATGATTCCATCTCTGGAAAGACCTTTATCAGATCATTCCGATGATTTCAATCTTCTATTCAATGCTTGTCCTTGGTGTCTTTGCCTCCAATCTATAAAGCAAAAAATTCTTCAGACTTTCCGATAGATTCCTTTTGCTTGGTCTCTCTAAGCAAATATGAAACATGTGCTCTTAAAAAATCCTCTTTCATCCATAAAAAGTTTGTCACAACTGAATCTATTAATGAGCGTTTTGTTCATTGTATTTTTTAATTTCAGTTTTTGGCATGAAATTCAGAAAATTGTGTCTCCTGCGTCCATTACAGGCTACTTGCTGATTTTATCTATCTTTATTCTTTTGGTACTGATTGTTAATTGGGTGTTTACTTTATTCACCACATCCAGAACCTATAAATATTTTTACGGACTGATATTTGGACTGTCAGCCATTTGTTGCTATTACATCTCACAATATAACATCCTTATTGACAGCGAAATGATTCGAAATGTGATTGAAACCAACACCTCTGAAGCCAAGGATTTAATCAGCTTTGGTTTGTTATTGTATTTACTACTGTTGGCATTGATTCCGACCACCTTGGTATTAAAAACCAACATCGATCATCCTTCATTTGGGCGTTTGCTCATAGAAAAAATAAAAATATCATTAATGTCTTTTATTGCCATCACTGCGATTTTATATCTCAATTACTCGTCATTGGCATCATTGGCAAGAAATCAGCCTTACCTGTCACACCTGATCGTACCTACCAACTTCATCTTTGCCAGCATTTCTTATACCTCTGATCAAATTAAAAGTACTCAATTACCGTTTAATGACATTGCTCAAGATGCTGAAATTGATGACAAGAACCTGCCTCACCGCAAGAAAGTGCTAATAATGATTGTGGGTGAGACAGCAAGAGCTGACCGTTTTTCCATAAACGGTTATCCCAGAGATACCACACCACTTTTGAATGATAGAGAGCTGATTAATTTCAATCACACCAGTTCTTGTGGAACCAATACAGCCACTTCTCTGCCTTGTTTATTTTCACATCTGGGCAGAAAAGCATACCAACATAAAATAGCCCGTAATACAGCTAATCTATTAGACTTTTATAAACATGCCGGAATAGACGTTCAATGGCGTGATAACAACACTGGCTGCAAAGGAATATGTGACAGAACCGACTATCTTGATTTATCCAAAGCCAACGACCCCGTTTTATGCCATAGTGAAGAGTGCTATGACGAAATATTGTTACAGGGGCTTGAAGAACAAATCAACAACAACACCAATGATCAGTTCATTGTGTTGCATCAAAAAGGCAGTCATGGACCCGCCTATTACTTACGTTATCCACCGGCGTTTGAAAAATTCAAACCCACATGTAAAGACACGCAGTTACAAAAATGTTCAAATGAAGCATTGAGCAACAGTTATGACAACACCATAGTTTATACCGATTACTTCATCAACGAAACCATGAAACTTTTGGAGTCATTAGATACAGGAACAGAAGCTTCATTGGTCTATGTTTCTGACCATGGAGAATCTTTGGGTGAGAATAATCTGTACTTGCATGGAACTCCCTACTTTATGGCTCCAGAATCACAAACACACGTACCTTTTCTGTATTGGACATCAGCTTCAAGCGGTGATTCTTCACTTAGCATGAGTTGTTTAAAACACAATAACACCCAACCCGTTTCACATGACAACCTGTTTCATTCATTGCTTGGTCTTATGCATGTATCAACCAGTCAATATCTACCTCAACTGGATATTTTTGCAAAATGTCATATCAGTTAATTCTGAATGAATTCATTAAAGGAGAGTTACTGAGCAACTCAACCAGCGCACTCGGTTGGTGAACAAAGCGGCGGCTTCCGCTCCAAGCGTATTCCTTTTAATAATCGTTTACTGAGTGTACAAATTGGGTACCCTTCAGAAACCCAAATCTTCAAAACCATCAACAAAAATTAAATCATTGATTGATAAGAACTGTTGGTTATTAACTCCCGTTTGCAGCACATCGTTGGTTAAAGCAGGAATTAAATCATCAATAACCTGACCATTGATCCCAAGTATTCTGATAGGCATGGGATAATCATGAGGTGTTGGACAGCCAGTACATGTAAAAAAATTATCACTGGTTCGGGTCGCCATTACATAGGCTGCATTGGTTTGAGATTTTATTTGTACTGACTTGGGGGCAATACGGTGGTTTCTTACCCCCACTTTTATAAAAAATGGGTTGGATCCTTGTAGCAGGTAAGCCAGTTTATCATTACCAACGGGGCAATCAATCGCTTGCCAGCTGATATCCCACCTACCGTCACCTGTATCATCAGCCAAATCGAGATCGCCCACATTACATCCAGGACATTGATCAACCACCAAAGCAGTAAACGTATTGGGTGGCGGCGTCGTACCATTACCCGTACCTAAATACGTACCTTGTAAACAAACACCACAACCACCGGAGGAATCACCTGAAGAATATTGAGTTGGAGACAGTGCCACGTGATAGGTCAATAAATCGCCCCAGGCAGGTAAGGTCGGTGAAATCGAACAGTTACCAAACAAAGATTCCTGAAAATAAGTGGCTTCTCCTGCTTGTTGATTTTGATACAGCGTGACTGCAGTGTTTTGCCCATCAGCTAATCCCCAAACACCTACCAGCAACCAGACCGCCTTCAAATAAGCCACTTTTTTCATGTTCTAAGCACCAAATATCAGTTGCATCAATGTAGCACAAGTCTGTTTGGGTTAATAGCAAATTAACAACAGACCTCCCTTAAGCTGAAAAACAGATGGGAAACGACATTGAAAAGTACCAATAAACTAACCTCAAAGATTCTCCTGGCCACTTTTGAAAATCACTTCTGATTGCTCGGTGGCGCCAATGGTACAGCGAGTCACACCATCAAAATCACTGTCCTTCGGCCTGTTGTGGGTCAACAAATCAACGGCTTGGCAATTGGCATCCAATCCGCCATCAATCAGCAGGCTCCCGGCTAATGGCCAATGCAACAAATGCCAGGAATTTGGACCAGGCAGCAAAGGTGACATATTAGGGTTGTCATCACCCAAGATATCGCTGACATGCAATGTTGGGTCACAACCTGTCAAATCACCAAAATAATTTCCCCCTTCTGAGGTCAAACGCAAATTACAGTTCACCCCCAAGGAACCCTGGTTCCCTGCCAGTATAGAATTACTCATAAAAATCAATTGATCAGTGTGATGCACTTCGACAATCCCTCCTGCCAGATTATTGATGATGGTTGAATTTAAAATGTGAAAAATGGCACCACCATCATTAAATAACACGCCATCGCTGGTTTGGTTGTTGGAAATGGTGGCATTGCTGATGGTCATATCCGTTTGCGTATCATTCAAAACAATACCAGTATTGGTCGACTGGTTGAACACGATGGTACAGCGATCCAGAGACACTTGCCCCCGATCACCGCCCAAATCCGCGCTGTTGATAAGAGCACCTCCTGAACTGGCGGAATTATGTGCAAACAGACAATCGGTCAAAACCACCTCAAAACCATCTCCTGTGTTATTCAAAGCCCCGCCCCGGCCCAAACCTTCATTGTGTTGCCATTGCACCTGATCACCAGAGAGTTTACCCTCATTATAAACCGCACCACCGTAACCCGCAGTGTTGCCGATGAAATGAACCGACTGTAGAGTCACCTCACTGTTGGCCGAAATTCTTAAAGCGCCACCTTGTCGAGAGTTGATGTTTCCGGTACTTACCAAACCATGAGTTAAAGTCATGTTTGACAGTGATGCTTGCACGTTAAATCCGCTGGGTAGCTCAAAAATACGATCCAACTGATTACCATTAATGATGGTCACACCTGCCCCCTGTCCCTGTAGCAACACCGATTCGGTTAGATCCAGATCTCCAGTCAGAGCAGCTTCCTCTCCTTCTCCTGCCAGCGTAAATATAATTTCACCAGCAGGTAACTCAATCACATCAAACCCTGGTAAAGCGTTGGCTTCCATCACGGCGGCGCGCAGAGTACAGACATTCATTGATGACAGGCACAAACCATCCCCAGGTGATTCATCTATGTCATCATTCAGCACATTGACTTGAAAAGTATCAGCCAGGCACTGACTCATACTGACACCAATCAAAATAATGAAACACAAAAAAGATTGCAAACTTAGTTGGGGCATCGAAATGATCCTAAAACAATTTTGAATGAGGATATTACTTGATTTCTAAGTACCCATATAGGCCTGACTTCACATTTTTGGCCATAAAAGGAAAGCGTAAGAAGGAAAAAACAATCCATTATTAATCAAATGAATTTCGGAAAATCAAGTCAGACTGCCATTCTATGGCACCCGCATCACAAAAAGGTTGAGAACGATTTTGATTGATTTGATCTGTTTCAGTGCAGCCTGCTTCAATGCCAATATCAATAACTGCCGCATCATCCAGTGGCATCCGAACGGCGCTGTATTGGTTGAAATGAATTAAATCTGTAAGAATCACTGGCTCTTTGGCATCGACAACATCACTGGCAAGCGGTTCTATGCCTTGATTGATTCCATCACTGATGACACCAAAGTAATTACCTCCCAACGACCTGATTCCGCCACCTAACATTTGCATTGCAACACCTGAATTGTTCGCTATCAAAGTATTTGAAAAATAAGTAGCAGCAAATGCGTTGCCATGAATATCCTGAATGACAACATTACCTTGGATGTCGCCTTTGATGTGATTGTTATAAATCGTGCTGTGCTTGAACAATAGTTGACTGGCGTTATCGTTCACTATCAAAGCAGTTTTTGATTCATTCTGACTGATTGTGGTGTTGATGATATTGATGTTATTTATCATTGATCCCACAAACATCACACCGACTTGATTAGGGCTGTTATTTTCAACCAAAGAACACCTTTCAATCTCAATCAAATCATGCTGACCAAAGTCCTCCAAACCCTCAATTTGAATCAGCTGCCTGTCATGACCAGTCATCAGACATGTTTTCAACTTGGTTACTGGACCATCAACCCAAATAACATGAGAGTTCAAGTTATCAGTAAAAGTGACCATTTCGGCTGTTAATATTCCTTGCTGCAAAATGACTGACCCCGAAAAATTCAAACTGCTGTTTTCTTTGATATCGACCTGCAGCATTTCAACCGCTGCAGTAGGATGTATTTTTAAAACCGATCCCAAATTGTGCGGATAAGATTGTTCTGTGGAGCCATCAATTGCACCGGTTAACAGTAAATTTTGTAGCGACAATTCAGCTCCAGAGTGGACATCAAAAAGTCGGTCAATACCGTTGGTATTAATGATGGTCTGACTGGATTCTCCTACGATATGCATCAATCCATATATATCCAAATCACCTGTTAAGTTTTGCTCTTCCCCCCTACCCTCAATGCCGATTATAATTTCACCTGCTGGTAATACAATGAAGTTGTCTTGACCATTGTGATTGGCCTCGGTGATGGCAGCCCTTAAAGAACACTGACCTGATTGCGTTACACAAAAACCATCACCTGGGGCTGCATCTGTTTCATCATTCAGCGTATTAACCTGAATTTCATTGGCATGCACCCATTTAGCTGTCAAAAGCAAAATCAAAATTAATATAAATCGATAAAGATCCATTATTGCTCAACCTCTTTATCAGAGAGTTCATACATAAAACGTCTCAATAGTTTGGCATTTATGGCATTGCCTTGATGTTCTGTTGTCGCTTCAAGCACATCAATCTTTTCTTTCAAAGTTTCAACATCTGACTCCCAATAAGCCATATACCCCATAACATAATCGTTCCATTTCAATGCACCAGTATCATCTACTCTCAAAGTGGTTTTGGCATATAAAATCGCTTCTTCATACCTTCCTAATTCGCCTGCCAATTGAGCAATGTGCCAGCGCAAAGAGTCTTGTTCTGCTTGGTTGACAATGATGTAGTTTTTGATTAAATCTATCGCTTGAGACTTACATGTTTTGGCCAAGCGGCGAAATCCTTGGTCCATGGTTTGATCAAATTCCTGATAGCTCAAGTCCATATCAGTTTTCATTTGATTAAGATATTGCTGTTCACAATCTGTGTTTAGCAAACTCATTCCTAATAAAATCCACAACATATCATATCTCCGTTAATTTTTTTAAAACTACCGCTACTCAATTTGGTCTTTACCACTATCAACTGGAGTCATTCTATCTAATACCCTGGTCTGAATGATGATGACCAGATGATTTTTACCTGATGAAGGTGTCTTTCTGTAGGAATGAAAACAAAACAAAGAAAACATTCACTTTGTACTTACCTATACCAACTTGATAATGTGTTCAGCCAGCTTTAATAACTTGATATGACCTGAGGTAACGTTATAATCGTGTCACTTTATCTAACCTTTGTTTAAATGAAAAAAGCATGCCTGGTACTTTTATTCACTGCCTTACTCAATAACATAACAACAGCAAATGCCGACACCATTTTAGGTATCTATGCAGGCTATAACTATTGGCAACATGATTTGGCTGATGATGTAAACACAAATTCGGAGGACCGAAGCAAAAGTGAAACCGGCAATGTATTTTATCTGGCGCTGGAACACCCTGTACCATTTATCCCTAACGTTAAACTTCAACAAAATGACATAAAAGGGCGAGTCAATGGTATCTTAGAAGGGATAGGTATTGATGGAAATTTGACAATAATTAATACAACTACAAGCATAGATTTAAGTCATACAGAAGCCATGCTCTATTACGAAATTTTAGATAATTGGATTAATTTGGATTTAGGCTTGGCTGTTAAACAATTCGATGGCAATGCACCTTTTTATAACAACGGTTCTAATGCGGGTCACGGAGATTTAGACTCAACCATTGCTTTACTGTATGGTAAAGGCCAGGTTGATTTGCCATTCACTGGTTTATCTGTATATAGCAGCATTGAAACCTTGAGTCTTGGTGATGATGACGTCACCGACATTGAATTGGGGCTGAATTACGAAAGCAAAAGTGGTCTGGGTGGTGTCATTGGTTATCGATCACTAACCACGGACTGGAAACAAAACAGCCTACGCGCTGAAGCTGATACGGAAGGGTTCTTCCTAGGGCTTAATTATCATTTTTAAGCATTGAACATTAAAAAAAGGATTTCTTGCCTAAAAGGGTTAATCATCATTTGGGCAAGCACCTAAAGCACTACCATAACGCCATTCTTCGACATCCAGTACAGCATTAGCCTATTCATTGGTCATCTAAAACCTGAAATGCCAGACCTAAGTAAGCCCAGCATTTCAGATTTTCCTTTAAAACCCGCTTATGACAGCAGCAAATTTCATGGTTAAGGCGTTAAGCCATTTAAATTTTTTGGATTAGATAACAGTATTAACCACCATCATCAGTCATTTCATCAATTTTTTCTCCAGCACCATCAGCCAACTCAGCTGCTTTGTCCTGCGCGGCTTTAACCATTTCTGATGCTTTTACTTTTGCGGCTTCCAGGACTTTGGTTGCTTTTTTCTGAGCATCCATCATGGCACCTTCACCTTTACCTTTGGCATCTTCAATTAATTGGCTGGCCTCAGCTTGCGCATCTTTCATAACTTGAGATGCTTTAGCCTTGACGTCTTCCATAGCTTCTGAGACAGCTTCTTTTCCATCAGCATACATCTCTTTAGCATTGTCTGCCATCTCGCTGGCTTTTTCCTTGGTTGCGTCAACCGCGTCTTTTGTGGCATCAGCTACATCGTTACCCATTTCTTTGGCTTTCTCTTTAGCGTTTTCAGCAGCCTGAACTACATCTTGTTTGGCCTCTTCCATTTTACTGGAAGCCTGCTCTTTATTCTCTTCACTACAAGCACTTAACAAAGCGACTAATAGGCTCATAAATAATACTTTTTTCATGATTTACTCCTCTAAAAGTTATCAGTATGCACAATTTAGCAGGTGTGATGTGTAAATTTTGTATATGGGATTTAATTTGGAAATACCTGCAGAAATATAACGGACTTACAAAAAAGCAGGGACACACACCCCAATTATTTAATGCCTGTCCTTGTCCTTTTGATTTATTCTTGTCCTTTTAACACTTGTCCTTTTGTGATATACATCTGCATAGATGCTACCTGGTACAATTTGTTGTTTGCTAAACGAAACGTTTTATCATTGAGTTGATCGAACCATCCGCAATAAATTTAATTCATCTCGATCGCGTATGTCATGTGTGCCATAACCAAAATGGACTGTCCAGTTTTGAGTGTCAGAAAATACTGTTGGAGAGGATGACCAGTATCGGGAATTACTATAAACAGTGTTTGGGAAAGCGGTTTCGTTAATGGCTGGTGAGTAGCAATTTTTTGCAGATAAACTATCAAGTTCATGTATATTGGGCACACGCCAATCAGTGTATCCAGCATAGTCTTCAGTCAATGCGAAATTAAGTGCAACTTGCCAGCTAAAATTAGTGTTGCTGCCGTTTTGGCATGATGCGCCCCAACGGCCTTCTAAACACCTTTTCCACATCAGTCCGGTAACCGTGTCAGTGACAACATAATCATTTGAAATATTTTCTACGAAATACCTGGAGTCAGGCCATTCATTGTCTATATAGGCATCACAAGCAGCTTGAGACAAGGTGCTGAAAAAACATAATAGAATAATATTAACTTTCATAATTTTAAGATCCTAATATAATTTTATTGACCTGAGCTGACCAGGCGGACTCTTTGTGTAACTGTTCGGTCACGAAACGAATTTGTACCGGTAATAAAGTTTATAGACCAGGCATAGCCTTGATTCCCCGGATTAGCAATGGGTGACGAAGTCCAGAAAAACAATAAATTAGGGGATATACTAGCCGTATAAGGAAAATAATCAGCATCAATTGCGGGACTATTCGCATCTTTATTAATAAGCGTTGAAAATTCTGAGACAGTCGGCACACGCCAGTTATTAAGTCCACAAAGGCTCTCGTTGTTTGAACCATTGACCAAATCATTCCAGTCTGAATAATACGTGCCCGGGCCTGTACCAAGACCAATAGCAGTTAACCCACCCCATTTATAAGTATTTTCATAGTAATGAATATTTCCAACATTTACTAATTTTACTTCCCAAATCAAGCCTGTGACATTGTCCTTAACACAATTCCATGAAATGGCAGAAGCAGGCAAAGGATTTCCCGAAAAATCCAGTTTGGTATAACTGAAACCAGCATGACCATCACTGTCATCATTAAACAACACATCGCGCCCATCATTGCAGTCCTGAGGTGAGGTATTAGTACCCGTAATACTGCAGTTCAAGTTGTTTCCAGAAGGAAACTCTGCTGCCCAGGTAATGCCTGTGTCATTCAGTTTGAGTGCAAATTCAAACCCGGATCTATAAATAAATTCAGAGTTTGCCGTTGCATAATTACAAGTGGCTAATAGCAACAATACCAGTAAAAACCTAACCTTCATCAACCCTTCCTAAAGCTCCTGTCTCACACGAAGAATGGTATCACAGGCGATTTAAAAAACAAAGAAATGGATTTTCCTGATAGGCTAAGGCCATTCAAATTCCATTTGGTGATTTTGTGCCTATATAAATAGGTAGATAATACTGTTGACGGTTGGACAAGACACCCGAAGTGACATCATATATCACCTCTAAGTCGATGGTCAATTTCACAGTACCACTACAGTGTACTTTAATCATATAATGCGGCCTTTCAACAAAAACATATACCCATGAACTCTATCAGGATTTTTTTCTTTCTGGTGTGGCTGACCACTTCCTTACATGCCACCGCTCAAAGCAACGTGCCTGATGCCATTGTCCGTGTACAGCCACACTACCCTGAACAAGCCTTATTAGACAAAACCGAGGGTTGGGTTAAGATGAAATTCACCATTACTACCAACGGCAGTGTAGAAAATGTAGAAGTGGCAGCAGCCGAACCATCCGGGGTGTTTGATCAGGCGGCTGTTCAGGCAATGCAAAAATTCAAATTCAAGCCAACCATGGAAAACAACCAGCCAGTTTCTAAGGTGGCAACCCTGACAATGGCATTTGAATTACCTGACATGCTTAAAGCAGAAACCACTGCAAACCAGCCTATCTGGCAAAGTGGGCCCATGAATTACCTTGTGGAATCGAGTAGAAAATATCAGCAATACACAAACCGGCTGGTAGTCAGCCAAGCTAATTCCGGCGCCATTGTTCGGGTCATGCCGTTACCAGGCTCATATGGTCACCAAGGTGTACTGACCACCCACCCTGAGAGTCCATACTTGTTTTATCACCATAACGTCAACAAGAAGAAAGGCAATATTGTGATCTACAACAAGCAGGACTTGTCAATGGTGCGCACCATCTCAGTGAGTCAGCTCAATGTATTGTTATTTGAACAACGGTATTACCGCTATTTTGAAATGAGTGATGATGGTGACACACTGATGGCTTATGTCGGAAGTACCCGAAAACCAGAGTTGCTTTTGATTGATGCCATGACAGGCAATACAATCAAAACCCTGAAAATGAGCACCAATACTTTGATCCGCTCTGATCAGGACAATGCCTACATTTGGACCCGAAGAATTAACCCAGAAGGCGCCAATACTGCCCGGATCAACAAACTCAACAAAGTCGAACTGAACATTTACGACACCAGTGATAATTTGCGACAGATTCGCTCTATAAAAATTACCGAAAAACTGTGGTCAGTCAATTACTGGCGAGACACCCTATTCATGGTATTTGAATATGAAAAACAAGAGCCAGCCTATCGACTGATGGCTCTGGATTTACTTAAAAACGATTATCCGGTTGACTTTCCCAGCAACCGAAAACCAGTAGCCACCACTTTGTCAGCTGATCAAGAATCACTGATATTGGCTGGGCAAACCCCTGGGTCAGATCGGCATTTACAGTTACTTGAATTGAAAAACGGTGTGGTCAAAGACTGGTCACAAACCGGACTCAACCCAGACTTTAACGCCATCAAACCGCTTATAATCAATGATCAAGTGCACGTAGACATTTATGCCCGCCGGTCATTCACTCGTTTAAATCTAGAACAGCCAGAAAAGCCAATCCAGGTGGAAATACCAATCAACGCTGCTGATGGCATCTACAACTCTGATTTCAGCAAAGTGTGGATCACCGAGATGGTCGGCCCAACCGTGGCCATGGTGGACGTGGCACAATCCCAGTATATTGACAAACAAAACACCGGAGATCCACAGAAAAAATTTGGGCAGATCATGCAATCCATACTGGTCAGTGCCATCACGGCACCAACCGGGGTGATGGTCACGCCAGTCATTGGTGCTATTCGTTCAAGCAATGAATTGTTTTTGAATGGCAAACAAACCCGCTTGTTTGCCATTAACCTGAAAACCAGCGATGTAACCACATTCAATGCCAACGACCTCAGTGACAAACATTACGTTGATACCGGGAAGAACACTTATCAGTTGTATCAAGGCAGCCATTTGCCAGATCTGCCAGTAGTGGCTATCGCTGAAAAACAAGTGACGTTTATGGACCCTGATACTGGACGCCAGACCGCTACAATTGAGTTTGACCAAGCCATCAGGATTAACGAAGCCCATTTTCTGATTTACCGCAAGAATGATGAAATACATCAAATTTCATTACACCAGATACCAGAATTTACTGATGAATAATCAGCATGAATAATCAGGGACATGCATCCCAATCAAAAAATTAAAGGCTCATTTCGGTGACTTTTATCTCTCAATAGATGTATGTCCTAGATTATTTTGTTGGATTGAAGAATTAAAGGGTTTTAAATATATAGGATTTTCTGCTGTTGGAACGGTTGAACAACTCAAAGAATTTTCACAAAAAACCAAGCGCAAATGGACAATTGGAATCACCCTAACACCGCAACTCGAATAGCCTAAATCAGACAGCAAATACCACCTTCGTCATCAGGCAAAACCGCCCAACTCGGCTTAAATCTGGCAAAACCACCTAATTCACAACATATCACTCTGCCAACTGAAAATTCACACAGAACTAACCTTGAACTCATTTGAATTTCAAAAAATTACAGGCTCATTTCGGTGACTTTTATCTCTCAATAGATGCTAATAGATGTATGTCCTAGATTCTTAGATTCTCTACCTCTATGTTTCGATTTTAAGTTTCTTAAGGAATTCGTCAAAGCTTTCACAAACCACTAACCATTTATTATTTTTTATTGGATTCTCATCAAACCATTTGAACCTAATCACGCTTGGTGAAATCATAGATTTTGAATAATCCAATGCAAGTAAAGTATCTGAACCAAGTCCAAAGTCTCCTATTATAAGAGTTTTATCAATATCAATTTCAGAAAGAGATGGTTTGACTTCAGGCCAGTTCCAATAATCATTTCCAAATTCTATAGACTCTTTAACTGTATAAAATGGTGGGTTATAAAAATAAATCTGAATCTCATCTGGAATAAGAGTTTTAAGTGACTCTAAGTTTACTAAACTTTCAATATATTGTTGATTAACGTTTTGTTTATTAGGCCAAAAGCCTGATTCAATTAATAATTCTAGTTTTTTTGGTAATTTCATGGTTCTATTTACTCTAAAACAGTCATGCCTGTTTCTTTAGCTACTTTTTGGACTATCAAAGGTCTAAATGGTTCTGGAACTAAGTTCCCTGGATAATTCCCATTCATACTCCTAGAAAAAAATTCTACTTTTACCGTATTATTACCTATTTTAATAACAGTAAAGCCAAATAAATGTTCTCTGTTTGTGCTTGGGAAAAATTCATCTGCAACTGTTCTATGACCACCACTTCTATCTACCCAGCCATTAGGTATTGGTTGATTTTCTGTACTTGGCCTCATTGCGATTTTTGCTCTAGTACTACTCCAAACTCCAGAGAAACCTTGAGGGCTAGAGAACGAACCAATCCTTGGCACAATACTATCAGATATAAAACTAGTCGACCTTAAGTAAAAATAACTGCTAAGCAAACCACTAATTGCTCTAAAACCACCTTGTAAATAATTTCCATTACTTACTGAGTCAGCAGTACCAACAACAGTAGCTACTCCTAAAACACCGATTAACGCCTTTTGCAATGACTTAACTCTAGACAACGGACCTAATATTGCACCTCCAATTGCTCCATTTACAGCAGCATTTAATATTGCTTCTCCTGTAGCATCCCTGGACAATGATGCATCTATTGCTCCAAATATTGCTCCAGTTAAAGATCCAACAGCCACTGATTTAGCAACTAATCCAATATTTTGCGCAGTCATATATTCAGTAATACTGAAATACCCACTAGGATCAATCCCATTCACCGGATCCGCATGCGTGTACAGATACTTGTGTAAACTCTGAGGATCTCTCAGATTTCCGAAGTACGGATCGAGCCGGTTAAACCGGCCTGTCGCCATGTCGTAATAGCGGGCTCGCAGATATTGCTGGCCAGTTTCAGCATCGAATTGTTCGCCAGAGTACAGGTAACTCGTTTGTGCGACAACCGGATCGAAACCAATCGCGAGACCATAGGCGTCGTACGCGTAGTTTTCGACGAAGTCGGCGATGTCATCGACAAGCAATCGGACCGAACCGTGGCCATCCGTCAGGAAGTAGAGAATCTCACCACTCGGTGTTGATGTATTATACCGTGTTTGGTTGAGTTGATCGTAACCGAGCGTATAGAGGATCGTTTCGACATCGGATGTCGTCAGGTTGTCGTAGGTGTATTCCTCGAGTACTTGTGAATACCCCGTAAAGTTCATCGGATCGTTTAGATATGTCGTGGTTTCGTCAACTTCCAGCGAGCTGTCATTTCCATCGTCGACCGTATGATGCGCGGAGACACGAATACCTTTGTCATCATATTCATACTCGGTTACCTCACGTTTACTGATTGATCCACTTGTGTAGGTATCGATCGTTACCTCACTCAAACGACCTTGCAGGTTGTATTCACTAGTGGTGTCGGTCAAAACGGTAGTCGAGTAAGTTTCCTTGACTTCTTTCCCGGTTTGGAGTGTACCAGTGTAGGTGTACGTGGTCGTTGTATCGTCGGTTTCCATGTTGGTACCGTCGTCAACGAGTCCGATCACGGTCGATTCAGTTAATAGCTGATCGGCGTTGTTGTAAGTATAGGTGGTCGTCTCATCAATGTCCGAATCGAGATCAGTATCCACTTCCTTCTTCAAACGGTTACCAACGAGGTCATACGTGTAGAATGCATGGAAGTCGAGACTGTTGTCCGTGTCATCATCAAATGTCTCTTCAATCAATCGACCAAGATCATCATACACCCAAGTAAAATCAGACGTGTGTGCCGTGCTGCCATCCCAATAGGTTTCACTAGCTGCTGTACGTTTTCCGTCTGCTCGAACAGTGTAATCGTATTCAGCAAGTTTGTCATTATTCGAAAGGTCGTTAGGAGTGCCATCCGGAGAGTAATGTGTAATTAAATCCAGCTGGTGCAGATCATTATATTCATAGATGGTAACGACGCCATTTGCATGGTCCACACGAGTCAAATTCCCTTCGGTATCGTAACTGTAAGTCGTGACTTCCGATGTAGACAATACGGAATCATTTCTTTCGATGACCGTGACTGTTTCCAGTCGATCATAAATATCGTAAGTGTATCGGATGTCATTCTGGACGTTTATCGAAGGGTCACCTGTCGTCGTTTTCAACTTCCGACCGAAGTCGTCATATTCGTAATTGATGATACCTTCAGGACTACTGATTTGCGTGATCAGACCATCGTCATTGTAACTGTAGGTCGTCGTTCCGACAGAAGAATCAATTTGCACGAC
>JAGRJR010000034.1:0-23684 GCA_020442635.1 Lysobacterales bacterium
CTTGCAGTTATGAATAGCAATAATTGCGTCATTTCAGGTTGACTTGGGATGATCGCAAGACGTTTGATGCGGTTTTTTTGTGTGCGCAACATCATGTTGGTTTTGGGGTTGTTGACCCAAAGTAAAACTGGAGTCAGTTGATCTGACAGTCCATTGATGCGCTTAATCAGTTTATTGGGCTGGGCCTCTTCGCTGATAACGACCAGTAATTCGTTGAGATTCAGTTCGAATTGATCAGATAAGGTGAACCTGAACATGTTTTTGCTTACTGTCTTGCTTGAGACAACAGGCAGTGATTGGCTCAGTGCTTTGATTTGTTGCTTGTGATCAGATTGATGGAGCTTTGCCAGTTTGAACCAGGCAGTACGGCTGAGTTGATTGTTGTTGAGTATAGGCGCTAGAGCACCGGTTACTCGAGATAATGTCAACAGTTTGTTGAGATCTGCATAATTAAATTGTGTCAACGAAAAATGGCTATGACGTAATTTTTTAAGCAACGGATGGCGATATATCGCCAACAAAACGCTGATCACAATGGCAGCCGATGCAATCAGCAAATACCAAGTTTGGGGTGAAAAACCATCAATTAACTGTTCCAATTCACCATTGCAGTCCGTTGGCGAGAACTCTTCAGGTAAGTTTGTGACTCGATTGTCACATTTCCATTCACCCGACTCGGGTTTCATGGAGTATTGAATAGTGAGGCCTATCAAGCTCTGATTGAGCACTTTGTTATTAATGGTTGCTTGCAATGACCATGGCTCTGATAAATTAAACCTGAGTAACTGTTCATGTCCCAAGTAACCAGCTGTGGCCAGTGAGTAGGGCCAATTGCCCTGTTTTTTTGCGTATTTGCTTATATGGTGCTGAACCAGCTTAAATTCACCCATGATTTCCAGGACTTCCACTTTATCAGGCATGGCTCTTGAGGACTGATAATGTAGTAAGGTTTGATAGACATACGGAAAGATAATAAAACAAAACAAGGCGATGCCTATGATACGAATGAAAGAAGTGTCGGGTTTGGACTCACTCATTCGGTTAACATATTCTGACCGAATTGGCGGATGGGCTCTGATTGCCAAACCAAACGATTGTTCTTTTTTCTGATGAGGTTGAGCCAGAATAGTTTACGCAAGGTGACATCTTGTAAATGTGGTCTGAATGATCCCAGATCATTACTTTTAAGCAGCTGACTTAATTTTTGTTTGTCAGCTATCTTGAGAACCTGGTTAAAGTCACAATAGAGCATGTCATTGTGAGCAAGGCTGTCATTCAATTCTGCCAGGGTGTAATTCAAATTAATGGCTTGGTATAATGATGAGGCCAGTGCAGGATGGTGCCCGACCAAAGTATACAGCAGCTCATCGGCTGATGATTTTTCATCAATAAATAAAGTATCAATTGATTGGCCTCTTAACCAAGTGTGTAAATCAAACTCCAGCAAGTGAGATGCGGCAATATTAAGCAAAGACAGTTCGCCTTGCGCATATTTCAAAGCTGATAGCCCTTCGCCGCCACATAAAATCAGCTGCAATCGACCCACATACATTTCACACAAGTTGCGTAATATTCCTGCCAGCATTTGGCGGCAAATTGGGTTACCTTGTTCAAAACGGGTAATGAGCAAGGTGATCGGAGTGGTTTGTAATGCGTCACTCAATGCAAATTCAAAGCTCAATTCATCTTCAACACCTTGTAGGTTCAAGTGAGTACCCATGTATTTAAAGAATTGTGCTGGATTGATTTTGTTAGCAAAAGGCAGTTGAACATGAAGTACTTGGTGTTCAGGGTATTTTGCCGTTGCCATTTCAATGATAACTTGTTTTTGTGGAGGTTGGTCGATGTGTGCTTGGGACAGTACCAAGATGATGGGATAAGGCCTGGTTTGTTCAAGTTGCCTGAACATGACTGAATAGTCAACTGGCAAACTGGATTCGAAATCTGCAAACTCATCATTAAAGCCCAGAGAGGCCAGAAAGGCATTACACTCCTGCTCGTTGAGTCTTAAATAGCTTGAGCAGGCAACCACATTATCACGGTGTCTCTTACTTGGTTTTGACACACCACGTCGCCAGTTGTTTACTGCCTCCCTGCTCATGCCGATTTCAGTGGCTACTGCCCCGGCGCTGGCTCTGATTCGTCGCATGTGTTGATCTAGCAAGTCAGCAAAGTCGGCATTCATGGGTAGTTATTCGGTCTTTGAGTTAGTGATAAATTCAATGAGTGATTTTGCTACAGTTTTGGCATCAGTCATGTGCAAATGATGATCGCCCGGTAGCTTATCCAAACGATCCGGGTTCAATGCCTTGATACGGTCTTTGAGCATAGGGTAGTCAAGAGCATAGGTTGTAGGATCAGCAATGATTAGTTGAGTTGGAATTTGACTGGCTTGCAGGAATTCTTGAACCTGTTGTTCAGACATTCTGAAAAAACTCCGTAACCGCAACCGCTTGTCAGTGCGCCAATGATAGCCCTTGGTGGTTTGACACAACCCGCGTTCAACCAATGGCTTAATGATGTCGGCATCCATTGGAGTGGCTTGTTGTCGTGCTTTGATGGCTTGCTCAATGTTGGAGTAGAAGCGCTTGTGTTCCAGGCTGTGTTTGCTCCATAAATCCAAAGCTTCACGCAGTGATTCAGCCGCTTTGCCAGGCTGATAAGGTGGCACAGGACCCAGGTTCTCAATCAGAACCATTTGTTTAATTTGTTCAGGGTAAGCAGCTGCATACATCACGGCAATTGCCGCACCCATGGAATGGCACAACAAGGTGATTGGCTGATCCATTTGTTCAACAACCGCCTGTATATCGATGACATAGTCGATAAATCCATAATTATGTCCTGGTGCTCTGTGATCTGAGTGCCCATGCCCTGGAAAATCTATGGCGGTAATTTCAAAACCATGCTTGACCAACAAAGGTGCCAAGTGCCAAAAACTGGCCGCATTATCGAGCCAACCATGTAACGCCAATATCTTTTTTGGTTTACCTGTACCCCATTGTAAAGCTGCAATATCTCCATAGCGCGTTTCAAAGGTTAATTCTTTGGGTTTGGCAGCTGTCATGTTATTGATACCATACCACTAATATCAATGCAGTTAATAGCAATCGATACAACATAAACCAGACAAAATCTATTTTTTCAATAAATCTCATGAACCAGTGGATACAAACAAACGCGGCCGCAAAGCTTAAAAGTGCGAAAGTTAAAACACCGCTGAGTTCATACGCTTGAGGTTGTTGGTACAGCTTTATACCACCATAAATACTGACCATTAGAATGGCGGGGATCGCCAATAGAAAAGAGAATTTAGCAGCTTGCGTTTTACTCAACCCCAAAGTCATGGCAGCGGTCATGGTTACACCCGAACGAGAAGCACCCGGAATCAAGGATAAGCATTGAGCCAAGCCGATATACACTGCTTTTTTTAAATCTAATTTGCTGTGGTTTGCCCACTTTTGGCTGACCCACAACAATACGCCAAAAAACGCTGAAGCCATGGCAATGACCCAAACTGATCGCAAGTTTGCATCAATAAAACCAGCCAAGAGTAAACCGCATAATGCCAATGGTATGGTGGCAATTAATAATTGTAGGAACAAAGGCCAGTCCTTACCACTCAACAAGTGAGCCACCTCTTTACGATAATAAATCATGACTGCCAACAAAGAACCGAAATGTGCAGCAATATCCATTATCAGTCCTTGATCTTGCCAACCAGCGAATTTGGATGCCAGGATTAAATGTGCAGAGGATGAAATGGGCAAAAATTCAGTTAACCCCTGAACCAGTGCCAAAATCAGCCATTGTAGAAAATCAGCCATCACTGATTCAGCTGTTGTTGATAATTTTTCCAGTGCATGTAAGGAAAAATGACACGGTCAAGTGCTGATCCTTCAACCAGTTTAAAATCGTTGACGTGCATGCCAAAAATGTCATGGATGTCTTGCATGGGTTGTGGTTCCTGATTTTGCCAAGCATCAATATCTACCACTTTGAGTTTCGAATTCAGGGTGATCATCTGGTTAGTGAGCTTGCTCATTTGTGAGTAGTGAATTTGTTGGCTACCAAAAACTCGGTTATGCAGACGCAAGTCAGCGAAGTTCCGACTCAAAATCAGAACCTGTGCTTGTGGAAAAACTTTTTTTATGATGGCCACATTCAGTGGAGAAAACGGCAAGAAGTCTATCATCACTTCAGCATCATCAATCAACACTTGTTTGAGTTGTTTGGTGTATTTTTTGCGCCATAAGTGTGCTTGAGCATCAGTCATTTCTTGCAACATGTCAACAGTCCAATGCTGGGTAAATACATCTGCACGTCGATTGGCGGTAAATCGATCTAGCAAGGGAGTGATGTTATTGTCCAGTAACCATTGAATAAAATCATGGTGCCCAGTAGCAGGAGCCGTCATCACAAAACGAAACACTGGGGTTCCAGCTTGGGATGAAAACTTTTGTACAGCTTTTTCTTCAGCAGCACTGAGCATTGGTATGTTTTTGGGCTCAGCATGTTTTAAGGTAGAAAAGTGTGTCCATGCCTGCTCATATTCTTGTTTGGCATCCAGCAATAATCCAGCATAAAAGTGCATCAGTTGATTGAAGTCAGCCATTTGTTTATCTGGATCAATGCTGCGGATTAACGCCAGTGCATCGTCCAGCCGATTTAATTGTGACAAGGCATTAAGTTTTAATTTTATTGATGCATTGTGGTCTGGCTTGTTGGCTAAAAGTTTATCAACCAGCTTGATGGCCGCATCATAATCTTTAGATTTAAACAAACACTCTGCCTGGCGTAGTTGTGCTGCAGCAAATTCGTCAGCTGACTCCTTGATTCGCTTAAAGGTTTTAAGGGCCAATGGATAATTGTGATTGACCATGTAAATTTCGCCTAACATCAGTAAAGCCTTGGGGTTATCACCGCGTTTTAGTATTTCATTCAATACAGCCACTGCTGTATTGGGTTGTTGGTTGGCGACATAAACTTCTGCCAGTACCAGTAACCAGCTTGGGTAGGCAAGTCCTGTTTGACATACGGGTGTCAAGTATTGAATGGCGTCGCGATATTGTCTTTTTCTTGCATGCAACATACCCAGTGCAACCATCAGTTCGGGTATTTGCACCTTGTTATTTGTCAGTCTGGTAATGATATTGTTGGCCTTTTGATTATCACTTTTAATTAAACTGATACCATAATAAGTTTCGGCAAGTACATGTCGTGGGTCATCTTCGATAAGTTTTTTGAAATACAACTCGGCAAAGCCATCCTGCTGTTGTTCAAGTTTTAAAATGCCCATTTGTAATTTGATGCGTGGGTCTTGCGGAAATTGTAATTCTGCAGTTTGTAACTCATCGGCTGCAGCTTGATAATCGCCTTCAAGCAATAACAATCGTGATAGTTTGATGATCGCTGGAATGCCATTGTTATCAACCTTGAGAGCCAGTTTATAGTTTTCCTTGGCTTTGGTTGATTCATTTTTTAACGCATAAATATCACCGATAGCCAGGTATGAGAAGAACAGATTGGGGTTTTCTTTGATGGAACGTTTAAAGGTTTTAAGCGCTTCGTCAACTTGCTGATTACCTAGGTACATCTGTCCTAAAAATTGCAAATAACGATCTGAATTGGGTGCCAGATTTACCGCTCTTTTGGCATGATCCAATGCCAGAGTCAAATGATTAATGCGGCTGTTGGCATGAGCGATTCCAAAATGCGCTTCATCGTTATTGGGATCATCTTTTAAAATGCTTTGATAACCTTCAATGGCTTGTTGGTATTTACCTTGGTTGTGTAATTCTTTTGCTCGTTCTATTTGACTCATATTGTTATCTCTTTAATTACATGATCTTCAATCCAGGAGCGCATATGCCATCCCTGAATGAACCCACAATGCCCACCGTGGGCTGTGGTTAAAATCCTGACCTGAGGCAGGCGGTCAATTGTACTAAAATCCTTAAAAGGAATCACTGGATCATCCCAGGCAGTGATGATATCAGTGGGACAGTTTATTGCGCGGATCACATCTGGGGTGATGGCATAACCGTTGAAATAATCATCGGTACTGCTGTATTCAGTATGTGCGACAATTAGTTTCTGGGTCAGTCGTTCCAGATTTTCCTCTTGCTGCCAATTGTGATCGCTGAAAATGTGTGGAAACAATTGGTGCTTGATGTGTAATGAACGTTTCCACTTGCGTAAAAAGTATTTGTTGTACAGCTTGGAAGCATGGATTGCCTGCATACTGTGTTTAGGGATGATCGGTGGTGATACGGCAAACACATGCTTAAAAGCTAAACCTGCATCCTGAGCCTTGGCTGCTAGCCGCAGAGCAAAATTACCACCCAAAGAAAAGCCACATATGACCAACTGTTTGTTGGGGAATTGTGCCTGAATGTTTTGCACTGCCAACACCACTTCATCAATGCGACACGAGTGGAATAAATCTTCATTCATGTGATGAGAGTCGCCATGATCACGTAAATTTAATCGGTAAATGTCAAGACCTTTTTGGTACAGGCTGTCGGCCAATAGCTGAATGTAGGTGGATTGTGAGCTGCCTTCCCAGCCATGCAGTAAAATCGCGAGGGTGTCAGATTCCTCAACATGTTTGGTGTAAAAACCCAAAAGCGTGGCCAATGGCGTTTCCAGATTTTGTTCTATTTGATTTTCAACCACTGGATTGCGCTTGCGCAAACGCAGCAAACGAATCTTTGAGCTCGCCAAAATTGATTGTAGGTGTTTGTTTTTAGGCTTGATGCTTGGCTGACATATAATCATTGTTCAGCAACTCCTGTTCAATAAAGGCTCGGGCCTGAAGTGTCACAGCTCTGGCTCCAGCGTCATAATCAGTCACTAAATCACCACAATGAATTTCCACAGTAGAATTTGGCAAAGTTAATATACGCCAGACATGGGTGATAAACATTTCATTATTTAAAAAACCCACTTGATCATTGCGTGTGCCATCCACATTGAGAAATTTAATGGCAACTGGCAATACAGGTGTGCGGGTTTCAATGGCCGCGTGAATCAGTTGACGATGAAATGTTCTCAGGTGGCTGCCATCAGTGACTGTGCCCTCGGGGAATACCGCCACCGAGCGACCATTTAGCAAACGTTTTTTGATTTGATTAAGGACACCTTTGCGTGATTCAGCATTTCCTCGTTTTAAAAACAGGGTATCTCCCGCCATGGTAATCCAGCCCACGATTGGCCAATACTTTATTTCGCTTTTAGCCACAAAGCCAGCGAGCATCAAAGAATGAATGATGGGAATGTCAAGCCAGGACACATGATTGGCCACGAGGAAGACTGGCGATTCCGGTTTTGGTCCATGTATATACACCTTGAGACCACAAATAAAACACAACAATCGTGACCAGTAAACCAGAAAAAATTCATTGCTGCGCTGGTTACTGAATAATTTGGCCAGCAAAATCCCCAAAATTACAAATGGTAACACAAACACCAATGCCAAAATAAAGGCACTCAATCGCAGGGTGAATCTGATGATATGAATTACGGTGTTCAAAAAAACCAATGACCGAAAAAATGACAAGCCGGACATTATAAAAGAAATGTGAATTTTTTGCATTCACCCTTTAATTCTTCAGGCAATCAAAGACTTGAACATTTCAACGGATTTTGGAGTTACATGAGTTTAAATCATTTCAATGGTCGGTTTTTGCAAAAAGGAAAGCCAAACCTTGGTAAGCCGCCAAATGTAAAGTATCCCCATGATTCAATTGTTCAAAATATTGGAATTTGAGTCGAGAATTGGATGAATTTATGTGCTTTAATTTGTCAGCCAGTTTACGTGCGCCTTGTTCCATAATTTCACCTTCCTTGCCGACTGCAATAAAAAATGATTTGTTCGTGGTAAAAGGTTTGGGTTCAAGTTTCAGCAAAGATTCATCATCCCACCACATGCTTGGGCTGACAATTAAAAAGTTGTCAAACAAGTCAGGTTGTTTGAATAAGATTTCGGTTGTCAACAAGCCTCCCAGTGATTGGCCAATGATGGTCTTTTCAGATGTGGTTCGATATGTTTTTGCCACCAATGGTTGTAACTCCTGTTCCAAAAACTGGATGAATTGAGCAGAACCACCAGTGGTTGGAAAATCCTTCAAATCCTGTTCATTGTTGGTCGGGAACGTGAAATCGTGTTTTCGATCAACGTTGGCTATACCTATAACAATGGATTCAGGAATCATATTAATCCAGGGAAAAGAGCCAAATTGAACCAGTCCTGCAATATGTATAAAGTCTTCATCTGCAGACCCATCCAGTAAGTAAATAACCGGATATTTTTTATCAGAAGAGTAATAATTTTGTGGAAGATACACATTGATGGTTCGTGGTTGTTGCAAGGTTTTAGAGTCCCAGGTAAGGGTTTCACCAAGGTTAAAAGGTTGTTTTTTGATTTCGGAACTTGCCTGAATGTCTTTCGCGCTGCAAAAGGGGCTAAAACATAAGTACGCGGTTATAAAAATTACAAACAAAGGTTTCATGGTGTTTATTTCTGACTTTATAAATTCAAAACATTCTACTGATAAATTTGAAGCGTTTGGAAGTTAACTTTAGCCATTTAAGCAAGTTTGTGTAAAAACATGAGTCATTATTATTTACATATAAACATGACTTAATTTGGTTAATGCGTCCCTCGTATTAAAGCCAGTATTCAGACCTCAGCAGAATTTGTCAGTATTTGTCAGAACCACATATGGCGCACCTGTGTTACTTTTACCAACGGTTTATCACAACAGAAAGATTTGAGCGATCATGAAAAAAAACAAGGTGCTTGGCTTACTATTTTTAACAGTCCTGGAGCTGCATGGACAGACATTGGAGTTGGAAAAACAGGTCATGGTTTCCGGTGACAAAGTTTCCGGTGGACAGTTTGAACTCTCCTCAAGCATGGGGCAAGTTTTTACCACCCAATCCACTGGCAATAATTATGTTCTGCAAGCAGGATTTTGGCAACAGGACAATGATTTGATTTTTACAGATGAATTTGAATGAGGAATTGAGAATGAACGTGAGGTTTAAATGTATTTTTATGTGGATGTTGATTTTTGGTTTTCATGTATCAGCAGCACCTGTTGGGAGTCAATTTACTTACCAGGGCAGTTTGACCGATAATGGCTCTCCAGCGAATGGGGAGTATGACTTTCAGTTTGAACTATTGAATGATAGCAATGCCAATAATCCGATACAGGTGTTGCTTTTTGAAAACATTGAAGTCAGTAGAGGTTTGTTTGCGGTCGAATTAGATTATGGAGCCGGCCCTTTTTCTGGAGATGATTACTTCATCAGGGTATCGGTGAGGCCAGGTGATTCCCTTGACACATACACGGTCTTGTTGCCTAGTCAGCGTATTAACGCCACACCTTATGCCATTCAAACTGAGTTTTTAGATGATATGGGTGCATCATCTGGTCAGGTTTTGAAATTTGATGGCACTGACTGGGCGCCAGCAAATGAAGCTTCATCATTATGGAGTGACCGTACCAATGGGATTGCCTACAACAATGGAAATGTGCTGATAGGTGGTTCGAATAACAATCAGGTTTCAACAGACACCAGCTTATTTATTGAATCATCAGCAGGTGACAGTCCACTCAGAGCCAGAGTCAATGGCACCACAAAGTTTCAAATTCACAGCAATGGTGGAGCCAATATTGGCGGTGGTCCTTTGGCGCCTGATAATGGTTTGTATGTAACCGGAGATACAGCAGTGAATGCGGATTTAGATGTCAGTGGTTTGACCAATCTAGATCAAACTTTTGTCAGTGCTGCCAACGGAGTTAACCCATTAATTGTCAGCATCAATGGTCAGTTTGCATTACAGGTGGTTGCAAACAAAGGGGTCAGTGTAGGTGCTGCCAATGCCAATGTCATTCCTCCTCCCAGTGGTGGCCTGTACGTTAATGGTGAAACAGAATTGAATCAAAAAACCACCATTACCGATGATTTGGAAATTTCGGGAGATGCCAAGCACAGCAATGCAGCCAATGCTTATGGATTTGCCAAAGCCGGCGTTTCATTTTCATGTGGTAATGCTGGAAGCTTGGTGCATGATTATTTCAACAACATCAATGACAGCCCAATTACAGTGAGCAATGGCAACAATTTTGGCGCTTGTGTGATCAACATCCCTTTTTCGTACCAGGGGCTATTTTTTGTGACCAATGCTGAATATAACCAGGGCGCAGTACCCATCCTGGCCAATTGCAATCAGGGAATAGTTGGGGGTGGTACCGAAGTGGTGTCATGTCGGGTCAGAGATATGGCTGCTGACAGTAATATCGTCACAGCCTCTAAAGTCACTCTGATGATGTTCTGACCGTATTTTATTTTTACATACAAAAAAAAGAAATAACAGGCTTGCCCATAATCACTCCGTTTCATTTGACCTTTGACTTCTCTATAATGCCCAGAAACGGAGTGATAAATTAGCTGGCTTAGAAAAAGTCCATCCTGGCCTTATTTAAGAATCGGTAAAAAAATCACTTCATCGCAAAAATATGATTTTGCTGATGTCTTTTTAGCTTGCTTGAGCCCAGAGACTCAAGGTGGTATTTCCATATGCCAAACAGTCGACCAGAAAATGCCGGATAGAACACTCATAATGGTCGAAAAATTCAGTAAAATGAAGTGTGTTTATCTTTTGAAATTGCTTAGGCATTTTTCTGGTTCGACTAAATTATTATGAAAATACATATTTTTGGCATATGTGGCACCTTTATGGGTGGTATTGCTGCCATTGCACGACAACTGGGCCATCAGGTATCTGGTTCAGATCAGCATGTGTACCCGCCGATGAGTGACCAATTAGACCAGTTGGGCATCAAAATCCATCAGGGCTATGATGCCGATCCATTGCATGACAATTCACTAGATGAAATCATCGTAGGTAATGTCATGACCCGCGGTATGGCGGCCACGGAGTCTCTCTTACAAAACAGCCTGAAGTACAGTTCTGGTCCGCAGTGGCTGGGTGAGCAGGTGTTGCGTCACAAGCAGGTTTTTGCGGTGGCCGGTACGCATGGCAAAACAACCACTTCATCGATGTTGGCTTGGATATTGGAGGATAATGGCATCAATCCTGGTTTTTTAATTGGTGGTGTGTGTCAGCATTTTCCCCAGTCAGCTCGGGTCACTGACAGTGAAGCTTTTGTGATCGAAGCTGATGAGTATGATTCTGCTTTTTTTGATAAGCGTTCTAAATTTGTGCATTACCACAGTGATGTGGTGATTTTGAATAACCTGGAATTTGACCATGCCGATATTTTTAAGGATTTAGCAGCCATAAAAACCCAATTCCATCATTTGGTTCGCACCATTCCAGAAAATGGTCAAATCATCGTTAATGGAGATGATGAAAACTTGGCAGCGGTCTTGAAGCAGGGTTGCTGGACACCAGTAGTTTCTTTTGGCAGTGATTCAACTTCTGACTATTGGGTAGCCACTGATCGCTGTAACCCAAGACGATTCACCATCCACAGTCAATCTGGAACTGAGGTCACCATAGAGTGGTCAATCACCGGCAGACATAACCAATTCAATGCCTTGGCTGCCATATTGGCGGCTAGAAAAGCGGGTGTAGATATCCAGGCAGCAGCGCAATCCATTGCGCAATTCCAGAATGTCAAACGGCGCATGGAGTGGATTGGCGAGACTCAAGGCATCACCATTTATGATGACTTTGCCCACCACCCAACCGCCATTGAAACCACATTGGCTGGACTTAAAGCGGTGACTGAAGGAAGAACCATTGCGGTATTGGAGCCACGCAGCAATTCCATGCGCGCTGGCGCTCACGCGCAAGCATTGCCTCAAGCGCTTTCGGGTTGTGATGCAGCTTATGTGATGATTTATCCTGATATGGATTGGGATGAGGACATCAAGCAAAAACTCTCAGCACAATGTGTAGTTTTGGACTCAGTCGATGCCTTGCTCAATCGGCTCAAAGCAGACCTTAAAGCCAATGACCAAGTGGTGTTTATGAGTAATGGTAGCTTTGATAATGCGCCAAGAAGGTTTTTAAAGTGCCTGGAAAAGTGATTTCCTTAAGTTTTATTCTGGTAATTAAAAACCCGACACAAGGCCGGGTTTGAAATTAAACTGACAACTGAATTTAATCAAAGCCATTGGTAAAAATTAAATCGGTAAGAGGTAAAACGTATACTAAACCTGATTGACTGTTGTTGTAAGTGGCGTGCCGTGCACCAACAACAAGCGAGTCTTGTGTTATTTGAATCGTAGAACCAAAAAAATCACCATTACCCGGATTGTTTGCCGTCAATTTTGTTTCTGACCATGTGTTACCATCCCAGTCATAAATGAAAACGCTGCCAAAATAATTCTCGTTGTCTAGAGTATCATCAGGGTTTCCGACAACAATTTTATTTCCCAGGAGGCTAACAGCATAACCGTATTGATTGGAAGAAGAGATGTTGGTTGAATTCAATTTTGTTTCAACCCAACTAAAACCATCCCAATCGTAAATATAAGCTGAGCCAAAATAAGTACCATTGTCATAGCCAAAAGGTGCACCCACTACAAAACGATCATTGTTTAAACTTACTGCATGTCCAAAATCTCCGGCATTCTGATTTACTGGTTCAATTTTAACTTCATTCCAGTCAATTCCATTCCACTCGTAAAGATAGACTGCACCTATTGTAGATGCGCCAGTAGCGCCGATTAGTGCTCTGTCTTCGTGTAAATTGACTGAGGAACCGAAATAGTCATTCGAAGCACCATCAGAGGGTGTAATTTTGGTTTCAGACCAAGTGTTACCATTCCAGTCATAAAAATAAGCAGAACCTGATGATGGTCCATTATCTTCATCCGATATGCTACCTACCAATAATCTGTTTCCTGATAAATCAACAGAGTATCCGAATTGGTCATAACCCCCTCCATCCGTGGCTGAAATTTGAGATTCTATCCAATTATTCCCGTCCCAGTCATACAGGTACACCGTTCCTGAATTAGGCGCATTGCCTGTATCGAATATTGCACTGATGGCAGCTCGATCTCCATCTATACTAACGGCATAACCAAAAAGGCCAAAATCAACTGGGGTTGAAGGAATAATTTTAGTGCTATTCCAGCTTTGCCCATCCCAGCTAAAAATATAGGCTGAACCGCTTGTTATGCCATTTTCAACGTCATTGGGAGCTCCTATTAAAACCCGATTATTTGAATAGCTGACAGAAAAACCAAATTGATCCCCTGCTGAACCCGGAGACAAAAACTGCTTACTTTCATCCCAGTTAGTGCTATTCCATTGGTAAATATAAGCAGAACCCGCATTATCTAAACCTTCATCATCATTTGGTGCACCAACAAAAATAAAATCACCAAACAAAGCAACTGCTGAGCCAAAAGAGTCATTGGCTGAACCATCGGATGCAAGTAATTTGCTTTCTATCCAGTTACTTCCATTCCAGTCATAAACATAGGATGATCCAGAATTGTTACCATTATCATCATCAGAAATTGAACCAATCACAATTCGATTATTATTAACGTCTACCTGTCCAAAAAAATCATTTGCAGCACCATCAGAAGGTACTAACTTTTGTTCTTGCCAATCATTACCATTCCATTGATATACATAGGCAGAGCCAGAGTTTTCGCCGTTTACATCATCGCCGTTTGCGCCTATAACTACGGTATTTCCATCTACACTTACAGAAGAACCAAAATTAGCGAAATCGGCAGCATCTGAAGCAATGATTTTGGTTTCAATCCAATCAAGGCCATCCCAATCATATATATAAGCGGAACCTGATAGAGTGCCTTCATGTTCGTCTTGACTCGCTCCAATTAAAATCCGATTGTTGTCAATGCTGACTGATGCGCCAAACAAATCAAACATGGCACCATCCGAAGGAGATATTCTGGTTTCAATCCAATCATTACCATCAAATTCATACATGTAAACAGAGCCAGAATATCCATCATTATCATTTCCATATTTTGCACCAACCAAAGCACGAGTGCCTGAAATGCTTACAGCAGCTCCAAACTGTTGGCCTCCAGAAGCGTCAGATGCGAGTAATTTAGTTTCATTCCAACTAAAACCATCCCATGCAAAGATGTAAGCAGCTCCAGCTGAGATGTCAACTTCACTATTTGAAGGGTTACCAATAAGTGCAAGATCTCCAGATAAACTGACTGAGGAGCCAAATCCTTCTGCATAAATTGATATAGGTTTGAGTACTGCAGTTTGATTCCAATTTAGACCATCATATTCGAGTACAATGACTAAGCCAGAGTTGCTGGCTCCAATCAAAGCTTTGTTACCATCAATGGCAATACTTTCACCGTAGCTTCCGTTGTCTTCGCCTAAACCAATTGGGCTGGGTGTGAGCTGTGTTGAATTAACAGCTGATTTGAAAGATGACCACATTTGTTCATTAATATTTTGCGGTTTCTGGTCGTCAAGAATATCAGAAAAAGCAGGGACAGCAAAAAACAAAGATAAAAACAGGGTAAGTTTGAGCATATCGCTTCCTTGTGAGAAAAAAGGGCATTTTATCACAAGGACCATGCAATAAAAAACCCGACTCGTGGTCGGGTTATAAGCAGAACTTTGTTGGACTTTAGAACAATGGTTTTTCTTCAGTCTCTTCAAATCTTTTAACAGATTCCAGGATTTCTTGTTTGGCTTCTTCTACGCCACCCCAGCCTTCAATTTTAACCCATTTGCCTTTTTCCAGGTCTTTGTAATGCTCAAAAAAGTGGGCAATTTTATCCAGGGTTTCTTCATTGATGTCGCGAACATCAGCAACGTGACGATACAAACCACTGACTTTAGAAACGGGAACAGCGATGATTTTGGCATCTTCGCCACTTTCATCAGTCATTTTCAAAACACCAACTGGACGACATTTGATCACTGAACCTGGTAACAAAGGTACAGGCATAATCACGCAAACGTCTACCGGATCACCATCACCACACAAAGTGTGAGGCACAAAACCGTAATTACAAGGGTAGCGGAAGGCTGTGTTCAAAACACGATCAACCAAAATCATGCCAGAATCTTTGTCCACTTCGTACTTAATGGCTTCGCCATTGCGTGGAATTTCTATCAATACATTGATGTCATGAGGCACATCATTACCTACAGGAATATGTTTTAAAGACATTTGATTTCCTTCGTTGGATTCAAAAGCCGCGTATTATAACGATATGACGCATAAAGTACATGGTTTTACCAGGAAAATAAGGGATTCTGACGCATTCAGGGACTTTTGGAACATTGACACGTTTTAGATGTGTTTCTGAAAGTTCGATAATTTCGGTTTTGATGGGAAATGGCTTGTTGAAATGGTAAAATTAATCCCGACCAGAAGTACCCACATTTCTATTGGAGAACAGTCATGTTCGAACTATTTGATGCGGTATTGGCCGCACGCCTGCAATTTGCTTTCGCCATTGCATTTCATATTATTTTTCCTGCATTATCCATTGGCCTGGCCTGGTATTTAATGGTTTTACAAGGCTTGTGGCTGAAAACTGGCCGGGACATCTACCGGCGAGTTTGGCGGTATTGGATTAAAATTTTCGCCATCATTTTTGGCATGGGTGTGGTTTCGGGTATCGTGATGAGTTACCAGATAGGCACCAACTGGAGCGTTTTTTCAGATAAAACCGGTCCAATCCTCGGCCCTTTGATGGGCTATGAGGTATTGACCGCTTTTTTCCTGGAAGCTGGATTCTTGGGCGTGATGTTGTTTGGCTCAAATCGGGTTGGGCGTAAACTGCATTTCTTTGCCACCATCATGGTGGCCATGGGTACCATGATTTCGGGCTTCTGGATTTTGGCGGTGAACTCCTGGATGCAAACCCCTGCAGGTTTTGCTGTCAATGAAGCGGGCCAGTTCATTGCTACCGACTGGTGGCAAGTGGTCTTCAATCCTTCATTTCCTTATCGTTTTGTCCATATGATGCTGGCGGCGTTTTTGACCACTGCTTTTTTGGTGGCTGGTGTTTCAGCCTGGCATGTGCTTAGAGATCGCAGTAATTCAGCAGCTAAACTGATGTTTTCAATGTCGATGTGGATGGCCTTGTTGGTGGCTCCGCTTCAGGTATTGGCTGGCGACTTTCATGGCTTGAATACCTTGAAGCATCAACCGATGAAAATTGCGGCCATGGAAGGTCATTTCGAAAGCAAAGATGGCGCGCCTTTGATTTTGTTTGGTTGGCCAGATATGGAACAAAAGAAAGTTCATGCTGAAGTGGCCATTCCCAAGTTGGGTAGTTTAATTTTGACCCATGAGTTGGATGGTCATATTCAAGGCTTAGATGCTTTTCCTGAAGAAGACTGGCCCAATGTGCCTTTGGTATTTTGGTCCTTTAGAATCATGGTGGCGATTGGTTTTGCCATGGTTTTGGTGGGTCTTTGGTCGGCTTGGGCCAGGTTCCGAGGTCGTTTGTATGAGGCTGTTTGGTTACAACGTTTGGCGGTGTTGATGGCCCCCAGTGGTACATTGGCCATATTGGCCGGGTGGATCACCACTGAAGTGGGTCGACAGCCCTATACTGTTTATGGTTTACTGCGTACTGCAGATGCCGTTTCTCCTTTGGATGCGCCGGCTGTGAATGCCTCATTGTTGGCTTTTGTGGTGGTTTATTTTATGGTATTTGGTGCCGGCATTTATTATTTATTTCAACTGTTCAAACACAAGCCAAGTATGAATGAACAAGACATTCAGCGCGGTCAGGCGCGGCGAGCAGCCGGCATTACACCGATTCAGGGTTTACAAAAAGACTCAACCGCGGAGGGACACTGAGATGGATTATGTATTGATTTGGGCTGGACTGATGGCTTTTGCTGTGTTCGCTTATGTGGTGCTGGATGGTTTTGATTTAGGTATTGCGCTGCTATTTCCCTTCATAGAAGATCAACAGGACAAAGCCAATGCCATGAATTCAATTGCTCCCTTTTGGGATGGCAATGAAACCTGGTTGGTCTTAGGTGGCGGTGGCTTGTACGCCACCTTTCCTTTGGCTTTTGCGATTATCATGCCTGCTTTGTATGTGCCTTTGGTGATTATGTTGCTGGCGCTGATTTTTCGTGGTGTGGCCTTTGAGTTCAGGTGGCGCACGCAAAGTGAGCGAGGGCGCAAGCGTTGGGATCTTGGTTTTACCTTGGGCTCTTTATTGGCAGCTTTGGCACAAGGCATTGCCCTAGGCGCATTGGTGCAAGGTATTGAAGTGGCAGACCGTGCTTATGCCGGTGGTTGGTGGGACTGGCTGACACCTTTTTCTTTGACCACGGGTATAGCAGTGGTTATTGGTTATGCGCTATTGGGTGCTTGTTGGTTGATTTACAAAACAGAGCATCGCTTGCAGCGATTATGCAGACAGGCTGCTTTTCAACTGACCTTGGCGCTTGGATTTATGATTGCAGTGGTCAGTGTGTGGATGTTGTTTAAGCAAGATCCTTACATGAGGCGCTGGTTTGATTATCCTAATTACTTGTACTTATCACCGGTTCCAGTGATTACGGTGGTGCTGGGGATTTATTTACTGAAAGCCATCAAGTCTGGTAGAGAGTTGGCACCGTTTTTGACTACTATTGCGCTGTTCGCATTGAGCTATTTTGGTCTTTGTATCAGTTTTTACCCACAAATTGTGCCGCCTTCGATCAGCATTTGGCAAGCGGCTTCACCAGAGTCCAGTTTAAAATTCTTGTTGGTCGGGTCAGCCATTTTGATTCCAACCATTTTGGTTTACACCGGATATTCTTATTGGGTGTTTAGGGGGAAAGTGAACTCCGAAGACCAGTACCATTAAAGATGAAAAAGAAATACCAACAAGGCCTTTGGTTTGCCACCCTTTGGATGGGTGGGGTGGCTGTGCTGCTATTGATCAGTTTAACCATCAGGGCTTTTTTGCATTAGGGGCTTTGTTGTTATAGGTGAGGTAATGAAAGTTTACTGAGCCCGGTCAAAGCCACGAAAGCTGATGGCTTCTGCCAAATGTGCCTGAGAAACGTCTTCAGCACCAGCTAAATCTGCAATGGTGCGACTGACTTTGATGATGCGGTGGTAAGCTCTGGCTGAAAGTTTTAACTGGTCAACTACGGTCTCCAAAAAATCCAATAAAGGTTCGGACAGGGGTATGTACTGCTCAATTTCCTTGCCTTCCAACTGTGCATTACATTTGCCTTTGTTGCGTTTTATTTGCAAGTTGCGGCTTTGTATCACCTGTTTCTTAACACATAAACTGTTGGTGGTTGAGTTCGGACTTTGCCGCAGTGTTTTATGGGGGATTCTTGGCACTTCAACTTGCAAATCAATGCGGTCGATTAAAGGGCCTGAAATGCGGTTTCTGTAGTTTTGAATTTGCCCTACTGAACACTCGCAAGTACGATCCGGATCGCCAAAATATCCGCAAGGGCAAGGATTTAAACTGGCCAATAACTGAAATCTTGCAGGGAATTCCGCGGTTCTCGCCGCTCTTGATATAATGATTTTTCCAGACTCAAGAGGTTCACGTAAAACCTCCAAAACGTGTCGAGAGAACTCTGGAAGCTCATCCAAGAACAAAATTCCATTCTGAGCAAGGCTAATTTCCCCTGGCATAGGATTTGATCCACCACCGACAAGCGCCGCCGCAGAAGCGGTATGGTGTGGGTTGCGAAATGGAGGCTGGCTCCATGAATTGGGATCAAACCCTTGGGCACTGATAGATGCCACTGAGGCTGTTTCCAAAGCCTCGGCTTCGGTTAAATCAGGCAATATGCCTGGTAATCGACTGGCCAGCATGGTTTTACCGGTACCTGGTGGGCCGTAGAATAATAAATTGTGTTTTCCTGCTGCAGCAATGGTTAAGGCACGTTTGGCGTGTTCCTGTCCTTTGACATCAGCCAAGTCTGGAAAGCCTTGAGTTTTCTGCCATCCATTAATTTCAGCCCTGGGTAGCTCATCAACTGCATCTAACCATGCACACACTTCAAGCAAGTTGTTCGCTAGCATACAGTCACATGATTGCACTAAAGCTGCTTCAATGCCATTGTCCACTGGGCAAATTAAACTGCGACCGGTTTCAGATACTTCGCTGACCACCGGTAACACACCTCGAATGGGACGTAAATCCCCACCCAAGGCCAATTCTCCAACAAATTCGACATCAAGCAATCTATCTCGCCGTACTTGGTCTGAAGCTGCTAAAACACCTATGGCAATCGGCAAGTCATAGCGACCTCCTTGTTTAGGAATGTCGGCTGGTGACAGGTTGATGGTGATGCGATGTCTTGGAAACTCATAGCCAGAATTCATAATGGCAGCACGAACACGATCTTTAGATTCCTTAACAGCTGTTTCAGGCATGCCAACTATTGATAAACCCGGTAAGCCCCTAGAAATATGTACTTCAACCCGAACCTGTGGTGCCTGCACCCCAAATTCAGCCCTTGATAATACGGTTGCGAGTTTGGTCATAAACTATCTCTGTTAAAATAAATGAGTAGCTTAGGTCTTAGATGAGTTAATTTCTTTAGAAATTTTCTGATTAGGTTGTAAGAAAACATCAACAACTTTAAAAAGAACTGTGCCTATTTCACATTTTTTTCACATACCTACGTGGTATTGTCTTTCGTGTAAAAAATCAGAGAGTGTGAATTAATGAAGAAAAAAATTACCGTCATGGTGCTGGGTTGCTTGGCATCCATAGCCGTTAGTGCTGGAAGCAGGCAATTGGGAACAGGTGCAGTGATGCAAATTGAGGGGGCATCTGGCAGTGGCATAGTCAGCTGGGCGACCATCGCGGGATATGGGGAAAACAACGAAACAGATGTGACCGCAGCATATACCTATTTGGATACTGATGATTACCGATTTGATATGATTGGTGCATCGGTAGGCTGGCGTAATCGAATTGAAGTATCGTTTGCTAAACAAGAACTGGATTTAGTGACTTTAGGGCCTGTCTTAGGATTACCTGGTGCGTCATTAAAACAGGATGTCATAGGCGCTAAAGTGAGATTGGCTGGTAATTTGGTATACAGCAAAATGCCTCAGATTTCATTGGGTGTTCAATACAAAGAAAATCAGTCTTTTTTGATTCCTTCAGTTGCTGGTGCCAAAGATGACAGCAGCATGGACTATTACCTGAGCGCAACCAAACTGTTTCTTGGTAAGCCTTGGGGATTTAATGGCTTTGCCACATTGACATTACGATCCACAGAAGCCAACGAATTAGGTTTACTAGGCTTCGGAGGTGACCTCGGTAGCAGGCACATCAATGCCGAAGCTTCTTTAGGTTTGTTTTTGAATAAAAGCTGGGCGATTGGGTTTGATTTCAGACAAAAACGTTCCAATTTGAGTTTTGCTGGTGAAAATCATTGGCGTGATGTTTTCGTAGCGTGGGTGCCCAATCGACACTTTTCACTGGTGGCTGCCTATGCCGATTTAGGTACAGTAGCTACTTTGCCAGACCAAACCGGTCTGTATTTATCTGTCAACGGGAGCTTTTAATGATAAAGATGAACAAACAAACCATGGTTTTTTTGATACTGACATTGGTAACAGTCACTGCACACTCAGAGGATTCACTGTATCAGCAATTGGGTGGTAAGCCTGCTATTGAAAAAATAACTAAACATCTGCTTGATCGCTTATTGAATAATGAAAAAATCAATTTTTTATTTAAAGAAACTGAGCGAGATGATTTACACATTAAAATTGTTGATCAGATTTGTATGGAAACGGGAGGGCCATGTAAGTATGAAGGCTTGGATATGGTTGAGGCTCATAGTGGCATGAATATAAAATATTCCGAGTTTGACATTTTTGTCGAAGATTTCATTTTAGCTATGGAAGACGCAGAAATTCCTTTTCGCTTGCAGAATAAGGTATTGGCTATTTTTGCACCCATGCGTGAAGACGTTAGCTACGAATAGCAGGACATTGACAAGTAGGATGAACCCCATGGAATCACATGGGGTTTTTTTAAACTTTAAATTTTATGGTTTTTAACTCACTCAAAACTTCCTGGATATTTTGTGGTCGTGAATTAGGTTCTTTGGCCAGACACTTTTGTATCAACTGTTCTAAGGTTTTAGGAGCATCTGCCCATTGTATGCTGATGGGTAAAGGTGCTTCACTAACATGCTTTAACATTAAATCCTGGTCACTGGTGGCATAGAAAGGGCGTTGCCCTATAAACATTTCCATCAGTAGAATTCCCAAAGCATAAATATCAGAGCGTTCATCAGCACCATTCCCAGTGGCCTGTTCAGGTGCCATATATGCAGCGGTTCCGCCAACCAATTTATTGGATCTTTGGCTGCTGATAACGTCATCAATAGATGCGATACCAAAATCCATTAATTTAATGGAGGTGTCTAATTCTACAATGATGTTGGCTGGTTTCAAGTCTTTGTGAACAACACCGACTTCATGGGCAGCTTTAAGTCCCTCACAAATATGTATGGCTGCGTGTTTGGCGGCTTGTGGACGTAACTTTCTGGCGTATTTAAGCAAAAGTTCCAAAGTATAACCCTGAACAAACTCCATAGAAATGAAAACATTGTCAGCAAGCTGGCCAAAATCATGAATGCGAACAACGTTCGGATGGGAAATTCGCCGAGCCACTTTGATTTCATCTTTGAATTGTGCAATGTCACTGGTATTTGTGTTTTTTGCCTTTAAAACTTTCAGCGCCACTACTTCTTCTAATTCCTGATCATAAGCTTGAAAAACTGCTCCCATGCCACCGGTACCAATGTTTTCAATGATTTCATAGCGGTTGTTGATGATTTTACCTGGCTCAATAATTATCTTGGTGGGTTTGTGGGCTTTGTCTTTAGCATATGTTGATTTCTTACTGAGTTCAATCATGTGTCCAGCCAATGCATCTCGACCTCGTAAGTTTTGAACCAATTGGTTGATTGAACCACTTAAATCATCTAAGTCACGGCCGACGGATTCTGGAAATTTTGCGGTGTAATTGCCATAGGAAACTTGTCTAGTTGCAGAAGACATTTGTGACAAGGGTGACAAAAATTGGTTGACGAAAAAGCGGGCTAATAAGGAAGCAAGAATGATTGCTGCCACACCACTGATGATTAAAATATTTCTGGTTTTGTAAAAAGGTGCAAGCGTTTGATCAACTGATACGGCGTTTAGAATCAACAAATGGTGGTCACCAAGTTTGGCTAAGGACTCGCTACTGATAAACAATTGCTGTTGGTTGACATTCAGTGTTGAATTATTATCAACATTACTGAGTTGGCTCAAGGCAAGAATCATGGAATCACTCATATTCAAATCCATGGTGCTGCCGAGACTAACCAACTGTCCTTGATGCTGGTCCAATACCATGACCTCAGTACCAGAAAGCTTGGCTATGTCATTGGCCAACTGATCATCAATGATTAAGCCTGTGATCAAAAAACCAATCAAATTTCTTCCCCTAGATAGTGGGACCACAGCTGCCTGATAGTAATTTTGACTGTCTGACCAATAGCCACTGACGGGCAAGAGAGCGTCCATAGCCTCTTGCATGAGTTTAATGTCATTGAGGTTTCTGGGAGCCGACATGGCTTGATCTGAACGTGCAATCTGTTGTCCGTCCACAGAAGCTATAATGGCTACATCAAAGCCATATTGTTGTTTTCTTTCAAGCAATAAATCGGCAATGGATGCGATGTCCGCATTGGCATCATTTTCAAGGTCAAAAATAGTTTGTGCTACGTAGGCGACAAAGGCGGGATCAGATGCCACCACCAATGAAACCAGTTCTAATTGTTTCAACTTTTGTTGCTTGAATTCATCTTGTATTAGATGACTGCTGTTAAGCTTTTTATCAATGGATTCATCAGCTATTTGGTTGCCAAAATAGAAGGTGACAAAAACTGCAATGATGACCGATAAAGTGATCAGAATGGCTGTAATCAAAGTCAGTTTAGTGCTGAGTTTCAGTCCGCTGGATGTGTTCATTATTCATCATCCCTGGTTGGACGATAGGATTTGCCAAACTTGTTGGTGTGTTTTGGCACCTTGGGTCGGGTGATGATCAACTGTTGTTGAATGTCGTTGACATTAATTTGGTCATCAATTGTGATGGATTTAATGTTGCTGCGTGGATGCCAAATTTTTAACACACCCTCAGAATCAGATAAGCCACTTAATGCAAAGTTGCCCTGTTGGTCCACTCGTGCGAAATAGGGCGTTTCAACTACCAATATATCTGCTTGCATGGCGTGGTGAACATTGCAATGGACATAGATCACGCCAGGTTGATCAAAAGTCACTGATTTGGTTGTACCGGCTGAATAAAGTCCTAGGTCAAATTGATTGTTGGGTGAAACTGAAAAAACATTATGTAAGATGCGATCCATGTTTGGAAAAGAAACTTCACTTCCTGCGGTTACAGCCAAAGCATTGGGTTCAAACCTTTTGTTAAGGGTTGCAATGGTTTGATTAGTTGGTTGCAGCGTTTTGAAGGTTTTGTTTTTGGGTTCAAAATAGACAAAGGTATTATTGATATCAGCGTCAGCACGATCAAGTTTTGACTGATTGAGTGTAATGGAGCCTTTGATGGTCACTTGATTGCTTTGAATAGGCTCTGGTTTAGGCTCTGGTTTAGGCTCTGGTTTAGGCTCTGGTTTAGGCTCTGGTTTAGGCTCTGGTTTAGGCTCTGGTTTAGGC
>JAGRJR010000034.1:23783-36268 GCA_020442635.1 Lysobacterales bacterium
GGGCTCTGGTTTAGGCTCTGGTTTGGGCTCTGGTTTGGGCTCTGGTTTGGGCTCTGGTTTGGGCTCTGGTTTGGGCTCTGGTTTGGGCTCTTGAGTGGTTTGACTTTTCTGTATTTGATCTGCAGGTTTTTTTGGGGTGCTGTTACAACCTGATAATAATATAATGGCACAAATCATCAAGAGCATTGCATGTGTATTGGACTTTTGTTGTTTGTTTTTTAAATTCATACTTTTGATCAGTGATATGTAAATAGTAAAATTTTGATTAAATAAATGAGTTATACCTTCGCTTCTCACTCATTATAATAGAGCTTTGCATAGAGTTTGTCGATACGGCAAAAGTAAAAGTTTTTCTTCGGTGAAATTTAAATGGCAAGTTGTGTATTTATGTAAATGTCAAAACTTCATTAATGTGTTTGCTATGGGTTTGTGAAAATATTTTACTGAATTGACTCTTGTTTCAATATTTCCATTAACTCCAGCGTTTTTTCTTTAAAAACGAGGTAATCATGAGGTGTCTGAGCGGATAAGGATAATAGTGATTCCAGTGTTGAATTGGCCAAGGTCCAGTTTCTGTTGTTGATGGCATTTTTTGTTGTTATGATTTTACAGTAAAAGTGTATCAATTTATTTTTTTCACCATCTAAAGAACACTTTTTTGTTAGTTTGTCTTCAGAAATTGATTGCTCAATTACACCATTGAAGAGTTCAACTATGAGAGCCAACTTTCTACTTGTGCTTGATGCTGATTTTATAGTTTGATCATATGCAGCTGTTTTGGCATACCATTGTTTGGCGTTTTCTGGTTGATTTATCATAAAATAATGTAAAGTAATTTTAAGTAATAATTGGTATTGATAAGATTCACTGTGACTGATGTTGGCGTGGTAAAATTGAAATGCATTTTCAAAGTGTTTAAGCGAAATCTCTATTAAACCACTGCGAAAGGCCATGTCTCCGGCACTTTTGAGGTAACTGCCATAGTTTTCAGGCTTGACTGCAAAGCTTTGATCCATTAAATCGACCCTTTTCTTTCTGAACTCATAGGCCTTAAGTGCCTCATTGAGGCTGCTGTGGTAATACGCTTCCAATCCGTAATGTGCCCCAAGCCAGAGTGGTAGTATTTCTGGATCAAATTTTTCTAAATAACCCGGAATTTGATCCATATAAATTCTGGCTTGTTCATATTCATCATGCAAAATGTAAGACAGGGATAAATTATGTAATATTTGTACCAGTCTTTGTTGATCAGGGTCACTGGCCGCAGTTTCAATGTTGAACATGTGTTGCTGTAATTGTCTGGACTCTTCTATTCTGTCTAGATGCAAAAGCGCGGTATTTTTAATGGCATAAAAATCAAACAATTCATGTCTATTAACTGGTACCCGGCTCAAGGCAACTTGTTCTGCTATGGCCAGTGTCTCAAGCGCTGCTTGATCCTGTCTTAGTGTGGTTTGAATTTTTGCTTTAACATCTAACAACGATTGACAAGACTGATTGGTTTGGGAAACCTGTTCAACACATGCTGTATAGTGCTGGTCAAGGCGTACCAATGATTCCTCATACTTGCCGAGCGACTTTAAACCCAGGTGTATCAGCGCCAACAAATCATATTTGGTTTCCTGATGAATGAAGTCAGCCTCATCCGCATCTTTAAATCCTTGGAACAACAAGTCCTGTGCAGTCAGTTGTTTGTCACTGCTTTCTGGCTTGGCTTTCTCAAACATGGTTTTAACAAAATCTGCGATCTGAGTTGCTTTTTCTGATTCAATTTCTGCCAGTTGACGTTGCTGTTCGGCTAATTTTTTCTGTTGCAGGGCCTCTTCAGCTTTCCACATGGAAAATCCGGTGGATGTAATCAATGCAACCACCGTCAACAAAATAGCAGTCGCAGCAATTTTTTGCCTTTGAATCAATTTTTTTGCAGTGTAAAACAAACTCGGTTTTCTCGCTGTTACCGGTTTGTTTGCCAGAAAATTTCTGAGATCAGCGGCAAAAGCATCCACACTCTGATACCTTTGACTTAGGTCATTGAACATTGCTTTGCGCAGGATGTTTTCCAAATCTCCTTGAATTTTTGCATCAGGAATTTGGCTCAGTTCAGGGAACAGGGGTTTTTCAATTTGATGGCGATGTGCAATATGCATGATTTCACCAGACAGCACATTACTTTCTCTTTGGTGTTGGTTGATATCGGTGTCGTTTTTAATAAACGGATGACAACCTGTAATGAGCTCATAAGCGATGATCCCAAGCGAAAAAAGATCACTTTGGGTGGATACATGCTGCCCTTTTATTTGTTCAGGACTGGCGTAGTAGCGGGTCATTATCTGGGTGGCTGTCAGTGCCTTGGCGCTTTCCGTCGGTTCCAGAAGTTTAGCAATGCCAAAATCAACCACTTTGATCTGACCATCACGACTTACCATGATGTTGTCGGGTTTCAAGTCACGGTGCAAGATCAAATTTTGGTGCGCCAAGGAAATGGCATCACAGGCCTGTAAAATCAACTCAATACGACCATTGAGGTTGGGTTTGTGATTGACACAGTATTGATCAATGCTATGCCCGTCAATGTATTCCATTACCAGATAGGGTTGGCCTTGAGAACCAGTACCACCATCAAGCAGGCGCGCGATATGGGGGTGATTGAGGTCTGACAGGATTTGGCGCTCGGTTTCAAAACGTTTCAGCAATTCCTCATTAAGATGAGCATGCGAAACCTTAATGGCTACTTGCTGTTCGAACTGACCATCATTGCGTTCGGCCAAAAAGACCTGTCCCATACCACCGGAGCCAATCTTTTTAATCAGACTGTAAGGACCTAGTTGATTATCAGGTTCATAACACATCAATTCGTTGAGTTGATCAAGTAAATCCACTGACGCGGATTGAATTTGGGTTGGTATGTCTGGCTGTTTATCAGCTGCCAACATTGATTTGAGCAAATCCGCTTGTTGCTCATTCAGCTCGCCTGAAGTGAGTAATTGCTCAATGCGATTATTCTGAACTGTTTCCTCAAGGTCGTTTAAGGCAGAAAAAAGCAGTTGTATTTGAGCAAAACTTGAATCAGTCACTATTTTATTGGATGGGTACTGAGTTGAAATCATAACTCAAAATTACCGTAACTAGATTAAAAAAATGATAAAGTCATGTTTTAGGTTTTATCAGGCAGAAATGACACAAATATCTCACAAAACCGCTTTGATGTTACCCGGTGGTGGTGCTCGTGGTGCTTATCAGGTGGGTGTGATCAAAGCCATTATGGAATTGATGCCAAAGGGTTTCCATTTTCCGGTGATAAATGGTACTTCGGCAGGTGCAATTAATGCTGTGGTGATGGCTTCCCATGCAAAGGATCAAATACATGGTATTGCTCGGTTGAACCATTTCTGGACACATATACATTGTGCGGATGTTTATCGAACCGATGGTTGGCAGATTTTTAAAACCATGGCCAAAGTGATTGGTTCGGTGCTATTTGGGCGATTTGGTGTCAAAACACCCAAATCATTGCTGGATAATGCGCCCTTGCAAGCCTTGTTAAGTCGCGAGCTACGCTTGCACCTGATACAGGAAGCTATTGATGATGGTGTATTGGACGGGTTGTCGATTACTGCATCATCCTATGATACGGCCATTGCCAAATGCTTTTATCAGGCCAATGAAGTGGCGATTCCATGGCATCGAACTCGCCGCGTAGGTTTGCGCGAAGACATCACTGTAGCACACATCATGGCTTCTACGGCATTGCCCTTTTTGTTTCCAGCACAACTGATTGGCAATGAATACTATGGTGATGGTGGTTTACGTATGACCGCACCATTGTCACCGGCGATTCATCTGGGAGCCGACCGGATTTTGGTGATTGGAACCCGTGACGAAAGTCCCATCAATATACCTGAGGAACCCGGTGATTATCCGAGTATGGGTGAATTGGGCGGTTATATGCTGGATACCATTTTTATGGATACTCTGATGGCCGATTTATCAAGGTTGCGCAGAATTAACCGCACTCTGAAATTAATTCCTGAGGCAGCAAAGCAAGAAACCAACCTTAAACCGATTGAAACTTTGGTGATCAAACCCAGCGTAGATGTTCGGGACATCACCAAAGCCCACGCCAATGCGATCCCAGGTCCAGTGAAAACCCTGCTCAAGATGATAGGTGGCTGGGGCAAGGATTGGCGCATGCCCAGTTATCTGCTGTTTGAACCCAGTTATACCATGGCTCTGATTGAATTGGGCTACCAGGATGCCATTAACCAACAAGAAGAAATCAAGAGCTTTTTATCCTGAACAAGTCACTCTGGTAGGGGGATATATTCTTTATCATCACCTGGAATGGTGTCAAAGTTTTGAGCTTGCCAATCTTTTTTGGCTTGCTCAATGCGTTCTTTGTGGCTGGAAACAAAGTTCCAATCGATAAATCTTTGGCTCATTTGCTCGCCACCAATCAAAGCTATGCGAGTGTCATCTGATATGGCTTCAATTTCAATGCTACCTGGTTGAAGTGCTGCCATTTCATAGTTAGAGATTATTTCTCCATTGATGGCGACAGCGCCATGGGCGACATACAACCCGCGTTGTTCAGCGTTAGGCAGGTCAAGTCTCTGATCTTGCTGCAATGCAGCTTCAATATACAAAGTTTCAGCAAAAGTTTTGACGGGTGAAGTCAGACCATAAGCTGAACCCATCATCACCCGCACTGGAATGCCATTGACAGTTGTCTTGGGTATATCCGCCTGGTTGTAATGATAAAAAGCTGGTTCAATTTCTTCATCTTTCTCAGGTAACGCCAGCCACAACTGCAAACCATGTAAACGATGCGGTTGATTTCGGATTTCAGGTCGCTCGCGTTCAGAATGCACAATGCCTTTACCAGCCACCATTAAATTAATATCGCCAGGCACAATGGTGGCCACTGAGCCCAAAGAATCACGGTGCAGAATTTCACCTTCAAACAAATAGGTGACTGTGGCCAGATTGATGTGCGGATGAGGTCTGACATCAATGCCTTGTCCGGCTTGAAAATCAGCTGGACCCATATGATCAAAGAAAATCCAGGGACCAATCATTCTTTGCTTGGCAGTCGGTATTAAGCGTCGTACCGAAAAGCCGCCAAGATCTTTGCGGCGAGGTGTGATGATGTGTTGGATGTGATTTTTTGCCATGTGAATGATGTTTCAATCCTGTTTCGTCCAAAAGGGTGGTGCGATATCTGGTTATTATTGTTAGGATATAATCATTTAATCTCCGGGAGCAAGCCATGTCAAATACGTTAAATCAATCAAGTCTTGGGGCTTTTTCAGTCAGTCTTGCTGTTAAAGACATTGAAAAATCTAAAGTATTTTATGAAAAGTTGGGTTTTGAAGTGATTGGTGGAGAGCAATCACAAAATTGGCTGATTATGCGCAATGGTGACAACACGCTCGGTTTGTTTCAAGGTATGTTTGACGGTAATGTGCTTACATTCAATCCAGGCTGGGATGCCCAATGTAACAACCTGGAACAATTTACTGATGTGCGAGAGATTCACAAAAAACTGGTCGCAGCGGGTATAGAAGTGACCGACAGAAATTTGAAAGGCGAAACAGGTCCTGGCCATGTCAGCCTGAAAGATCCCGATGGCAATTCAATTTTGATTGATCAACACTGTTGATTGGGTACTGTTAGAGCCATTTCCCGCGGACCGCTTCGCCCCTAGGCTGGTATTTTAATAATATCAGACCAGCGAGTGGTGTAGTTGGGGGATTTGGCATTGGCGCGCATGGCCCACTTTTCTGCAAAGCCCAGGCTGGCAAACTTCAAACTGTCTTTACCATATTTTAGGTTGATGTCATCCATACATTGCATGAGTGCAGGTCGGGTTTTCACTGGGGAAAAAAGATCGGGCTGGTAACAAGTTTTAGGCACCAAATCATTGAGCATAATTCCTGCTTTTTTATAACCCAAATGAGGTCTAAATATTTGTTGTAAACCTGCTTCAATGGCTTGGATAAACGTCCCAGTGTCGTCTGTTGGTTCAGGTAAATTTAAAGTCAGCGAAGGACGGTACAAGTAGTCACGGTCTTTTTTATTGGCATATAAAAATAAGCTGACCACACGGGCAAGAGAGCCCTGGTTACGTAATTTTTCACAGCAGCGACTGACATGGTATGCAAGAGCTTCTTTCAAGTCCTGAATGTCATTGATCGTGTGTCCAAAAGAACGGGAGTTGAGGATGCTCTTTTTACTTGCAGGCACATCATCAAATTGTAGGCAGGCAGTGCCCCTAAGTTCAAGAATCAAACGTTCCATATTAACCGAAAACTGGCGGCGCAAAGTCGCCGGATCAGCTTGATGTAAATCCCAAGCAGTGTGAATATTCTGCTGAATCAAGGCCTTGGATAATTGTCGCCCTACGCCCCAAATTTTATCTACAGTAATTTGTTTAAGCCAATAATGCCGAGTGCTTTCCACCGTCATATCAACCACACCATGACTGGCTTTTTTATTCTTTTTCGCCACATGGTTAGCCAGCTTGGCTAAGGTTTTGGTTGGGGCAAAGCCGACGCACACAGGCAATGACAAGGTATTTTGCAAATGTGTTTTAATTTTAAGTCCAATGGTTCTAAAATTTTCCTGGTAACCTTCGAAAAGCATGAAAGACTCATCCACAGAATAACTAACCACCCGATCACAATGCTGTTTCAGCAATTGATTAAAGCGTTGTGACATATCACCGTAAAGACAATAGTTGGAAGAAAACCAGTTGATTTGATGTTTGTTGACGATTGCTTTAACTTCATGAAATGGTACTGCCATTGGTATTCCAAGTGCTTTGGCTTCTTCTGATATGGAAATAACACAACCATCATTATTACTCAAGACAACCACGGGTTTGTGGTTTAAATCAGGTCTGAATATACGTTCACAGGATACATAAAAACTATTGACATCACACAGTGCAAAAACTTTCATTTCAGCGACCTGGCAACACCAGTAACCACGCCCCAAATGATTAATTCGGTTTCACCGGTGATAGGAATGTCATGGTAGTGGTTGTTCTCCGGTTGTAAGCGCAAACTGCCACAGGTGCGCAGGCGTTTGACTGTGAATTCGTTGTTCAACAAGGCGACTACGATGTCTTGGTCTTTAGCTGTCAATGAACGATCAATAACCAGCACATCGTTCTGAAAAATACCTGCGCCTATCATGGAATCGCCCTCCACTTTGGCAAAAAAAGTGGAGGCAGGGTTTTTAATTAATAACTCGTCAAGGCTTAATGAATCTTCTAAATGCTCATCCACCACACCTGGAAAACCGGCTGAAATCTTACCCGAATACAGTGGAATGTTGGTGTAGTTGCCTTTGGGTTTGAAAATAGTGATTTTGCTCATTGATTAAAATAGGTGGTTTACTTACCGAATACCAAGTAGTAGTTATATCAAAAATATCACGACCTAACAGCAACTAAATTAACAACTTCATTTTCGAGGATAAAAAACTGTCATTAAAAACTGGTCGATACAGGTATTCAAGTCACTAACAGTAACCTGAAAAATATAACTGTATCTGTTCATAGTAGCTAGCAATATCTGAGGCAACTTGATATTGATTGATCAAAATGTTGATAGAGTGTAGTTAAGCACATCTCATGGTTAAATTGAAACGATGCAAACCTAAATCTGAGTGTGGGACGCTTTTGTTGGTTTTGACACCATGGTACATGAGTCGCGCACTGCGTCCCCAAACCATGACATCGCCATCGTATAATTCAATTTCTCTGGGTTTGTTATGGCGGGAATTCCCATATATCTGAAAACGTGCACTCATACCTAGTGAAACAGAAACAATCGGCTGGCTGAAGTCCGATTCATTTTTATCCTGATGAGAGGTCAACTCCTGGTTCTTTTGATAATGATTGATTAAACAGGCATTGGGTTTGAAAGCATGGAAGTTACACCGTTCAGCAACTTGTTGAGACAGTTTTTTAAAAAGGTTGGGCATGGCAGGCCATTTTTTCCCACTGGTGGGATCGTGCTGGGCATAGCGGTAGCCGCTGGGTTCGCTGATCCAACCGAAACTACCACAATTGGTTACTGATATATGGAGCCGTTTACCACCAGGGGTTCGCATGTACCTGAATGGTGCTTGTTGGACTACAGCTTTGATATGCGGTAAACACGCATCGAGAGTGGTGAACTTACGCAGTAAATAAACATCTTTGTAGATTTCAAGAACTTCGTCAGTGTCGTTGGCAAATAAATCATTCATGTTCGGGGTTTTGTAGCCAAAACGGAATAAACCATGGGCGCCAACTGGTCTTTATGTTTGAGACAAAATTCGCCTTTTGTTCGCTCATACATGTTTTCAAAACAGTTATACGGGCTGTAATCAAATTCTTCGACTTTTTCGATCAACAAGCCAGCATTGATTAATGCGCTGATGACATCGCTGATGGGGTGAGACCAAACCGCAAACTGATGTTCGCTGCCATCACAATTTTCCGTATAAGTACCTTCTGATGAAATGTCAGGTTTTTGCTGATGGAAGTAACTGTAGCCAGCCAATAAGTCGAGAATAGGGTGAAATTCAGCCATATAGAATTGTCCGCCGGTTTTAAGTTGCTTGGCAATAATTTGTGCCCACAAATTTAAATCAGGGAGCCAACAAATGGCGCCATAAGACGTGTAAACAATGTCGTACAGCTGTTTGGATTGTTTGCCAAAAGTATACACGTCCTGACAAACAAAGATGGCATCCAGTTGTGTTTGTTGTTGAAGCAGCTGCGCTTTGGCGATAGCCTGGTCGGAAATATCTACGCCGGTTACTTGAGCGCCCATTCTGGCCAGAGACAAGCTGTCCAAACCAAAATGACATTGTAAGTGCAATAACTGTTTACCAGAAACCACGGGTAAACCTTCACGTTCAATAATGTTTAATGAAGTTTTGCCAGCTAAAAAACCGGGAACGTCATAAAATTTTGAATCGAAGTGTGTTTGTACGCGTAGGTTCCAAGAAGTTTTATTGGTATCAAAGTATGGGTCCATGCCCACATCATAAAATAACATGGGCATAAATCACAAAGAGATTTTTTAATCAAAAGATTTTCAGTGAGTTTCCAAAAGTCAACTTATAGATAGATTACAGCAATGCAACCAGCGCAAAAAATCCCAGAATAATGTTACTCGTTAAGCCACCCACAAAACACATGGTTCTTAAACCACCCGCCACTTTGCCAATTCCACTGTAATAAACAGCCCAAAAAGCCATACGAAAAATCACATGACCAATAGCGAGCCCATTAACCCAACTGGGATTAGCTGTTGCCAAAATGGCCAACAGCAAGGCGAAGCCAAACACAGCTATATTTTCAACCGAGTTGGCATGGGTTCTCAGCACCCGGAAACTTAATTGCTGATGGTTGCCTTTCAACGGTTCTCCTGGTGTTTGTTCTCCCTTAAGGAAAGCCAAAGGTGCTGTTAAAAAGTTTTGGATCAATACCATCAAAACCAAAACGCTTAATGCCAGCAATGCCCAATGATAATGCTGTAAAAAGGACTCCAGTGTGTGCAATGAATTCATCGTTTTCTCCTTTAAGTCATCGGTAAATTCATGGTTTCAGCCACTTCAATGGTTCCGCCAATGTCCAAATGTGGGGAGCTTTGTGCTAAAGCAGTAGCTGCTTCTTGGTTTGTCGCCTGAATAAGGCTGATGCCACAAATTGGGTTCGAAGAATCGGTGGCATGAATGCGCGCTGAAGTAACTGTGACTGAAGGGAAAACCGGCGTGCCTGGATCAATCATGGCATCACCCATACCATGTACCCAAGCCATCCAATCTTTCATATGTTGTTGTCCATTTTCAGGTTGGACAGCGCCTCGATAAACCAAAAGATATTTTTTCATTTTTCATTTATATTTCATTAAAAAGAGATTTCATTATGATGATTATTTAATTATGTTAAAGAACATAATTAAAATATTTGTTACACTTGGTAGCTTTAGCGCGCAGTCAAAAATGCCATACAACAAAGCTCACACAGCACAGGTTAAAAACAGCATTGTAGAGTCGGCAAGAATCTTGTTTAATCGACATGGTTTTGAAAAAGTAACCATAGACCAGATCATGGCCCATGCGGGTTTGACCCGCGGTGGCTTTTATCATCATTTCAAAAGCAAAGAAGCTTTGTACCAAGAAGCGGTGATGGGATTTCTGATGGGGAGAGGGGCACAGTGGCGGTGTCAGGCTGGTATTGATTTGAATCGCATTGACGATAAGGCCGCCATAAATATGATCAAAGCTTATCTGTCTGATCAACACCTGACAGATTTGGATGGACAATGTCCGATGATTGCTTTGCCCTCAGATGTGGCCAGAGCCAATCAACAAGTTAAACAATCCTACCAGCATTTGTTAGAAGGCATGACTTACTTGTTTCAAACCAGTTTAGCCACTATTGAAGGCGATGAGGCCAACAGAGCGAAAGCCTTGTCGTTATCGGCTTTGTGTGTTGGTGGGATGGTACTGGCCAGGACCATACCAGATGCTGTATTGGCTGAAGAAATTCAGCTGGCAGCTCAACAGACAGCCTTGTCGTTATTAAGTGAATGTCAAGAAACTCAAGATGTATGAGACTCAATCAGGTAATCAGAGAAAATCAGCTCGAGCTCCTGTTTGGTTAATTGGCGGTAAAAAAGATCAACACCTGTTACCAGAGAATACAGTATCAGTGCATGCTTTTTAACCAGTATTGGGTCTTCATAAATATGATCAAGTAGTTTGGTGAGGTATTGATATCGCTGCTCATACACAGAGGTTACAAACAATTTCACTTCATCGTCTTGAAATGACCAGGCATTGATTTCAAACTCAAGGCGGTTGCCGTTGATGGCCCCATCAATGCATTGCTTGCCAAGTAGTGACAATTTTTCACGACTGGACCGTCCTTGTTCAGCTTGATCGATAAAGCCTTGAGTAAAGCGCTGTTTCCAGTACTGTAAAACTTGTATCTCAAAGTCACGCTTGGATTTGAACCAATGATAAAAACTGCCTTTGGTGACATTCAGCTCCTGACACAGTTCATTGATTTTTAATGCGCGCCATCCTTTGGTGTCTAAAGTTTGAATGCCTTTTTTGAGCCAGGCCAGTTGGCTGTTGTTGTCGTTGGTCATTGTATTCTCAAAAATTAGGGTTCTAAAAAAAGACCCAATTAAACCCGCTGCCAAAACTTAAAAAATTGTTTGATCAAAATGCTCAGTCAAGGACAAAAAAACATTGCAGCATACCTTAAGGTATGTTACATTGCCTGCCGACATACCTCAAGGTATGTTTTATCTTTGGAGCATAGAAATGAAAATCAATGAACAGTTATTTAGAGAGAAGATCAAACCGTTGTTTTCGCAAGCAGTGTTTTGTTCAGTCGCTACAGTTGACCCTGAAGGCAAACCGCATGTCAGCCCCATTGGCAGTGTGGTATTGATTGACATGAATCGTGGTTGGTTCTTTCAGAAGTTCACCAAAAACATTCCAAAGAACACTGAGCGTTGTGAATACGCCACCATCATGGCAGTTAATGATGGCAAGTGGTTTTGGCTCAAATCAATTCTGAAAGGCCGTTTCAAGAAGCCACCGGCCATGCGCCTGCTGGTGAAACTGGGTGCGTTGCGTCCAGCCAATGAGGCAGAAAGTCAAAAGTTCAAACGCCGTGTTGGCTTGTTTAAACGCACCAAAGGCTATCAATTGATGTGGAGTGAGATGTCAGAGGTGCGGGAATTTGAGATCCTGGAATACAAGCCAGTTTATATTGGCAAGATGACAGCACAGCAATTCAGTTAAGTCGTTATGTGAATGCGGGATTATGGTGTGTCAATGGAGTTTTTTATTCCAGGCATCATGATCAATGAGGTTTTAATCAGACCTGAATTGGCCTAATTATCAAAGCTCACCAGTCATTTTGGCCATGATGCGTCGGGCTTCTTTCAGCTGTTTGAGCAATTGTGGTACCTTGGCGCGATCACCGCCAAATGAGGCTTGAGACAGTTCAAACTCCATCTGTTCAATGGTGCGTTCTAAAGCGAAAACATTAGGGTCTACCTGATGAGCTTGAGTGGTGTTCTGTTTCATAATTATATTTTTTAAATACAAGTTCAATTGTGGATACCCGTATTGAGAGTTATGGCGTCATAATCAGCATTTTACAGGCGAGCGCTATTTTATAGTGGTCTGAACCAAATATCCGTGATTTTTCTCACTTTTTTATGATTTTTAGAGTATCACTGATGGATATTTGAACTCAGTAGAGCTGCTGAGCAGCTCAAACCTTCGATTCGGATAGGCGGTGAGTGGAATCAAGGCGGTTTTGCGTAGCAAAGAAACCTTGATGCAATGAACGAAGCCGTGAGCGTACGTGGTCTCTGTCACTCCTGCTCTTGCGACAGACCTACACCCTTGATGGCCAGATGAACTCTACTAATCGAGTCAGTTAGAAATGGGGGGATTAC
>JAGRJR010000035.1 GCA_020442635.1 Lysobacterales bacterium
CCAAAATTGTTGCCACCATGGGTCCGGCAAGCCAAAGTCCCGATCGCATCAAAGCGCTGATTAAAGCCGGGGTGAATGTTTTTCGTTTGAATTTTTCTCATGGTACTGCCGATGATCACCGCATCAACGTCGAAAACATTAGAAAAGTCGCTAAAGGACTTGGGGTAATGGTGGGTATTTTACAGGATTTACAAGGCCCCAAAATACGCGTGGGTCAATTTTCTGAACAGAAAATAGAATTGGTGGTTGGTCAAAGTTTTGCGTTGTTTTCAAACAAAAACAAACTGGGTAACCAACAAGGGGTAGGTATCAGCTATGAGAAACTATATACCGATGTCCAACCTGGGGATACCTTGTTACTGGACGATGGTAAGCTGATTCTCAAAATCAAAACCATTGAACAAAGCACCATTCATACCGAGGTCAAAAGAGGTGGTATATTGAGCAATAACAAAGGCATCAATGTACCTGATGCTGACCTGAGTATTGCAGCCATTACTGAAAAAGACATTGAAGACATCGCCATAGGTGCAACTTTGGACGTGGATTGGGTGGCACTGAGCTTTGTCCGTAATCGAGATGATTTATTATTGGCCCGTCAACATTTGAACCTGAATCATTCGAACGCCAAGCTGATGGCAAAAATAGAAAAACCCGGTGCGATTCGTAATTACAAAGAAATTCTGAAAACCGCCGATGGCATTATGGTGGCTCGTGGAGATTTAGGTGTTGAATTATCTCCCGAAAAAGTACCCATGCTGCAAAAGCGACTGATCAGAAAAGCGCGGGAAAAAGGCAAACCTGTAATTACGGCCACCCAAATGCTAGAAACCATGACTGAGAACGCGATTCCGACCCGTGCTGAAGCCAATGATGTCGCCAATGCCATTTTCGATGGCACCGATGCAGTGATGCTCTCTGCTGAGACTGCCACTGGTTTACACCCAATCAAGGCGGTAGAAACCATGGATAAAATAGCCAAAACTGTGGAAACGGATGGTGATTACAAACAGCGTATGGTGGAACGTAAATTCAAAGCGGAAAACAACACCCCGGATGCTGTATCCTCTGCAGCCTGTCATATTGCTACCACTTTATCAGCGAAAGTGATGTGCTGCTTTTCAAGCTCAGGCGCCACTGCTCTTCGGGTAGCCAGAAACCGTATTCCAACCGATGTGATTGCCATTTCTCCGTCATTTAAGTCCTGTTGCCAATTAACCGTTTCATGGGGTGTCAATCCGGTTTTGGACAATGACGCTACCAGCAGTGATGAAATGGTAGAAATAGCCAATAAAGTGATTAAACAACAAAAAATGGCTAAAACCGGTGATCAATTTGTGGTTACCGCAGGTGTGCCTTTCGGCCAATCAGGCACAACCAATCTGATTCGAGTTGAAACATTGGAATAGTTGACAGTTATTTATCCTGTATTTCGTAAGGTCTAATAATCAATACAGGATATTTTCATGACAATAATTAAAAAAATTTTGCTGGCTATGTCGACACTGTTTGTCAATATCTCGCACTGCCAATTGATCTACTACCCATCGGGACAAAGCCATAACCCACATCGAAAAATCAGCTATCAGGCCAATGAGGATGATTTCAATGTCACCAACAATGATACAGGATTATGGACGCAAGTTTATGCGCCCAGAATTCCTGGGGAACCGCTCTTCTTATTGTCAGGCAGTGCACTGGCTGGCGTGGTACACCAGTCTGATTTACAAAATCAACATATGTGTGCCACTGCCCATACCTGGAATTATATTTCAGGAGACAGTTGGTTTTCTCAGGATGCCGAAACCACAGTACTGATTCCATTCACGGTGAATCAGCCCACCACACTCAAAATCAACTTCACAGGACACTGGAATTTGTTTAACCACATTAATAACCAACAACTGTTTGTTCCACTTGATTTTCAGCTCAAGGAAGGTTTAAGCGGCAGTGGCAGTACATTGATCAGCTTTTCAGGAGGTGGCAGTGAATATGTCGATTTACCCACAGGAGATTATCGATTAACCACCGGTATCAATAACAACTTAACCTGCTCACCATTTCCCTGTCACAATGAAGTGGCTGGGTTGTTTCGTTTTGATGTAGATGTCATTGATGATTCAAGCCAACCAGGATCATCAGCCATCAAACCCTTTTTGCCTGATGTGATCACCCAAAATCAAGACACCGATCATCAATATGTGGACACCAATGGTGCAGTGACATTTCAGGCCAATAGCTTGATGAAAACCTTTAACCAAAAAACAGCTGGCTGGTTTGAACTTGAAGTCCAACACAATAACATCCTAGAGCCAGCCAATGGCTCCATTATTCATACTTTAGAATTACCACCAAATCGAGCCGGAACTTTCCACATCGCTGTCGGAGACGTTCAATTGGGTCAATTTTCTGCCAGTGATGTATTGATTTTTGAAGACTTTACTGCCGAATTAGGTATGTTGCTCATCTCTGGCAACAATAACACTTCTGGTGTTGCAACTGTAACGGTTAGTTACCGCCCATCGCTCGGAGAAAACATCGGTAATGGTTGTGGGTTTGATGACCGGTTATCTGTCTATTTGGGATTTGACGAGACTTTTGTTGATCTCAATAGCACCAGTTACTACCTGCCCGATCCCTTGTTTACCAGTCGGTTTGAATGAATTAAGCAATCACCCCCCTTAAGGGGTGACTGTTTCAGCGTTGTGGCGTGTTTTTAAATTCACCGCGCACCATCAATGGCAAGTCTATGTTTGTAGCAGAAGTATCGGTGTTGGTGATGCGGCATTCTGTGAAACTCACTTTCAGGTGACCTGACGAACTATCATCATTATTAACCATACGCATGATTTCGCCCTGAGGTTTTTGAGCGGGTTTACAAGTAACAGATTGTTGCGTTTCGGGATGTTTAAATTGTAAAACCACATTGTTACGAATCAAACCCAAACTTGGTTGCATGGCCGCATCATCCGACTCGAATCGTCCAGACACTCGCAATTTGGCTTCAACATTTTTGAATTCCCAATAGTTGTGATCTTGATGGTATGCTTTGGCTTTGTTTGATTGACTGTTCAAAGCGAATAAACCGCCGATAAAAATGTTAAAACTACCCGTGGTTGATTGAGACACACTGCGACCACCTGCTTCAGACCCGCAGCCTCCGAGAAGCCACAATAAGCCCACCAATAATCCTGTTTTCTTTGTAAAATAATTCATGTCGTTTCCTCTTTTATTCAAAACCATCTTTGAAAATCAAATCATCACTATCGTCTTCCAAGATGATTACCTGAGTCAAATTGCCCAAAGGCCACACGTCAGCAAACTGACTGTCTGCTGAAACAGATAAGAAAAAATTGCGGTCGCCAGTGAATTGATTGTCATCGGTGATGTTGATCACAATGTTTTTAATCACCGATTCATCATCCAGCCACGCAGCTTGTGTATTAACGAACTCAAAGTCAACATTTTCCACTGCCGTGCCTCCAGCATAGACTGTCACCACCACCTGCATCCAACCTTCAAAGCCATTGCTGCGATAAAGCGGCACATTGATTTGACCGACGTCTTCAAAGACCGATACGGAACTGTTGTTAAAACCCACTTGACCACTACTCAAACTATGAAATGCTGTGATTTCCTGAATGAGTTCACTCAACCCAAAGGCAAAATATCCATTCAAATTGGCTGAATTGGTTTGTTGCATTTCATTGGCATAAAAGAAATCCAAAGGTCGGGCGTATGGCAAATCGAACCCCCAGTAAGAGTCAAAACTTTGCCCATTGTATGATTTTGAATAAGCAGTAAAATTAGCATTGTCCCCTACTCCAAAACCAGTTACATCGGTTTGCAGCGTCAACACCAGGTTGCCAGAGTTAAATCCAACCGAATACAAATCTTGTGGATTGATGTATTCACCGTTGTATTCAAATCCGACGTTAAAAGAAACCAAGGCCCCACCGAAAGCATTTACCCCCAAGGCATCCACTTGCACATTGGCAGATTGCAGCAGATCATTTCGTGGGCTAAACCTAAGCTCACAACTGCCCTGTTCACAGCGAACCACATCTCCAGCCAAAAAACCTGCTACAGGGGTTGAAAAACTCACCCACAACGCAAAGTGATCTGTTACTGGTTCCAAAGCAAAAGCCTGAACCCCTGTTTGATCTGACAGTGTAAATGGCAAATAAGCTCCAAAGTCAAAGCTTTGGTATTCAATTTGCTGACCGTTGTAGTTGTGCATAATACCTTGATTGTGATCGGCATAGACACCTTGAGTTTGCATCCCCTCTTGGGGCACAAACAACCACCATGTGTTGCCAGAAACAGTCCACAACATCAGTAGCAACGACAAAACCCAATAACCAAAATGTTTCATGATCATTCCTTGGCTTCATCTTGACTTGTCGTTTGACTCGTCGTACACAGCGCGTTGTCGCACAGGTTCTCACCCACCAAGGTGCACAAACTAAACGCATCATCAGGTTCGGCATACGCGATCACATTGTCTTTGCAGTAATTGGTGTTGCCTAGACTGTAAGCCACATTCTGATTGGCCGCATCATCAATAAACAAATTATTTTCAATGCGTAATCGATCGGCTGAGAAATTAACGGATCCAGGTGCATTCACACCAAAATCATTGGCATCAAACACATTGTTTCGGATGATTCCAATGCTGGCTTGAATCGCGTCATCACGTGCTATACGTAACACCATGTTTTCGACCACGACACTGGCACCATCACCTGCTAGAATGTTATCATTAAAGGCCTGAATCTTGCCATTTTTAATGGTAACCACTGAATTTTGTCCTATGACTTCGATCCCATTTGTAAGGCTGTCTGCAACGGCCGAATGGCGGATTTGAAAGCCATTCAAGTCAATGGTGACTCCTGATCCTAAAATGTTTCCCGCATCCACCAAAATTGCCGGTGCACCATTGGTACTGACAGTCAAATTGCTGGTTAAAATAAAAGTACCAGCCGACTGCGAGATTTCGATGGTACTGGTGTTTGGATCATCCCCCGCAAAGCACCCGACTTCGGCACATGCTTGATTGATTTGGTATTGGCCAGGCGTAGCAAAGGCTAGGCTGGAAGTCATCGCCAGCAACACATACAACAGTTGTTTCATGTTCATTTCCTCATGGTTATTAAAAATTCAATAATCCATACGGGGATGTCAGAAAATCACTGTCAAAAAAATGCAAAATGTTGAATTACATGCCTTAAAGCAGTGGTTGAAATTAACTCAGTTGAGCATACAACCAGGCGCGGGCTTTTTTCCACTCACGATAAACGGTTGATTCAGAAATATCCATGATTTTGGCAATTTCGGCAAAGCCATACCCGGCAAAAAAATGCAGTTCAACAATTTGAACCAACTTCTCATCAACTTGTTTCAAGGCATTAAGAGCTTCATCAATCGCTAACAACTCTGGTGCTGTTGTACCTGGTTTTTCCATCAGAATCACAGAAAACTCATCATCCCATTCGACCAATTGCGTCTGCCTTTTGCTGGTTAGTTTTGCCCGAGCGGCATCAATCAAAATTTGACGCATGGCTTGTGCAGCCAGCCGGTAAAAATGCTTTCTGCCTTGCACACTTAAGTTTCCATGGTTCTTGATTTTCAGATAAACATCGTGCACCAATGCAGTGGTGTTCAAAGTTTCACCAGAGCGATGATTGGACTTGACCTTTCGGGCTAAATGCTTGAGCTGTTGATAAACAATCGGCAACACTTGTTCCCAGGAATCTGGTGTCAGTTCATGCTGATTCAAGAAAGAAGTCAGATCAGATTCGCTTACCAAAATATCGTTTCAGGGCTCAAAAAGCCCATGATACCAGTGATTGGCGGGCAATAACACCTTTAGTTGAGCCATTGCTTCATCAAATAATCCACCATCAATTGACTTTCCTGACACTTTTTCTAATTGTAAATACACTGCCTCCAATAACCAATAATTCCACTCCTGTTTAAGGGTGATGGGTGCGAGTGTCTGCCTGGCTTGAGTGATTAACCGCAATGCTTGGTCGTTTTCCCCCATACGCCAATAATAAACCCCACTGACCATCAAGGTATTCACATACCTCCTTTTGATGTCGTTGGCATCGTTCAATAATTGATCCATGTCAGCGACCAACCGCTTGACATCGATGTCTAACTCATCAACACGGTTAGATTTAACTAGCCAATCTAATCGATAGGTTTTCAAGGTCAGCATCAACACATGATCAGCAGGTAATTTAGGGGCAAAATAATCGATCGCTTCAGACAACAAACGATCAGCGGCCTGATTTTCACCCAACTCCAACAATGCCCTGGATTTGACTACTTTGGCAGCCATCAATGAAAATCCTTGGCCCAGTTCGTTATTTTCAATCACAGTTATTGCCCGATCAATCAAATCCAGTGTGGTAGCGAACTGTCCCAAATAAAAGTAGGAATCAGCCTGATTGATCAGGTGGTTTTGATTTTCTGTGCCATAAATTTCAATATTCTCCTGATGAATAACATCGTACAAAGCGGTGGCTTCCCGATACTTACCTTCAACCTTATATTTCATGGCCAACGAATTTTTTGCGGCCAATAAATTAGGGTGCACACCTTCATAAGCTGCTGAAAAGAACTCAGTGGCTTCAGTTAAATAACGTTCAGACTCTTCTGGTGGTAATTGGTTTTGCAACAATAAATACTGGTAATACCTGATTTTTCCCATGTTTTCAGTATCATCGACACCATGGGCCAGAGATTCGGCCTGAGAAAGAAAATCCAAGGCCTGCTCAGGATGGTTCAGACTGCGATGAAACTCAGCAAAATTAACCAATACTTGCGCTTCTAGCGAGGCTGGTAAAGAAAGAAATTTTACCTTTCGATAAGCATCTGTCAGCTGCTGCAAAGCAGCTTCGTACTGGTTCTGGTTACGCAGGGCTATGGCACTGCTCAAATGTCTCGACAAATATTCCGGCGCATGTTCTGGCAACCTGGCCTCATAATATTTCAGGGCTTCGTTGTTGTATTTGATTTTCAAATCATTGGCAGAAATCTCGCCATAAATTTCAGCTATTTGACCAGCTATTTCAGCGCGTAACGCTTGATCATTGATCGTTTTCAAATCAAATTTTTCACTGCTGATTTCAAACATTTTCTGTGCGGTAATTTGGGTACTACCACCTACCAATGGTGAAGCTGTTGAGAGCAAAGTTTTAAAAAAATTCAGCATTTGTTGACTCTTTTCTGCTTCAGCTTGTGCCAGGTGTTGTGCTTGCACGGCCTGTTTTCTTTGCTGATTTGAATAGAACCAACCACCTGTCAGAGAAACCAGCAACAACAAAGCCATTAAACTCGACCAGGTATGGCGTTTAAAAAACATTTTTGATCGGTAGAAAAAACCATCACCAAGGGCACTGATGGGCAGATGCTGTTGAAATCTTTTGATGTCACTGATTAACTCATGCACCGATTGATAACGTCTTTCTGGATCGGCATGCATGGCCTGATTGATAATGGTGTCCAGAGCGCCTTTGACTTTTTGTGCAAGAGGATGCTGATTTTGTCTCATCACCTCACTGGTGAATCGGGTTTTGGGCTCAGTAATGGCTTTGATTTTTTCCGCCACTGAGAGCTCTTGATGAGCAAATCGATTGTCTCCAATCAATAACTCAAATAACAATACTCCCAAAGCGTAAATATCGGTGGCAGCTGTACAAACTTCCCCATTGATTTGTTCTGGTGCTGCGTAATCAGGCGTAAAGACTTGGGTTTGGGTCAACCGTCCATCCTGAATATCAATCAGCTTGGCAATGCCAAAATCCAGTAATTTGACTTGGTGGTGGTTGTCAATGAGGATATTGGCCGGCTTTAAATCCCGATGAATAATCAGCTGATTGTGGGCATATTCCACGGCAGAACATACTTGTAAAAACAACCGCAATACCTCATTTAATGACAATTGACGTTGCTTTGTATATTCATCTACCGGCACACCTTCTATCCATTCGGTAGCAATGTATGGGGTATCTTCAATCACACCCGCATCTAACAAAGCCGCAATGTTGTGGTGTTTCAGTTTACCTAAAATGGCTTTCTCATTATCGAATCGCCTGGACAAATCATCGTTCAATAATTCACGTCTGATCAGTTTCAAGGCGACAAAAACATGAACATCTGAATTCAGGTAATGCGCCTGGTATATACGCCCCATCCCGCCAACAGCGATTTTTTTTACTATGCGAAAATGTCCAAAAACCAACTGCTCATCCTGCCTGATTTTTTCATTGACCTCGACACCAGGCTGGTTTTGCATAAAACCTTCATCAGTTTCTGCCTGCAACATGCGTTGAACCAGCGTTCGCAATTCATCATTGCCAGTAGTTTTGTGCAAAACAAAAGTGGAACGTTCTGACTTTTTCAAAGCCAGTGACTGTTCATACAAGCTGTTGGCCTGCTGCCACAACTTTTTATTGTTAGAAAAATTCACAAAAAAAACACCTGTTCGGGTATCATGATTAACCTATTGCAACTGATTTAAAATCTCTAAACGAAAAAATTATACTTCAACTGTCGCCCACATTGATAAAAACACCATGACACAACACGCCTCAACAACAGCGCAGCCAAACAAAAACAGCGATGCTCAAATCATCAATAAGGTGATCGAAACGATAGGCCACAAAATATTAGACAAATCCGAAGCCATTGAAATTGTAGTCGCCACCCTGATTGCTGGTGGACATGTTTTACTGGAAGATTTACCCGGCTTGGGTAAAACCACTTTGGCCATGAGCATTGCTCAGGTTTTTGGCATGGATTACAAACGCATCCAGCTCACCTCTGACATGATGCCTTCTGATGTCTTGGGCGTCAGCATCTATGACCCGACCAGCCAGACCTTTAGTTATCACAAAGGCCCGGTTTTTACTCAATTTTTATTGGCTGATGAACTTAACCGAGCTACTCCGAAAACACAAAGTGCTTTGTTAGAAGCCATGGCCGAAAATCAAGTCAGCATGGATGGTAAAACCTATCTATTAGATGATGCCTTCTTTGTAATGGCCACTCAGAACCCCATTGATGAAGCAGGCACATACAATTTACCCCAATCGCAACTCGACCGTTTTTTGGTCAGTCTCAGCCTTGGCTACCCTGCCACAGACAGCGAACGACAACTGTATAGCCAATCTTATATGCAAGCGTTCAAAAAACCACTTCCTGCCTTGACCACTCCCAAGCAATTGCGAAACTGGCAACAATATTCACAAACCATTCATGCTGCTGAAGAAGTTTTGGATTTTTTGCAATTACTCATTAAAAAGACCCGAACCCACAGCGAAATCCTGCACGGCTTATCACCAAGAGCAGGTTTGTCACTGTTCAGATTGTCGCAAAGCCTGGCGATGTTGGCTGGTCGGGATTTTATGACTCCCGCTGACGTGAAAAAGGCTTTTTATCCGGTTTGCAGACACCGCTTGGTTGCCAAAGATAATAGGCCAGCCAAAGACATCATCAAATCCATCGTTCATGATACTGAAATCATTTAAGCGCAAGCTCAATCAGTTCATTAACCGCCGCGGTAAAGAATCTCTGCCTGTTACTTTTGATTGGCGAAGGATTTACGTTTTGCCTAGTAAACCCGGTTTGTTTTTTGCAATTATTTGGTTTTTGATGATGATGGCTGGTTTGAATTTCAACAACAACATGAGCCTGATGTTGGTTTTTTTATTGTTTGGGCTGGCACAAGTCTTGCTCTATAGAACATTTTTTAACCTCAGAAATTTAAGGTTGGAAATGGTAACAGCTCAACCTGTTTTTCTGGGTGAAGATATTCACTTGAAAGTGACAGTGGGTTCAAATGATCCAAAATGGCAAATTTGTGCCACAACAGGCAAGACAGAAACCATTGAAAATATACCAGACCAAACCACACAATTGACACTCCCCAGCCCAAGTATTCACCGAGGCTGGCAAACCACTCCAAGACTCAAGTTTTTTACCCGCTATCCCATTGGACTATTCACTGTTTGGGCTTATTGCATACCCGATGCAAAGGCATTAGTTTATCCCAGACCAGAAGTTCCCTGCCCCGATTTTCCCGACCATGGCGGAGCAGATGGACAACAAACCATAGCTGTTAAAGGTGATGAGCTCAGCAGCATCCGCGACTATCGACAAGGTGACCCAATACGAGATATTGCCTGGAAAAAATCTGCTCAAAGCAACCAAACCTGGGTTAAAGAGTTCAATCAGGTACGCGGCAAAAATTTACTGTTTGACTTGACACAAATGGATCATGACTCGCTTGAATTTAAACTCTCCAGAATGACGGCCTGGGTGTTACAAGCAGAAAAACAACAGGCAGAATATCAGCTTGTTTTGCCGGGTTTTGATTCCGGCATGTCATCTGGTCAGACACACCAGTACCATTGTCTGCAAGCCTTGGCTCTGTATCAACCCGGAACCAGTTCATGAGCCGCATGACCTCACAATTGAGCGAAAAACAGTTATTCTGGATTGTATTTGCGGTGTTATTAGCGGTTTTACCGCAAGTTCACCGATTGCCTATATGGTTTTTACCGATGACTGTTGCAGTCGTGAGCTATCGATTCTATGCACAGATTTACCAGCTCAAGCAAACGTATAACAGAATCCTTACTGTTCTCGCTATTGCAGCCATGATCATGATTATTTACAGCCAGGGCATTGGTTTATCCCGGGAAATTTCGGTAACCATTTTAATAACCATGACCGTTCTCAAGTTACTGGAAACTTATACCATGCGAGATGCTTTGCTGGTGGTGATGCTGTGCTATTTCGTGACCATGACACGTTTTTTGTATTCTCAGGATTTATTGCTGGTCTTTTATTTGTTTGGTTCAGCTTTTGTCACCACACATGCGCTGTCTGTGTTGAATTTTGAGAAGACAAAACGCTGGTTTGATACCAGTCAACTACGTGCGACAGCTGGTTCATTGGCCTTAGCTGTACCTTTTGCTGCGCTGTTTTTCCTGGTTTTTCCGCGGCTTGGCGCACCAATTTGGGGCTCTCCGGATATTTTTGGCGAAGGCAAAACCGGCATCAGCGACACCATGAGCCCAGGTTCTATCATCGAGTTATTCATGGATGACTCACCGGCTTTCAGAGCCACCTTCAAGGATCACAAAACTCCACCGAAGAACCAACTTTACTGGCGGGGGCCCGTGCTGTGGAATTTCGACGGCACCACCTGGAGCAGAAAAAAGCACAACAGAACCAGAACCAGAATTCAGCAATACTCTGAACGCGAAACTTACCAATATCAAATCGAACTGGAAAGCACCGGACAGAAATATATGTTTGGCCTCGACTATGTGGTTAACTCTCCGAGCGGCGCATTTTTATTACCCGATTCAATCCTGTATTCACCGCAAAAGATCAATCAATTGCGCCACTACGAACTCGAGTCATTGCTGCTTGATAGATTTTACCAGCCTCTGGATGAGAGCGATAAACTGTTGTTACTGGATTATCCTGCCAATCAAAACCAGCAAACCCGGCGAATGATGCATAGCTGGCAACAAGAAACAAAGAAACCACTTGAAATCATTAATCGGGCACTGACCTGGTTTAACCAGGATGAGTTTTACTACTCGTATTCACCGCCACCGTTGTCTGGAGATGTGATTGATCAGTTTATTTTTGAATCAAAGCGCGGGTTTTGCGAACATTATGCCTCCTCTTTCACCATCATGATGCGTATGGCTGGCATTCCAGCCAGGGTAGTTACTGGTTATCAAGGAGGTATTAATAATGGTGAATATTTATTGGTTAAACAATCCGATGCCCACGCCTGGTCCGAAGTCTATATTACAGATGGCGATAAGCCTGGATATTGGTTACGGGTAGACCCAACTTCTATGGTAGCACCAGAACGGGTAGAACGCGGATCCAGGCAAATCATGGACGAAAAACGCAACATCATCGATTACGACTGGATAAGAAACTTCAAAGAATCCATGGACAGGTATCGTTATCGCTGGAACCAATGGGTCAGAGATTTTAATGTGTCAAAACAACAAGCCCTGTTTGAGGTTTTGGGCATTGATCACAGGAACGGCAAAACTTTGGCCATGATGATGGCTGGTATTTTATTAATAACAGGCTTATTGAGTTTGATACCAATTTGGTGGCTTAATCGTAAACGATACCATACCCTGCAACGCATTTATTTAGAATTGGTTGCTAAAGTAAGAAAAAATTCACAACTATACAGTTTAAAAAATCAAGGCGTAGAAACCTTTGTCACCCAGATGAAAATAACCTACCCTGAAGCCAAAACCCAACTCAATCACTTTTTAGATACCTATCTAGCTGCACGCTACAGCAATAATGCCAATGAACGTAAGCAAACCATTGCTCACCTTCGACAAACATTACTGAAAATTAAACAAATTATTAAGCACTAACAAATTACAATATCAATCTGTTGAACAAAACGTTATCACCATGATGAACCAACCACGACAACATTTCTTCTTTTTAGGTGTTTTTATTTTCCTGGGCTTGGCCACTATGGGTTTTTTACTTGCTCAAGCCATAGTGCAATACAAACAGATGGACCGCAGCGTAACCGTAAAAGGTCTGTCCGAAAAGGAGTTAATGGCTGATGTGGTTATTTGGCCAATTACTTATTCCTTTGCGGATAATGACCTCAATGCTTTGTACGCAACTCTGGAATCCAACAATCAACTCATCAGTGAGTTTCTGACCAGCAGAAACATTCCTGGAGAAGCCATTAGCTTTACACCGCCAGCAATCACCGATAAATCCGCGCTGGATTATGGTGGCGGCGATAACTCGGCATTTCGTTTTGTTGGGAAACAGACTGTTACGGTTTACTCAGAACAGATAGAAACGGTCAGACAGGCCATGACTCAGCTATCAGAACTAGGTAAAAAGGGGATTGTGATTCGCGGTGATGATTATGACAGCCGAACTGAATATTTATTCACGCAGCTGAACGAAGTCAAACCAGCAATGATAGAAGAAGCGACCCAAAACGCCAGAGAAGTGGCCATGAAATTTGCTGCTGACTCAAACAGCAGACTTGGTAAAATCAAATCAGCCAAACAAGGTCAGTTCAGTATTAATGACCGCGACAAAAACAATCCTCATATTAAAAATATCAGGGTGGTATCAACGGTTGAATATTACCTCTCAGATTAAATGAAGCGATTTATTTTCCTGGCTGGCTTGACCTTGACACTATTGGCTTGTCAGCCTAAGGGCACATACTTATATCAGTTCCCAAAAGCACAAAACCATGCAATTAACCAAGTAGTACTGGTGATAGATTACCTAAACCTAAAAGATGATGTCGGCAAATTCTGGGATTTTGATAGCTATTATCACCAAAAAGTTTTAAACCAGCTGTTTCACAGCATAGACAGTCAACTTCAGTCCTTCGGTTATCCTGCTATCGATTCGTATATACTCAGCAGTGGCTTGTTAATTCACACCGACTTTCAGGTTGAACATTACATTCAGGATGAGTTTCAAAATGAGCGGTTAAACCCGCCATTTATCCTCGCTAAACAAGGCATGACCAATGAACAAACATCACAACACCAGGAAATCCTCGGCATATTAGTAAAATACATCGCCCAAAGGCGTCACCTTGAAAATGATGATCTGTCACATCGTGGTATGCAACTGGGCTACCAATTGGCCACTGTAGACTTGACTGATGACACGGCAATTTTATATGTCCAAATTGACCTGTCAGCCCCAGGCATCATCAAACAACTGGGTACTTTACTGTTATCAGGTGCGATTGCCAGCCAAGCTGATTATGCTCATCTCCACTTAGATGCCACAGCCAGCCACCATGCCAGTGCCTTTTTGGTACATAAAGGCAGCGGGCAGATCCTGTGGAAAAATTACAGTTTAAACTGGACACCCGAAAAACCAATAGCAGAATTTCTTGAAAACTTACCATCTAGAAATTAGCTAAAAAAACATCGACCAACTTAGCTGAGCTCGTAAGAAACCTTTAAAATGATGATAGACATTAAGTCTTTAAGCTTTCTTATGAGATAAAGTCAGAAACCACAACTACCATCAAAATCTGCATAAAAAATTTCTTCACTGAAACCTTGTGGCGTGATATTTCTGTTTGGAATCTGTTGGTACCAACTGTCAATAGCTGGTGGAATCACTGGCGATTCAAAATCATTGCCATTCAGATAAAATTGATTCATCTGACTCATATCACCAAAACCCAAGGGCACCAAACCCGTGAAGCGGTTGTTGTTCAAATAAAATCCTTGTAACAATGTCAACTGCCCCCAAAATTCAGGAATGGGTCCAGATAAATTATTGTCATTCAATGTAATGAAATCAAAAGCAGTCAAAGCACCAAGCGAAAGAGGCAAATGCCCGGTAAGCTGATTGTGACTGAAATCTATTTGTTTAAGCGCTGCCATCTGCCCAATGCAGATAGGTATTTTTCCGCTCAGGCTGTTATCGGCCAAGAATAAATGTTCGAGTTGGTCGAGGGAAATGATGCTGTCTGGAATTTGACCTGTTAAACCCACGTTCATGGCTGAAAAATATTCCAGGGCTGATAATTGGTCAATGTCATTGGGAATTGGCTCGACAAACTGATTGTTGTCAATCCAAATATCTGTCAATTGAGTCAAACCAGAAACATGTTCAAGAACTGTGCCAATAAGTTGATTGTCTTGAATTTGTAATATTTGAAGGTTTGTCAAATTTGTAATTGACGCAGGGACATCACCGCTTAATTGGTTAAAACCCAATAACAAAAACTCAAGATCGTTCAATTCACCTAATTCCGTTGGAATTGGTCCATATAGTTGGTTATTGCTCAGATTAAGAGAAATCAATTGTGTCAAATCTTTGATATTAGTTGGGATGATTCCATTCAAATTATTGGATCCCAAACTGATAAACCAGACATTTTTAACAGTGGCTCCAATAGCGGTGATACCATACCAGCTGTCTACATCTGCTGATCCCCAGTTACTGTTATCATTCCAATTATCACCATCTGTGATGTTATACAGATTAACCAGCATATTACATTCCAACACAGGCACATTCATACCAGGTTGCAGGCACACCGAATTAAAATCAAGGTCAGCTTTTGCTATGAATATCAAACAACAAAGCAATGAACCAAAATGTAATTTAGACCAAGACAATTTATATTGCTAAATAATTAAAACTCAAACGATCATAAATCCTTAAGAACCATCAAACAAGATTTTCTGGAATATTTTTACCAGTCAAAGCGATCAATAAAAATCACATCACTGACCCCTAATACCTCATCAGCCCCCAAATCCCAGGCGCCATATAAATCTTGGAACCCCGTATCATCAACGGCTCGGGTATCGTTGTCGATATCATTGGTGAAATCCTGTGCCGTATGCAAGCTGTCATCACAATAATCTTCCACCGCAGAACGGTTTTTCAGGTGATAATCATAATTTCTGACCACAAAACCAGGATCGCTCGAATCCATACGTGTTCGTGTTGTATAGGCACTGTCCAAAGAAGCTGAATTATTGGTGTTCACACAATCAAAATTGTATTGACTGGTGATGCTGTAAAAATCTCCAATCTTAGGTGAAGTCGCATCATTCAAAATGCTGCTTAACACATCCATGAAAATATGTACACCATTAGTAACCATCACACTTTGGGTGTTGTGGTTATCTGCTATGGTATTATGCAGCATACGGATATTGGCCACAATCTGATCAATCCCAGCAGAATTATTATAGAAGTTAAATGTACTGGAATCACTGTGTCCACCCTCACCATCAAGACCATTGTGGTAAATCATGTTATGACTCAAAGTGGCTGTGGTATTGGCTTGGGTGCTATCCATTGACAACACCGCACCAAAATCAGCTCGGTTGTTATAAACGTGAGTCTGTCGCATATTGAACACACTGCCACCTTCGATAAAGAACGCGCCGCCACCATTTTTGGCTTTATTGTCATGAACCACACTACACTCAGTACTCCAACAAGGATCTAAAGCAGAAACAAAACCACCAAAGTTTTCAACTTTTAAACTGGTGTTATAACCCAGATATACCGCACCACCATTATTCGCGCTGTTGTTACTGACTTGACCATTTTCAATGATGATGTACGAAGGGCCGAACATCTGCCCAACCGCGTAAACACCACCACCGTTACCATTTAAGTCATTATCAGCATCGGCCACATTATCCTGTATATTCATCGGCGTCAGGTTGGAACCAAATGTTCCCGACTGGCCATAGTTATGTTCACCACCATATAAATGCAGGCTGGATGAGACCACCATGGCACCACCACCATTACGATTGGCCATATTCTGTCTCAAACCATTATAACTGTGCCAATCACTGGGATACGGTTCCAAATTGGTTCCACCAAAGAACTCTGTATCACAGAAGCTAAGAAACAAACCACCACCATCAGCATTGGTTCCATTGGCCTGATTGGCAGAAACGCCAGAATTACCATCAATCAGACCTTTCCCATTGGAACAAAAAATACCACCACCAGCGTAACTGGCAAAATTACCCACAACCACAGAATCTCTAAGCTCAAAAGTAGTCGGATCATTCATGCCTCTGGGATTATCATATGCCACATAAATACCAGCACCCGAAACCGCAGAATTGCTGTGAACTTCCGAATACAGAACCCGAACCGAAGAGTTAATGGCTTCAATACCACCACCGAGTACACCTTGACCACCTGTGATTTCAAAATAATACAAATCAACATTGGCACCGTTAATCAACTTAAAAGTAGGACCGTTATGACCACCATCCACATAAGAATGATCATTATCTATGTAATGGCTGCCATTTTGTGCATCGCTACAACTGTCATAACCACCCCACAGAACCAAAGATTTTCCATCAATCAGCACATTTTCATAATAAGCAGCTTGATCAAAATGAGAAGAAACGCGGATGTAATTCTGTCCAGCACCCAAACCATTCACCGCAGCCTGAATGGAATTAAAATCACAGCCGGATTCTGTTGCTGGGCCTACCACCACAAAGTTTGTGCCTGCTGAGGCTGTGCTGGTTATCATGCTAACCAACCAAAATGATAATACGATTACATATTTCATAGCATTCTCCCGAAAAGTTAAACTTGCTTAACAGGAGAAACGACAACCGCAACCAACTGCGGACAAGACTTCTGTTTAAATTGAATGAAAAATTAAAGTACTGCCTGTGATATAGACTGCTGATGGTTCGACACCAACATCAAAGATTTTGATAATAAGTCACAATCTGCTCAGCCGTTTGTTCGACATCAGAACGGGATGAACTGTGTGGTGTCAGAGTCACTTTTTGATGAGACCAAAAAGGATGCCCAGTGGATAACGGTTCTTGTTTAAAGACATCTAAAACTGCATGTTGAATAACACCCGCATCCAATGCCGCCAACAAATCCTGTTCTACCACGTGCCCGCCACGACCCACATTAATTAAAGTACAATTTGGCTTACACCAGGACAAAGTTTGTCGATTAATTATGTTCTTAGTTTCACGATTCATGGGCAACAGCACCACCAGATAATCACTGTAGGCGCACAACAGTTGTAAACCTGCCTCACCATGATAACAAGGATGCACAGCGTGTACCTGTGATTGTGTCCAGGCCAAAGTTTTTAAACCCAGACAGCGACATTGATCAGCAACAAAACCACCCAAAATCCCCAGCCCCAAAAAACCAACTGTCGGCATTTCACTGTTTTCAAGTATCTGCCATGTGTGCATATTTTGTTGTTGTTGATAATCTGAATAGTGACGATGTCTTAACAAAATATGCTGTAACACGTACTGCGCCATATTTTGTTTCAACACATCAGTGACAATACGGGCTGTTTTGATGTTACCTGCAATGGCCTGATCGGCTTCAATATGATCCATACCAGCACCCATTGAAACCACCATCTGTAACTGGGGAAAAGTGGCCGTAATACCTGGTGGATGATTCCACAAAACAGCTAACTTGATTGACTCAGGATTGGCGATATTGGGCCATTGTTGAATATGAACTTCTGGCAATGCCAAACTTAAGCGATGACACAGTTCATCGGTATTGCGGTCAGTGATGATGACCGCAATACTCATATTTGCTTGGTTAAAAACTCAAGGTGCTTCAGGGCACGCTTATAGACATTTTTTTTGAAATGAATGACATTCTCGGCCGGGTACCAAAAATTCACCCAACGATAATCTTCAAACTCAGGACTGGCCGTCTTGTTGAAATCTACTTTGGATTCATCTTCTAATAATTTGAGCAGGAAATACACCTGCTTTTGCCCAACAAACGAAGGATCAGAGTCTCGCTTATGATATTTTTTGGGTAACTGGTACTTTAACCAGCCCGGCGTTGAACCCAACACATCTACATGATGAGGTTTCAACCCCACTTCTTCGTACAATTCCCTGAACATGGCCTCCTCAGCGGTTTCATTATTATTTATTCCGCCTTGAGGAAATTGCCAACCGTTCCCTTTAGTACGCTTGGCCCAAAAAACCTGACCTTCATCATCGAGCAAGATGATGCCCACATTCGGGCGAAAACCATCTCGATCAACCATGATGATATAAAATCTTTAAACTGACCCTATTGTTTCAAAAAAATGAAATTTGAGCAAGATTTTTCAAATCCCAAACAGTAAAACAACCACTCTAAACTGTATTTAGTCAAAAAGTCAGAAAAAGTCCACTACCCTTATACCTGAATTTTGGGTAGTTGACTTCAGTCAACCTGACAGTGAAGCAACCAACACCCCAACTAATAAATTTACAAAAAGACCTCCAACAACATATAATGGGAAACAACCATTCGGCAGACATTCAACGCAACCAATGAAGTCAAAAAAAACAAAACAAACCGAGCTGCCCTTCAAACCCACCGAATACCAACTGGACTTACTGATTGGTAAATCTGATAACCCCGAAAAACAACTACAGTTTCTCCCCTCAAAAAGCCATCAAGTTCTAACAAAAAAAACTCGCGAAAATTCTGATAGCTGACTAGAGAATCAAAGATTCATTCAAATGAGTTAATCATGTAAAATTTCATGAAGTTCGGTTTGGTCCTGGGTTTGTTCGGTGCCTTGTGCGGTTTGGGTTTTTTCGGGGATGAATAGTTTTTTGGCGACATCGACCAATAGGTTGCAGGCGCGGTGGGTGTATTCAGTGTCAGTGATCAGTGAAGTGCTGTTTTGAGCTGTGATCAATTGTTTTCTGATGCTGGATTCAACTTCTTTTATGATGTTTTTGATTTTTCTCTCATTGGCTTTTTTCAGTGCTTTCAGGATTGCACTGGTTTCTTCAGATGATTCTATCAGGCGTGTTTTTTCAATTTTTCTCACGGTTTCCACGATTAACCAGCGCAACTGGTTGTAGAGGTATTGGACCTCGATATGACTGCCTTTGATTTGTTTATTCAGATTCTTTTGCAAGTGCTTAACGGCCTTGATGGCCAGCGCCAGTTCACGCACGGCTCTGGAATGTATTTGCAAAGATTTGGCGTGTTTACCAGATATTTTTTCTCTGGCGATAACCACGAATTCAACGATGGATGAAAATACTTGTTTAATTCTGCTGGCATAGGCTTCGTTGATGTCTTTGTTTTCCAGGGGTTTATTGTATTGGCTGATGTTGGCTTTGGTCACTTTTTCCAACAGTTCAGGTTTCTTAAAACCTAGTCCATTGGCGATAACTTTTAATGACAGATCATACAGTCTGATGGACTCCTGATGTACAGCCATAACTGTGGCTTGTTCTGACTCCAGTACCGCCTGGTTTAAAAACTTGGGTAATTTGATGCCTATTTGTTTTTCTGGCAGCACCCAATACAAAAACCGAATCATCAACTTAATAAAAGGTGTTACCAGGATAATTCCCAATAAATTGAACATGGTATGAAAAATAGCCAAACGCAAGGTATAGTTATCCGCAGATAACTGCAAAAAATCGCCCAACCATTCTACTGACAACAACAATAATTTCATCGAAAAAATGGCTACCAATGCGGTAATCAGATTAAAAATCAAATGTGCCACAGCCAATCTTTTACCATCAATATTGGCACTGATGCTGCCTATTATGGCAGTTACCGTTGTTCCAACATTGGCACCGATTGACAATGCCAGGGCGTTTTCATAACTGATCTGACCAGATGCCAATGCAGTAATAATCAGCACCAAAGTGGCATGACTGGATTGCATCACTACAGTTGCCACAATTCCCAGCAAGGTGTACATTAACAAACCCTTGATGCCCGTCATGGCATAAGTGGCCAGATTGATGGAGTCTTTCATCACTTCAAAGCCATCTTTCATGTGCTGTATGCCCATGAATAGAAAACCAACACCTGCAACAACCCATCCAACGGCTTTGAATTTATTATTATTCTGTAAAATTAACACCACTCCAAATGCTAGCATCGGCATGGCATACACCGACAGTTTCACCTTTAAGCCAAAGCCAGCCAGTAACCAAGCGCCAGTGGTGGTACCTAAATTCGCACCAAAAATAATTCCAATGCCTGCTGCCAGGCTAATCAGTCCCGCTGACAAAAAAGATATGGTCAGAATGGATACCAGAGAACTCGACTGCATAAGCGTGGTGGTAATGATTCCGAAGTTTAATGATTTCCATAGTTTATTGGTGAATGAGCGCAAAAACCTCTCCAAAAAACCACCAGATAGTTTCTGAAAGCCATCTTCGATGGCCAGCATTCCGAAAAGAAAAATGGCAATTCCGGCAGCAATCTGCTCAATGTTATCGCTTCGCCAAAAGGCATAACCCATCAGGATCAAGATAAGCGGCAACACCATTTTTTTGATCAGTCTCATTTGTTTGAAGCTTAGTATTTGATATTACGTTTTAAGCCTTGATGATAACCTGAAAAAATGCTTTTACCAGCACTTTCATGAAGAATTGGTTACAATTTGATGACAAAAATTCCGCCATAAGGATAGATGGATACATTCAAAATTCCACTTATTTTAAACATCTCCCTGGTCGGCTGAAGCCGACTACCCTTTGGTCTCAACTTTTGGGTAGTTGACTTCAGTCAACCGATGCCGCTGGATAGAATCAAAGATCTTTCCAGTTAGTTAAGTATTTTCCTGGTCGGCTGAAGCCGACTACCCTTTGATATTAATAGGTTTCAGTTAAAAGGCGTAGCCGAACTCTTCGAGGAATTTTGCACGAAAATCTTTTTTGGAAATGTAATGGTTTTGGGTGCCTGCGGTGGCTATTTTGATGCTGCCGAGCAAACTGGCAATGCGACCCGTAGTTTGATAATCCAAGCCGTTAGTCAGCCCATATAATAACCCCGCACGATAAGCATCGCCACAACCGGTAGGATCAACAATTTTTTCGGCGGTCACAACCGGAATGTGATACATGGTGCCATCGGCGTATATTTCTGAACCTTTTTCACCACGGGTGACTATCAGCGCATCAAGATGTTCGGCTATTTCTCTGGCATCCATTCCAGTGCGGTTATGCACCAATTCATACTCGTAGTCATTAACTGCCATCCAGGTGGCTTGTTCAATGAACTGTTTCAGATCATCACCATTAAACAATGGCATGGCCTGACCTGGGTCAAAAATAAATGGAATGCCGGCCTCTGCAAATTCTTCTGCATGTTGAATCATGCCGTCACGACCATCTGGGCCAACAATGCCAATTTCTATGTTGCCATAATCTCTGACATGATTCTCGTGGGAAAAATTCATGGCACCCGGATGAAATGCGGTGATTTGATTGTTCTTCATGTCTGTGGTGATATACGCTTGTGGGGTGAAATGGCCATCTTTGACTTTAACTGCTTCTAATGATATACCCAGACTTTTCAAACGTTGGTGATAGACATCAAAGTCACTACCAACCACGCCCATTGGAACCGGTTCGCCACCAATCATTTTGAGGTTGTAAGCAATGTTACCAGCCACCCCTCCAAAAACACGACTCAGGGTGGGCACCATAAATGAAATGTTTAATTTGTGAATTTGCTCCGGCAAAATGTGATTGGCAAATTCATCTTCAAATACCATGATGTTGTCAAAGGCCAGCGACCCACAGATTAATGCTCTCATTGCTTTAATTTATCCTCTAAAATTTGTTTCAGTTGCACAGGGTTGGCCTGTCCTTTGGTTTGTTTCATGATTTGCCCAACAAAAAAGTTGAACATTTTCTCGTTGCCGTCTCGATAACTGGCTACTTGATTGGGGTTGTTAGTAATCAGCTCATCCACCAATGTTTCCAACGCAGAGTTGTCTGAAATCTGTCCCCAACCTTGTTGTTCGATGATGTCTTTGGCCGATTGTCCTTGTTCCCACATCAAATCCAACACCTGTTTCGCCACTTTTCGTGAGATGCTACCAGCTTGCAACTCATCCAGTAATCCGGCATAGCTTACCGCATCAATGTTACTGTCGCCAATTGTCTTGCTTTCCGCATTCAGTAAGGCGCTGAACTCACCCAATAAAAATTTGGCGTTCAAGTCTGCAGGTGCTTTGGATTGAGACAAACTCTGCTCGAAAAATTTCGACAGGTTAATGTCATTGGCAATGATCTCAGCGTCATCGGGCTTGAGTCCCAACATTTCAACATAACGCTTAATTTTGGCCTCAGGAAACTCAGGTAATAATGCACGCTGCGCTTCAATCATTTCCTTGGTAATTTGAATCGGCAACTGATCGGGATCAGGGAAATAACGGTAATCATTGGCGTTTTCCTTGCTGCGCATCGATCTGGTTTGGTCTTTTTCTGCATCATACAAGCGGGTTTCTTGAATAATACTACCACCTGATTCCAAGATTTTGATTTGTCGCTTGGCTTCGTGGTTGATGGCTTTTTCAATGAAGCGGAAAGAATTCAGGTTTTTGATTTCTGCTCGCGTGCCCAACTCGGTTTGCCCTTTGGGACGAACCGAAACGTTGGCATCACAGCGGAAGGATCCTTCTTGCAAATTACCATCACAAATCCCCAAATGCGTAACACGTGTATAAATAGCTCGCATGTAGGCAACTGCTTCCTTGGCATTGGACATTTGAGGTTCTGAAACCACTTCAATAAGAGGTGTACCCGCACGATTCAAGTCAATGGCAGAATATTGATCGTATTTATCATGCACCGATTTTCCTGCATCTTCTTCAAGATGGGCACGAGTAATTTCAACCGTTTTCTCACCGGCGTCCGTTTCAATCACAATGTGACCTTTACCGACAATGGGGTCATCCATTTGACTGATTTGATAACCCTTAGGTAAATCTGGATAAAAATAATTTTTTCGGGCGAAAATGGTCACTTCTGGAATTTCAGCATTGACCGACAAACCAAAGCGTATGGCATATTCCAATGCTTTTTGATTGATGACTGGTAAGGTTCCGGGTAAACCCGCATCCAAGAAACTGACCTGGCTATTGGGTGAAGCTCCATAACTGGCTTTCATTCCAGAAAACAGTTTACTTTCCGTATCAAGCCGCACATGTATTTCTAAACCGATGACCATTTCCCATTGATTCATAGCACTCATAGGTAGGCCTCCGGCATTTTCAAATGATGGTCAGTCTGCTGTTGGTATTTGTCAGCGATGGATAAGATGGTCTGTTCATCAAAATAATTACCAATTAATTGCAAACCAACCGGCAATCCCTGACTGAAGCCAATGGGCATCGACAAACAAGGTAAGCCAGCCAAAGAAGCAGGAATGGTGAATTGATCAGCTTGGTACATACTGACACCATCTGACTTTTCACCTTGTTTAAAAGCCAACTCTGGTGAAACCGGACAAGCCATCACATCAACCTGAGCAAAAGCCTGTTTGAAATCATCACTGATCATCCGCCTGACTTTTTGCGCCTGTAAATAATAGGCATCATAGTAACCCGAGGATAACGCCCACGTACCAATCATAATGCGTTTTTGCACCTCTTCACCAAAACCTTCACTGCGACTTTGTCGGTACAAAGCTTCCAGATTTTCGGCTTGAGCGGTTTGGTGACCAAATCGCACACCATCAAATCGAGACAGGTTCGAAGAACATTCAGCTGGCGCCAAAATATAGTAAGCGGAAACAGCAAGTTCAGCATGAGGCAATTCAATTTCAATGATCTCAGCGCCATTATTTTTGAAATATTCAATCCCTTGCAATGTCAGTTGCTTGATGCCTTCATCTTGTAGGCTATCAATCCAACTGCTAATGACGCCCACTTTGAGCCCCCGCATATCTGGTGACTCAGGCTTTCGCCATTGCCATTGTGGCTGGTTGGCCGAAGTGGAGTCCAAAGCATCATGTCCTGTCATGGCTGATAACACCAACGCGCAATCATCGGCACTAGGCGCCAATACGCCACCCTGATCTAATGATGAAGCAAACGCCACCATACCATAACGTGAAACCCGACCATAACTGGGTTTTATTCCAGTGATGCCACAAAAAGCAGCGGGTTGTCTGATTGAACCTCCAGTGTCAGTTCCAGTGGCCACTGGCACCATTCTGGCGGCGACGGCTGCAGCCGATCCACCTGATGAACCTCCAGGTACCCGTTGATGACTCCAAGGGTTATTGACTATGCCAAAGGCAGAATGCTCATTGGAAGAACCCATGGCAAATTCGTCCATATTGGCTTTGCCCAAAGTCACCATACCTTGTGTTTTGAGCTTTTTCACCACTGTGGCATCATAAGGTGAAATGAAGTTTTCCAACATCCTAGAAGCACAGGTGGTTTTTTTTCCCTTGGTACAAAATAAATCCTTGTGAACCAAGGGAATCCCTGCCAAAACAGAACCACCAGATTTGACAGTTTCTTGTGCGTGCATAATTTCTGCTGCACACAATTCAGGATACAGTGTAATTAGGGCATTGGTTTGTTCATTGAACGCCCTGGCTCGATCATAGTACAAACTGCATAATTCCTGGACACTGATTTTTTTAGTCTGAAGCATTTCAGACATTTCACGTATACTGATATTAATCATTCGATCACCTTGGGAACCAGATAGTGATCATCATCAGCATGAGAGGAAAGCTTGAGTAAATCGGTTTTATGAGTGGTATCGGTGACCTCGTCAGTTCTAATGATTTGCCAGGCATCATTGGGATGTGCCATAGGTTCAACCAGTGAGGTATCGGCCTGGTTGACATGCGCTATCATCTGCATCACCTGATTCAATGAAGCGGTGATTTGCTCGATTTGATGTTCCGGGATATTCAATTGTGCCAGGGCAGCAATTTCTTCTAATTCTTTACGATTAATTGACATTTAGCTTGCTGGATTCATATATAATTCGCTGATTGGCTTTCCAATGAAGGAAACCGCCCGATATTATGCCATTTTTACCAATCAGATGTTATAACAAATTTTCACATGTTTAAAAAATTCAGAAGTCTGTTTTCAAACGATTTATCAATAGATTTAGGGACTGCCAATACGCTCATTTACATGCGCGATCATGGCATTGTATTGAATGAGCCATCGGTGGTTGCCGTCAGAGTGGACCAAAACAGAGGTGGACATGCCAACATTGCCTCGGTAGGTGCAGATGCAAAAATGATGCTGGGCAGAACTCCAGGTAACATCAAAACCATTCGCCCTTTGAAAGATGGCGTGATTGCAGATTTTGATATGACATCAGCCATGTTGCAGCACTTTATTCGCAAAGTACACTCTAACCGTTGGTTAAAACCCTCCTGTCGTGTGCTTATTTGTGTACCCTGTGGTTCGACTCAGGTTGAACGCCGAGCCATTGAAGAATCTGCCTCAGGTGCGGGCGCTGCTGAAGTGTTCTTGATTGAAGAGCCTATGGCTGCTGCCATTGGAGCTGGTATCCCAATTCATGAAGCGCGCGGCAGCATGGTCTTGGATATTGGTGGTGGCACATCAGAAGTGGCAGTTTTATCACTCAATGGCATTGTGTATTCTGCTTCTGTAAAAATTGGTGGTGACAAATTTGATGACTCCATCATCTCTTATGTCAGACGCAGCTATGGTACTTTGATAGGTGAATCAACTGCAGAACGGATTAAACATGAAATCGGTTGCGCTTATCCTGCTGCTGAGGAGATTTCACTGGAAGTATCGGGACGAAATTTGGCTGAAGGTGTACCCAGAAAGTTCGTTATTACCAACAATGAAGCATTAGAAGCGTTACACGAACCGTTAACCGGTATTGTTGAGGCGGTCAAAACGGCTTTGGAACAAACACCACCAGAATTGTGCGCCGACGTGGCTGAACAAGGTATTGTTTTAACCGGCGGCGGAGCCTTATTAAAAGATTTGGACAAATTGTTGATGGAAGAGACCGGCTTGCCTGTTTTTGTGGCTGAAGATCCATTGACCTGCGTGGCTCGTGGCGGTGGCAAGGCTCTTGAAATCATTGACGAAGAAGGCAGTGACTTTTTTGCACCGTTCAGATAATCACAGCATGTTCATTCACTGAGTTTAATGGAATCGCTTACCAGTCAGCAAAAAGTCACCCAATCACCACTGTTTAAATTTTTGATACTGGAGTTTATCTGCATGTCTTTGATGATCGCAGATAAAAGCCATCAATTGGCTCAGCCCATAAGGAACACCTTATCGTTAGCAGCGATTCCTTTAATCAAGCTGATTGAGTGGCCCCAAGAAATTTATCAAATCACTCAGGTGGCCATTTCAAGACAAGCAGCCTTGATTGAAGAAAACACTGAGCTGAAGGAACTGCTGCTTGATGCCAAACTCAAGGTGCAGCAAAATGTTTCTCTGGCCGCTGAAAATGAACGCCTAAGGAATATGCTTAAAGCAACTCAGAACAGCCCATTAACCACTTCGGTTGCCTTTGTTTCTAACCTCAACCTGTCTCCCAAAAAACAACAAATTGTTATCGATCAGGGCGCCAGCCAAGGATTACAAACAGGACAAGCTGTTTTGAGTCTGGATGGTGTTATTGGCCAAGTCGATGTGCTTGCCCAACAATTTGCACATGTGATTTTGGTAACCGATACGGCCCATGGTTTACCTGTTGAAATTTTGCGCAACGGCCTGCGCACCATCGCTTATGGCAATGGTGAAGGCCTTACGCTTTCAGAAATTCCAACCAGTGCTGATATCCAGGCAGGTGATGTGGTGGTTACCTCAGGCTTTGGAAATCGCTTTCCCCGTGGATTGCAAGTAGCCGAGATCATCGAAGTCTCTATCAGTGCCGACCGTACTTTCCAAACAGCGACCGCCAGGCCTTTTGCCGACTTGGCACAGTTGACTGAGGTTTTTTTGGTTTGGCCTTCCGCGCAGCAACGTACCGATGAGTCAGAGTAAACTTCACAACCATTCAGCCTATTTAATGCATTTGTCACTGTTAGGCAGTCTGTTGATGATGCTGGTCCCCTGGTCAGCAATCATTAGTTTGTTTCAACCTCATTGGATTGCCTTATTGATAGCCTATTGGTCACTGAATGCCACTTCCAATCGAGTGATTTATGTGGCTTTTGCCTATGGACTATTGACAGACATACTGATGGGGAGCTTGCTGGGAAAGCATGGCATGTCATTGGTGGCCTTATCCTTTCTGGTCACTAAATCTGCAAAGCAGCTACGCATGAAATCTATCTGGCAGATGCTGGGGATGGTATTGGTGTTACTGTTTAATGACATATTGATACGAGCTGTTATTGACTGGGTCAGTTTTGGATATAAACCAGTCGTTACTGACTTGTTTCCGCTGCTCACTGCTGCACTGGTCTGGCCCTGGATTAAGTACCTGCTTGATCGTTTTCAAATTTCCCTGCGTAATAGCACATAGCAATGGGCCAAAAACTGAAACAACCCTTTGTTGAGCGGCGAATTTTCACCGAGCGGGTAATCATTGCTTCCTTGGTGGTAATATTGGTGTTTATTTTGTTATTGAGTCGATATTTTTATCTACAAATTATCAAACATGAATATTATCAGCAACAAGCAGAACAAAACCGTATTAAGTATAGTCGCATAAACCCAACCCGTGGTTTGATTTATGATCGTAATGGCGTTCTGTTGGCAGGAAACATAACCGCTTACAGGTTAAATTTCATCCAGGAAAAAGCGCAACAAAAAGAAGACAGCCTTGACATGATTCGAGAGCTTATCGTTTTTTCTGATGACGAACTAAATTCAATCAAAGAAAAACTCAAATTCAACCCGGTTTTTAAACCGATAACCATAAAAGAAAAACTGTCAGATACCGAAGTTGCTGAGTTTGCTGTCAGAAAACATCAGTTCCCTGGTTTTGATATTGAACCTTACCTTATCAGGAAATATTTGTTTCCTTTTGAACTTTCTCACTTGATTGGCTTTGTGGGAAAAATTAACCCAAATGAATTAGAACAACAGCAACCTAGTTTGTATGCTCCTAGTGATTACTTTGGTAAAACAGGTTTGGAAAAATTCCACGAACAAGCGCTGCACGGAATACCTGGTCAACTGGTCACTGAAATCAATGCTCAGGGTAAACAGCTTTCCCAAAAAATAGACATCCCTCCGGTTAATGGCGTTAACTTGAAACTGACCATTGATGTCAAACTTCAACAAGCCACTTATCAGGCTTTTGGTGAAGAAACCGGCGCCGCCATAGCTGTTGATGTAGCCAGCGGTGAAGTTTTGTCCATGGTCTCAAAACCCGGCTATGATACCAATGATTTTATCAATGGCATTTCCCACGAAAAATTCAAAATATTATCTGAATCGCCAGAAAAACCATTGTTTGATCGAAGTTTAAAGGGCGGCTATGAACCTGGTTCTACCATTAAACCCTACATTGCTTTGGCCGGACTATATTACGGTTTGATTTCCAGAGATTACATCATGAACTCAACGGGTGTTTATCAGCTACCTAATCAGAACAGAAAATACCACGACTGGAAACAAGGCGGGCATGGAAAAGTAAATGTGGTGCAGTCATTGGCCGAATCAGTCAATGTTTATTTTTATGATTTAGCCTATCGTTTAGGGATAGATCGCATCCATGATTTTTTAAAACCATTTAAATTTGGGCAATTGACGGGTATTGATACTGCTGGAGAAAAGAAAGGTATATTACCCTCGCGTCAATGGAAGCAAACCAATCGTAATATGATTTGGTTTCCCGGCGAAACAGTTATTACCGGAATAGGCCAAGGTTATTTCGTTCTCACGCCAATCCAAATGGCTCAAGCACTGTCGATTCTGGCTTCAAAAGGTCGAGTTGCCCCCATACACCTGATTCAAAAAGAAATGACCATTGAACCCTTACCCATGAAAATAAGTGAAGCCCACTGGCAAACCGTTCACCAAGGCATGACAGACGTGATTAACTCAGCCAAAGGCACTGGCAAATCAATCAAGTCTGATGAGTTCCTGATTGCTGGGAAAAGTGGCACTTCACAAGTCTATGGAAAAAGTGAGGAAGACATTTACAAAAAAGTTGAAGAACTACCCAAACACTTGCGAAATCATGCACTTTTTATTGCTTTCGCACCGGCTGACAAACCAGAAGTAGCTGTGGTAGTGGTGGCTGAACATGGTGCCAGTGGCACCAAAGCGGCCGCGCCCATTGCCAGAAAAATCATTGATGCCTATATGGAGAACAGGCATGAATAAACGTTTCTTTACCTACTTGCCCGATCCGTTGTTATCAGTACTCATATTGCTGTTAATGGCCTATGGCCTGGTGGTTTTATATAGTGCCGGGAGCATGGTGTTGGTAGAAAAACAAGCGGTTAGAATTTTTTTGGCACTGGTTGGTTTTTATTTGATTACTCAAATCAGGCCTGAACGATTTGAACAATTTACACCAATGGCTTATGTGGGTTCTATATTTTTGCTGGTCGCAGTTTTACTGATTGGTACCAAAGTAAAAGGTGCACAACGCTGGCTGGATTTGGGCATTACTCTTCAGCCCTCAGAACTCTGCAAAATCACTTTGCCTATGATGGTGGCCTGGATTTTCAGACATGCCAGCTTACCTCCTGGCTGGAAGCACATAATGGGCGCATTGGTAGTGATCGGCCTTTGTGTCGGCTTAATATATAAGCAGCCAGATTTGGGGACTTCTATTTTGATTGCCACCAGTGGCATGTTTGTCATTTACCTAGCCGGAATTTCCTGGAAATTGATTGGTGGTGCGACATTACTCGGGTTACTAAGTACACCAGTCATTTGGCATTTTATGCACGAGTATCAACGACAAAGGGTGTTGATGTTCTTGAATCCTGAGGCAGACCCCTTGAATTATGGCTGGAATATCATTCAATCCAAAATTGCCATCGGCTCTGGCGGTTTGGGAGGTAAGGGTTGGACAGAAGGCACTCAGACACAACTTGATTTTCTACCGGAACATTCTACTGATTTTATTTTGTCGGTATTGTCTGAAGAATTTGGCTTTATTGGTGTGTTGTTATTATTCACACTATACTTGTTCATCATTTTGCGCTGCTTGTTTATTGCACAACAAGCAAAAAACACATTCAATCGACTACTTTGTGGGGCACTAACCCTGATTTTCTTTGTCTATGTAGTTATTAACGCCGGCATGATATCTGGCGTACTACCAGTGGTGGGCGTTCCGTTACCTCTGGTAAGTTATGGAGGTACCTCTGTGCTTACATTATTGGCATCCTTTGGTATCATTACATCCGTCCATTCACATAAAAAACTGATTCAACAATGAAAAAAAACATTATTTACACCACTTCCCTGCTCATTTTACAGCTTTCCAATCCCGTTGTTGCCGATGTTGATTTGCGGCAAGTTGATGAATTTATTGATACTGTTTCAACTGAAATGTCACTTGAGCCACAATGGGTTCGCAGCATCATTTCCCATGCCAACCACCAACAAGGCATCATCGACGCCATGAATAAACCTGCAGAAAAAACCCTCAAATGGTTTGAGTACCGCGAAATCTTTTTGACAGAAAAAAGAACCCGCGAAGGTGTAGAGTTTTGGCAAGAACATGAAGCAGTATTAAATAAGGTATCGACAGAAACAGGGGTGCCTGCTGAAATTATCGTTGCCATCATAGGGGTGGAAACTTTTTATGGGAGGATTAAGGGGAATCATAAAGTTTTGGATGCTTTGTACACCTTGGCTTTTGACTACCCCAAAAGATCAAAATTTTTTACCGGCGAGCTGAAACACTTTTTAAAGCTGGCACAGGAAAATCATGTCGATGCTTTAACGGCAAAAGGCTCTTATGCTGGCGCGATGGGTTATGGTCAGTTCATGCCTTCCAGTTACCGCTCATATGCGGTTGATTACGAGCAAGACAATGTGATTGATTTACTCAATAATCCTCAGGATGCCATCGCCAGTGTTGCCAATTACCTTAATAAACACAAATGGGAACCAGGTGGAAAAGTACTGGAATCAATTGAAAAACCGAACTTTTCAACTAAATTTAATGAGCTTAAACCACATATCAAGGATCACAACAGCCAACAATTATTCACCGTACTGGAACTGGATGTGGCGGACAACCAGAAACAGTATTGGCAAGGTTTTCAAAATTTTTACGTGATTTCCAGTTATAACCATTCACACATGTATGTCACTGCCGTTTATCAGCTGTCACAAGCAATCAAAGCTTTGAAAGAGCATGGTGAACAACCATGAACAAGGTTTTCATGGCACTATTTTTCACAGCATTGGTACTCAGCGGATGTGGTCGAAAAGATCATTACAAGGACATAGACCCTGAAAAAATCAAACCATGGAAACCCAAATCTGAGCCGTTAAGCGAATACGGCAACCACAGCCCCTACCGAGTACATGGCAAAGTCTATCAAGTCAACAGCAACCCACAAGGGTACACACAAAGCGGCAAGGCCTCCTGGTATGGCAAAAAATTTCATGGAAGAAAAACCTCCAATCAAGAAACTTTTGACATGTATAAGCTCACTGCCGCACATAAAACCTTACCTTTACCGAGTTATGTAGAAGTCACCAATCTCAAAAACGATAAAAAAGTGGTGGTTAAGGTGAATGACCGTGGTCCTTTTGTAGGCGATCGAATCATTGATTTATCCTATGCAGCAGCAAAGGCTTTGGATTTTGTTCATGAAGGTATCGCCGATGTACACATCAGGGTGGTAAACTCTCCCAAAGATTTAGTACAAAAGCCCATCAAACAAGGACTAACCTATTTACAATTAGGCGCTTTTTCAGACAAAAACGCCGCCTACAACTTGGCAAAAAAAGCCAGTGAATTACTTGGAATTGAGACATTCGTCACCATATTGTCCACTCGCAATGGCGCCTTACACAGGGTTCGTATTGGACCCGTTGCTTCAGAAAGCAAAGTAAACAGCCTGATTAATAAAATCGCCGCCAATGGCATTCCTGATGCCAAGGTGATTACTGAATAACAGCAACTTGATTTGACCCATGAAAACAAACAAAGTAACACTGACTTTCCTGTTATTAACCATTCATTATTTTGCATCTGCCCAACAAGCTGAGGCGATCCCAGAACCTCCACAAGTAGCAGCCAGCAGCTATATTTTATTGGACTATCATAGCGGGCATGTGTTGGCCTCACACAATCCACACCTGCAAGTTGAACCAGCCAGTATCACCAAGATGATGACTGCTTATGTGGTTTTCTCCGAAATCAAATCAGGTAATTTGTCTTTGGATGATATGGTTACGATCAGTGAAAAAGCTTGGCGTACTGGCGGATCTAAAATGTTTATTGAAGTCGACAAGCAAGTCAAGGTTGAAGACTTGGTGCGCGGCATGATCATACAATCTGGTAACGATGCCTGTGTCGCTCTGGCCGAACACATTGCTGGTAGTGAGGAAGTTTTTGCCAGCATGATGAACCAACATGCCAAAAAATTAGGCATGAATGACTCCAGCTTTAAAAATGCCACAGGATTACCGGCTGAAGGACATCTGGTCAGTGCCTTTGATGTGGCATTGTTAGGTAAAGCTTTGATCACAGAATTTCCAGATCTGTACCACTTTTATTCGGAAAAGGAATTCACTTATAACAAAATCAAACAACACAACCGCAATACCCTACTTTACCGCGACCCAACTGTTGATGGTTTTAAAACTGGTCACACCGAAGCTGCCGGCTATTGTCTGGCGACATCAGCCATGCGCAACGGCATGCGTTTGGTTAATGTCGTGATGGGTACCGAATCTGAAAAAGCCCGTGCGGATGAGTCTCAAAAATTATTAAATTATGGCTTCCGCTTTTATGAAACCCACAAACTATATAACCAGGGAGAAGAGCGCATCAAAGCAGAAATCTGGAAAGGCGTGGATGAAGAAATTTCTTTAGGCTTGGCTGAAGATTTGTTCATCACCATTCCCAAAGGCAGTTATGAAAAACTCGATGCTAATGTCGATTTACCCAGTGTCATCACCGCTCCAGTACAGCAAGGAACCCAGTTAGGCACCCTTAATCTGCTGCTTGATGGTAAAACCCTGATGCATAAACCCCTGATTGCCTTACAAACTGCAGAAGCTGCCGGTTGGTGGACCCGCAGCATGGACAGTATTGGCTTGTGGTTTAAATCATTTGGAGATGATTGATGGACGTCAATGATTTAATGAATGCCGGTGGCAAAGGTTTTGAGTTTCCTTGCGAATACCCCATCAAGGCCATGGGACCCAACACCGAAGATTTTTTACTGAGGATATTAGAACTGGTCAAACAACATGCACCTGAAGTTTCTAGACATTCAGTACAATCTCGACCCAGTAAAACCGGAAAATACCAATCTGTTACCGTTTTGATTTATGCACAATCCAAAGACCACCTGATCAACATCTATCAGGAAATCCGAGAGGTCGAAGAAGTGGTATGGACACTGTAGAACAAAAACCAATCAAACATCCATTAATCATTCGTCACTTAGGGTGTTGTGATTATGAGCCAGTTTGGCAAGCCATGCAAAAATTCACCGATCAGCGAAACGCTGATACCATTGATGAATTGTGGTTGGTAGAACACCCCTCGGTATTTACTCAAGGCTTAGCAGGCAAAGCCGAACACATATTGGCCGCAGGTGATATTCCGGTCATTCAGGTCGATCGAGGTGGTCAAGTCACTTATCATGGCCCTGGACAAATCGTTGCTTATCCCATGATTAACCTGCGTCGGCATGGCATTGGAGTCAAATCATTGGTGCACGGCATCGAACAAGCCATCATCGATACAGTCGCTTTATATGGAGTCAAAGCAGAACGTAAGGACAATGCACCTGGAGTTTATGTAAATGGCGCTAAAATCGCTTCATTGGGATTACGAATCCGCAAAGCCTGTTCATTCCATGGTTTGGCCTTTAACATCGATATGGATCTGGAACCTTTTCAAAGAATCAATCCTTGTGGCTTTTCAGGCCTACAAGTCATACAATTGGCAGATTTGGCATCAGATGTAAACATCAATACCGTTGAACAACAATTGATTCAAGCATTTTGCCAACAACTGAATTTCACAGCCCAAACAGAACAAGCAGCCTGAGGCCAAAAAACATGAACGACAAGATACCTCTGAACATCGAAATGCCGAATCAGGAAAGTGCCGACCGACTCGCCAGAAAAGTGGCTGGAGCCAAAGAAATGGGCAGCAGCAAAACCAACCGCAACCGCGCTGGTTTTGACACCGATGCACCACGGTTAAGAAAGCCGGACTGGATCAGAGTCCGTATCCCAACAGGTAACGCTGTACAAAAACTGAAAAGCAAATTACGTAACAACTCTTTGGTGACCGTTTGTGAAGAAGCCTCATGTCCAAACATACATGAATGTTTTGGTAAAGGCACTGCTACCTTTATGATCCTGGGAGAGGTCTGTACCCGCCGATGTTCATTCTGTGATGTTGCGCATGGCAGGCCACTACCGCCAGATCCCAAAGAAGCTGAAAACCTGGCGCAAACCATTGCTGACATGGGTTTGAAATATGTGGTCATTACCTCAGTCGATCGTGATGATTTGAAAGACGGTGGCGCACAACATTTTGTTGATTGCATTGCTGCCGTTCGTGAAAAAAACCCTGACATCCAGATTGAAATCCTTACACCTGATTTCAGAGGCAAAGGCCGCATGGACAAAGCCCTGGAAATCCTGGCACAAAGTCCACCGGATGTGTTCAACCACAATCTAGAAACCGCTTACGCCTTATATAAAAACGTCAGGCCCGGTGCTGACTATCAATGGTCTTTGGATTTATTAAAAAAATTCAAAGCACAACATCCTGACATTCCAACCAAATCCGGTATCATGGTAGGCTTGGGCGAAACCTTTGAACAGGTACAAGAAACCTTGAGGCATTTGGCTGAACATGATGTTGAAATGATAACCATCGGACAATACCTGCAACCCACCCAGGGCCATCACCCAGTATTGAATTATTGGACACCCGATCAATTCAAAGCCATAGAAACCTACGGCTACACCCTGGGCTTTAAACACATCGCCGCCGGACCGCTGGTCAGGTCAAGTTACCACGCTGATGTCCAGGCGCATCAAGCTGGGGTATAATGTCAATTCCAATGATTAATTGGACTGAACAATGGTAATTTGTACTGTACAGCGCTATCTTGTATTGTACAGCGCTATCATGGACTGATGAGCGCAGAACTGCTCAAACTGTCCTACTTCCCAGATGATGGGCGCATATGGAGGGTTGAGTGGGTATATGACATCCAGTACAACCTGGCAGTCCCATCAGAATCTGTTTTTGTTGCCCTCATTGCTCCCTTCACAATTGATACCCAAAAAGAATATGAATCGGGAGCTCATGATAAAAATAGACAGTTTTATATGGTGGGTGACATTGACAAAAGCCAAGCACTGGAAATATTAGTAGGCGTTGGACAATCTCCACTTATAGATATAGGGTCTTTATGGAAAAATGGCTTATTGATAAACTCAAATGTTGGCACCAAAGAAACATTCGATTTGGTTATTGATGATGCCCATGTTCAATATCATCCAGGATATCATAAATACGAGCTCAACAATGAAGAATTCTACGCGTTTCCATATGGAAAACAACTTATGGAAAAAAAAGGCAGAGTCGTCAACTGTGCTTATGTCCAATATAAAGATGATCCCTACCATTTCATCATTCCAGCGCATGTTCTCATTAATTTCTATTTATGCACCAGCACCAGCCTTGCACATGCTGTTTATGATGGTTCAATCATCAATGAAAGAACAACAAAAATTT
>JAGRJR010000036.1:0-3680 GCA_020442635.1 Lysobacterales bacterium
CAAATCAATAGGAAAACAAACATTGGCTACCTATGTATTTAATAAGTGTTGACCAACTTACAAATTAACAGCAACAAATACAAGAAATATAGGCATTTTAGCAAATGCAACCAAGGAAAGTGGTGGGTCGTATAGGATTCGAACCTATGACCAATGGATTAAAAGTCCACTGCTCTACCAACTGAGCTAACGACCCGTTTGAATATACAGGATTGAAACTGAATTGTTTCGAGGTGCGCAATGATAAAGGAAATCAAATAATTAGGCAAGTTTTTTTAGTCGTTATTTAAACTTTTTTCCGTTGTACTCTATCCAGCCTTCTTCATGCCAATTTTTGGGGTCATGGTGCGTCCAATGTATCAAACCACCTTTTTCATTCCATTCATATTCTCCTTTGAGTCGAATGTTATCACCAACTGTTATTGGCACCCTAGGAGCTAGGTCAATATTATGGGCAACCAATACCGAGACTCCATCAATCTCAATCAAAAATCTTTGGTGTTTATTTCCCTGTAAATCATCCTCAAGTAGTTTGTTAACCCGACCTGAAATTTCCACAATAGTCCCACTGGCCTTCTGTTTTACCCATTGCTTAAAAGGAAGGGAATCAATGGTTGTTTTGACATTAGGTAGAGATGTTGGCTTTTCTGAACCGATTGGCTCTTGTGGGTAAAACCAATATGCCAAACCTGCAATCATCAGCACCACAAATTGATGCCATTTGATGGCAGGTCTTTGTTTAATTGGCATCAATTGTTAGCATTGCGCCAAGCGTTATACCCACCAGTTAAGTTGAATATTTTTGTGAATCCTTTTTTTCGGAAAAACTCTGCTGCGGACATAGATGATTGACCCACCTGACAAACAAATACCAATGGAGTATCTTTTTCCATTTTTTCTATACTTTCAATAGCTTGCTTGTCTAATCTAACCGCATGCTCAACTGTTCCTTCAGCCACTTTTTCGGCAGATCTGACATCAAAAACATACGGATTTTGCACATCAGTATCAAACCAGTCTTGAAGTTCTGCCACAGATAAATCCTTTACTGCTGGAGGTTCATTGGGGTTTTTTATACGCAATCCTGAGCCCTGCAGTTCATCCACCCAACTGATTTCTAAGCCATCAGATCTCTTGGCTGTTCCAATATCCATATAAACCTTTAAATCACCCACATCTGCTATGATTTCATAACCTTTGGGCATTTCCAGACTAAATCGAGTATTGAATTCATCATCAATAGATAGAAACAATTGATGATCACCCATGTCTTTCAAACCTTCTTTGATATGGTTTAGAGCCTCATCGGTGATACTAATGGTCGGTGCGGTCCGATCTGGTTGTTGCAAATTCAACAATTCATGCAGTTCGCCTGTATTGAACATTTCAGTGACAATGTCATTGCCTCCAATAAGTTCTTTATTAACGTACAGTTGTGGAATTGTTGGCCATTGACCATAAACCTTGATGCCTTCACGAATTTCTGGATCTTCCAAAACATTGAATGAGGCAAAACCATCACCCAATACTTCTTTTAATATTTTTACAGTGTTAGAAGAAAAACCACACATCGGTGTTTGTGGGGTTCCTTTCATGAACAAAAACACAGGATTTTCATCCAACATTTGTTCTATTCTTTGTGTTGTTTGGTCAGTCATTTTTTATACATCCAAATTACTGGCATTCAATGCATTTTCTTCAATAAATTGTCTTCTTGGTTCAACCACATCACCCATCAAGGTTGAGAACACGTTATCCGCAGAAACTGCATCCTCTATGGTTACCTGTAACAAACGACGAGTTTCTGGGTTCATGGTAGTTTCCCATAATTGATCTGGATTCATTTCACCCAAACCCTTGAATCGGCTGATGGTAAGCCCTTTTTTGGCGACACTTAGCAAGTATTCCAAAACCTCTGATATGCTATTGATTTGTATGGTTTTATCAGCTTTTTTCAAGACTGAGTCACCTTGTAATAAATCCTGGTTTTGTTCAGCCACTTCCATCATTTGCTGATAATCATTGGATTGGAAAAACATTTTTGACAAAGTAGTTTTTTCAATCAAACCATTTCCATTTTTGGCAAACACCAATGATTCAATATCTTCTTGATAAAATACCTGCCAGCTAACCCCTAGGCGATTTCCTAGATTCATGATTTTTTCTGCCTGTTCAATCCAGTCTGCTGTTACTGTTTCTTCGGCTGGGTTAATTTTGGGTAATAACAGTAGTTGATTAATGACTTTTTTATCATACACCAAACTGAGCTTTTCTATCACCGACTTAACGTGAACTTGCTGCTTAATCAATCGATATAATACATCACCGGTCATCGGTGGCATATCATCCTGATAATTCAATTCCACATCATCCAAAGATCGATTCAATAAGTATTCATTCATCTCGTCATCATCTTTGAGATAAGTTTCCTGTTTACCTTTTTTAACTTTATATAACGGAGGTTGACCAATATAGATATGACCACGCTCAATCAACTCTGGCATTTGACGGTACAAGAATGTCAACAACAAGGTTCTGATGTGTGAACCGTCAACATCAGCATCAGTCATAATAATGACTTTATGGTAGCGCAATTTATCAGGATCAAAGTCATGTTGGCCAATTCCACAGCCCAAGGCTGTTATTAAAGTACCCACCTCCGCAGACGATAACATTTTATCGAACCGGGCCTTTTCAACATTCAGTATTTTTCCTTTTAATGGTAATATAGCTTGGTTTTTACGGTTCCGACCTTGCTTTGCTGAACCACCCGCAGAGTCACCCTCTACCAGAAAAATCTCTGACAATGTAGGGTCTTTTTCCTGACAATCGGCCAATTTACCAGGTAAGCCAGCAATGTCTAAAGCATCTTTACGTCTTGTCATTTCCCTGGCTTTACGAGCTGCTTCTCGAGCTCTGGAGGCATCCATCACTTTTTCTGTCAGGATTTTAGCTTCCTGTGGATTTTCCAATAAAAAATCAGCTAAATGCTCACCAACCGTGCTTTCTACAACACCTTTTATTTCAGAAGAAACCAGCTTGTCTTTAGTTTGAGAAGAAAACTTGGGATCTGGTGATTTCACTGATATCACCGCTATCAAACCCTCCCGACAATCATCACCAGTCATCACGGCTTTCTTTTTGGCGTTTTGATTGATGAAGTTATTAATGGTTCTTGTTAATGCCCCCCTGAATCCAGCTAAATGTGTACCACCATCTTTTTGCGGAATATTATTGGTAAAACAAAACACAGATTCACGGTATGAATCTGTCCATTGCATCGCCACTTCTACAGCTGTTCCATCCTCTTGTTCATGATTAAAATGCACCACTGTTTCATGTAATGGTGTTTTCCTTTCTGCAAGATAGTGAACAAATGATGCAATACCACCTTCATATTCAAAAACTTTTGATTCATCAGTTCTTTCATCCTTTAGTTCAATACGAACACCAGAATTAAGGAAAGACAGCTCTCTTAATCGTTTGGCCAGAATATCAAAATGAAATTCCACATCAGAAAATATTTCAACTGACGGTTTAAATCTTACAGTTGTTCCGGTTCGATCCGTCGTCCCAACCACAACAAGATCAGCCTGTGGTTCACCCATTTTGTAAGATTGTTGGTAAACATTACCATTGCGGTGGATCTCCAAATCAAGTTCAATACTCAATGCATTGAC
>JAGRJR010000036.1:3780-35561 GCA_020442635.1 Lysobacterales bacterium
ACAGAAACACCCACACCATGAAGACCACCTGAAACTTTATAAGAGTTATCATCAAATTTACCACCCGCATGCAATACCGTCATGATGACTTCAGCAGCAGATTTACCTTCTTCATGTTGATCTGTCGGAATACCCCGACCATTGTCAGAAACAGTTACACTACCATCTGCGTTAATTTGTACTTTTATAGTATCACAATGACCTGCCAGGGCTTCATCAATGGAGTTATCCACCACCTCAAATACCATATGGTGCAAACCTGTGCCATCATCTGTATCTCCAATATACATACCAGGACGCTTTCTGACAGCATCCAATCCTTTTAAAACCTTAATATTCGAAGAATCGTAATTCTCACTCATAAGAGCTTTTCAATCCAAAATAAAACAACACATTATACCAGTTTTCACAGCTCAACAAACACCATTTCACAAATGATAAACAAGTAAATTTTAATTTAATCATACATCAATACCAGTAGGTTTCACGTGAAACACACTGAATTCATTCAATAAGGATGTAACCTTTTCCAAGTCTACGGTAGATAAGAATATTTGGTTCTGTGAGTTATTAATAAAATCACACAATAGGTTAGTTTTCACACCATCTAACTCAGCATCCAAATCATCAAAACAGACGATTGGATTAAGTTTAGTAGCCACTGTTAGCATCTCTATAAAACAAAGATTGAAAATAATAGAAATAATTTTTTTTTGTCCTCTTGATAGTACATCCTGAGCCTGACTATTGTTAACTCTACATTTAATATCCATTTTGTGAACACCAGAATAGAGGCTTCCATAATTCAAGTTTTTTTCTCTGTCCTTCTTGATTTGTTCTGTTAGATCATTTTCCTTAGACCATCCTTGAAAGTAGTGTATACAGAAATCATTCACTTCAGGTAAAAACATTGACACTTTTTCCATAACAAGGATTTCCAATTGTTTAAAAAAAACCCGACGTAAATCATTTAATTGATTGGCATGAAGTATGTATTGTTGTTCCCAATGAGTGGTTATTTGATTGTATTGTGATTTATATGAAGCGTTTAATTGTTTCTGACAACGCATGGTTTGTGTCCACACTTGAAGATATTCAGGTTTCACGTGAAACACCAACCAATCCAAAAAAGAGCGTCGGTATTGTGGTCCTTTATCTATAAATAAGTAAGACTCCGGATCAATTGCAACCACTGGAATCATATGTGCTATTTCAGATTGGTTTTTAACTTGGTTTTGATTGAGCTTTATTTGTTTTTCACCAGTATTTTTATTGAAGCTTACACCAAGATTTTGGGTTCTTCCCTCTGTTTCTGAAAATTGACAAAATAAAGTAAATTGGTTTTGCAGGTTATTAACCAATACTTTGTTTTTTTTACTGCGAAATGACTTCCCTGTGGAAAGGTAATAAATGGCTTCTAATACAGAGGTTTTTCCTGAACCATTAGGGCCAATAAAAACGTTTATTTTTTTTTCAAACATTAAATCAACGGACTCGTAACAACGAAATCCGTTGATTTTTAATTGTTTAATAAACACTGAAAGACTATATTCTTAATGGCATGACAACCAAACGACAATCTAATCTTTCAGGGTGCTTTATTAGACAACTGGATAATGCCTCCTTAAAGCTGAATTGAATTTCTTTTTCATTAATGGCTTGGGTAGCATCTAAAATATAGTTAACATTAAAAGCCGTTTCAATGTTTTCGATATCAGTCTGAACAGCAATGACATCTTCAGCCTGTTCTTGATCAGGGTTGTGGCCAATAATTTCAAGTCTGTTATGAGAAATTTTGAATTTCACCCCTTTGTATTGTTCATTGGATAAAATAGCGACACGGTGTAAAGCATTACGTAGTTCTTCACGATCAGCAATGAAATTATTTTCCATGTTTAAAGGAATCACCGACTCATAATCAGGAAATTTACCATCAATCAATTTAGAGGTCATACTGATACCTTCAATATCAATTTTGACATGGTTTCGACCAATATTAATAATGATTTCTTGATCGATGTCTTTAACCATTTTTTGTAATTCAAGTACCCCTTTTCTTGGAATTAAAATTTGTTTGTTTAAACCGCTGTCGTTAACGTAATCGCATTCCGATAAAGCCAAGCGGTGACCATCGGCAGAAACACAACGCAACTTATTATTTAACACTTCGAACAATAATCCATTGAGGAAATATCTGACATCCTGTACAGCCATACAAAAAACAGTTTGTTTTAACATACGCTGTAAATCTTTTGAACCTATGTTAACAGGTTGATATGACTCCATGTCATCGATTAAAGGAAATTCTTGTGCAGGTAATGTACTTAAACTGAAACGACTATCCCCTGAAGTGATTAAACACTGACCAGAATCATATGAGAATTTTAAGATTGATCCATCAGGTAATGCTTTACAAATATCTAAAAACTTATGGGCAGGAACAGTGACTTCACCTGAAGCTTGACAGTCAACCACGCATTCTGAACGCATTTCTACATCTAAGTCACTGGTGGTTAATAACAAAGTATCACCATCTAATTTAAGTAAAACATTACTGAGAACAGGTAATGTGCCTTTTTTTTCTACCACACCACATATTTGACTTAAGGGTGCTAAAAGTGTTTCTCTTTGGATGTTAAATAACATAGTATTATATATAAAAATAGTTTTATTAGGTTTGAATAACTTTTTGATTAACTTTTTATCTTATTGATTTTATTACTTTTTTTGTTTATTTAAGAAAGTTTAATCTTGTGGATAACTTGTGTATAAAAAACACGTGATTTTTAATTTACAGCTTATCCACAAGTTATCCACAGTCATTCAGTTAATTTATTCACAATTTTTTGTTTATCTTCGTTTAAGTCATGACTTTCATTCAATAATTCATCCATTTTCTTACAGGCGTGAATTACTGTCGTATGATCTCTTCCACCAAATGCTTCAGCAATTTCAGGGTAACTGTTATCTGTTAATTCCTTGGCCAGGAACATCGCTAGTTGTCTTGGTCTGACAATAGATCTTTTGCGACTTTTACCAATCAATTCAGATAATTTTACATTGTAATATTGTGCAGTGGTTTTTTGTATGTTTTCTACAGAAACAATTTGGTGGTTGACTTTAAACAACTCTTTTAAAATTTGCTTGGTATAGGCTAAATCTATTTTATGTCCAGTAAAATCGGCATTGGCTTTTAACGTATTAAGCGCACCTTCGAGCTCACGAATATTAGAGTTGAGTTGTTTAGCAATGTAAAAAGCGACATCATCTTCAAGGCTGAAACCAAATTGTTTGGCTTTTTCTTTTAAAATAATGACGCGAGTTTCATAATCAGGGGGATCGATAGGTACCACTACACCCCATCCCAACCTCGATTTTAGTCGTGATTCCAAACCACTGACTTTTTTAGGGTAACGATCACAAGTGATGATAATGCGTTTTTGTCCATCATGGAGGTAGTTGAAATTATGAAAAAACTCTTCCTGACTGCGCTCCTTACCAGCAAAAAATTGGATATCATCAATCAACAAGGTTGTAACAGATCGGTATTTTCGTTTAAAAGCCTCCATTTTTTTTTGTTGTAAGGCTTTGACCATTTCATTGACATAAATTTCAGAATGTAGGTAACAAACCATTTCATCTGGATTGGTTTTTAAAATTTCATTACCTATTGAGTGCAGTAAATGTGTTTTACCCAAACCAGTGCTACCATATAACAATAAAGGATTGTATTCAGGGTTTGCGGTTTGTGCGGTTTGCATGGCTGCCGCAAGTGCTATGGTATTGGATCGACCTTCGATAAAATTGTCAAAAGTGAAACGTTTATCGAGGTTGGAAGGTACTTTGGTAATTTTTTTTTGTGGTGAGCTTATATCAATTGCTGTTTCAACCTGCCGCTTTTGAATAGCGGTTTTGACTTGGTAGTCAGCACCGTATATTTCACGTACCGCTGCCACAATGGATTTTAAATACAAGGCATTGACTTTGTCTAAAACAACGTCATTGGTTGCATATAAGGAAACTTGATTACCTGCCTCTACAACATCCAATGGTTTAATCCATATATTAATGTCATTTTCAGGTATTTCAGCTTCAAGTCTTTTTAAACAGCGATCCCACATTAAAATACAAAGCCACAAACAAGCGCTCAAGTATAGCAATAAAATGGCATAAATCATACTGCAATCAAGGGCAAAAAACAGTCATGAGGATGGTTGGAAAAAGCAAATAAAAACAACAAATGAAAAACCACTTGAAAAAAACATAAAAAAACAGTATGATGCACGGCCTTTTTAGAGGCCTGCATGAAGCATGCCCAACGCGTTAAAAGAACAGGTAAAAAATCATGAAAAGAACATTTCAACCAAGTAATTTGAAAAGAGCCAGAACACATGGTTTCAGAGCTCGCATGAAAACGGCTGGTGGTCGCGCGGTAATTAACGCAAGACGTGCCAAAGGCAGAAAAAGACTGGCTGCATAATCACCCTGTTTGGTGTTAAACCCAAAAAGGTGTGAGCCTTGGAACAATTCCCGAAAGGCAAAAGATTATTAACCCGACTTGATTTCAGTCGGGTTTTTAGTAAGTCAAAAAGGATTCAAAACCAGTATTTTACCGTTTTGTTGCATTACACCCAATCATCACAACCTCCCCGTTTGGGATTGGTGGTTTCCAAAAAAATAGATAAACTAGCTGTCAAGAGAAACCGCATAAAACGCCTCATTCGGGAAAGTTTCAGGATGAAAAAACAGTTAAAATCAGCTGACTATGTGGTCATGGCCAAACCGGGCGTGTCCAAAATCGGTAATCAACTTATCACTGAAAGTCTCAATCAGTTGTGGCAAAAATGTGAGAACAATAAATGAACAATAAAAACCTTTATTTAATTACTTTGATGTTTCTGGGCTTTATGCTTTATGTACAATGGCAGAAAGATTATAACCAACCTATCGTTGATACCTCCCAAAGCCAAAAATCAGCTAATAACAACGATTTAATTGTTGATGAAGTTCTGACGCCAACAACGAGTGATGTTGCAGTGGATGAAGAAGACATTCCACAACCTTTAAATAGTGATAATAACGTGCCTGCGGTTAGTGAAAATAAGCAACAAAGCACTCGCGTTATTGCAACCGTAGACACGCCCCTGCTTAAACTTGAGTTTACCGACAAAGGCGCGGCTTTAGTTTATGCCGAATTAAAAAAATACCCCTTAAAGAAAAAAGAAGCAGCTCATGTGATTTTGATGGACCATCGGGACAGTCACTTTAAAGCGGTTGCTGGATTAGTGGCTCAAAACACTCAATTCACTCACAACGATCTTTACAAAACCACGACCCCAAAAATTGTGGTTACAGAAGGAAAAACAGAGGTTAAATTTACCCATGAAACTTCTGAAGGTAGGGTTGAAAAAACCTATTTAATTGATGCTAACAGTTATGCCATCAAACTCACTCAACATTTGACCAATAAAACAAATGAAAACTGGAACGTTTCAGAATACCAACAATTGATGCGCAATAATCCGTGGGCCGGAAAAGATCCGTCTTTCACGGATGCTGGTCGTTATTCTTTTAAAGGCGTTGGTTATTTTGATGCTGAAGAAGGTTATGAGACCAAGAGCTTTGATGACTTACAGGAAGAAACGGTAAGTACCACACTCGCTGCTGAAAGTTGGGTAGCGATGGTGCAACATTACTTCTTTGTGGGCATCATCCCAACAACCAGTAATTCAAAACTTGTTGCTAAAAAAACCAACAGTTCTACTTTTCCATATTTGGCACAAATCACCACCACCAACAAATCAGTGCCTTCTGGATCTACAGAGGTTTTTGAGTCAACATGGTATGTGGGTCCTAAATTACAAAAAGAGTTACCAGAAATTGCCAAAGGATTGGATTTAACGGTCGATTATGGTGTATTTACAGCGATTTCAAAACCATTGTTTTGGGTTTTGGAAAAAATTCATGGGTTGGTAGGCAATTGGGGTTGGTCAATTGTGTTGTTGACGGTATTGATTAAATTGATGTTCTTTAAACTATCCGAAGCTCAATATAAATCGATGGCTCGAATGCGTAAACTACAACCGAGAATCACTACCCTGAAAGAGCGATACAAGGATGACAAACAAAAATTCAATCAGGAAATGATGGCGCTTTATCAAAAGGAAAAGGTCAACCCATTGGGCGGTTGTTTGCCTATTTTGATTCAAATTCCGGTTTTTATTGCTCTGTACTGGGTGTTGTTAGAATCGGTTGAATTGCGCCAAGCACCGTTTATTTTATGGTTACAGGATTTGTCTACACCTGATCCCTATTTCATATTACCGGCTATCAATGCGGCGGCGATGATCATGACTCAACGCTTGTCTCCAACGCCAGGTATGGATCCGATGCAGGCTAAAATCATGAAAGCCATGCCGATTGTATTTTCGATCATGTTTGCTTTCTTCCAGTCAGGTCTGGTACTTTACTGGGCGGTTAACTCAGTGTTGTCATTGGCACAACAGTGGGTTATCACCAAGCGAATAGAAGAGCAAGACTCGGGCAAGTAAAAATGCCACACAATTCTGACACCATCGCTGCCATTGCTACTCCAGCGGGTACTGGTGGTGTCGGCATCATTCGCATTTCAGGTGGTGATGCTCATTCGATCGCTTTATCTCTCAGCGGGCTCAATCAATTAAAAGTTCGTCATGCCCACTTGGCAACATTCAAAAACCAGCAACAACAGATTATTGATTCTGGGTTGATTTTATATTTTCAAGCACCGGCATCTTTCACTGGTGAAGACGTGGTTGAAATTCAAGGACATGGTGGTCATGTGGTCATGAATATGCTGCTCAAGGAAGTGATACAACTAGGTGCACGAATGGCCCGACCTGGTGAGTTTTCAGAACGTGCTTACCTCAATGAAAAAATCGATCTGGTACAAGCTGAAGCCATTGCAGATGTGATAGCCAGTGGATCAGAACAAGCGGTGCTGGCCTCGCAAAGGTCATTGCAAGGTGCTTTTTCAAAACACATCAATCAGATTTTACAATTATTGATTGAAACAAGGGTTTGGGTGGAATCAGCGATTGATTTTCCTGAAGAAGAAATTGATTTTTTGTCTGATGAAAATCTGAAAAATCAACTATCAAAGCTAAACCAAACCATGCAGGAAACCTTGCGCAAAACCCAAACAGGTGTGGTTCTGGCTCAAGGTATCAGCATAGCCATTATTGGTAAACCCAATGCCGGAAAATCATCTTTGCTTAATTGTTTGACCGAAGAGGACAGCGCCATAATTTCTGATGTGGCAGGTACCACGCGAGATGTCGTCAAGGAAGATGTGGTGATTGCTGGCATTCCGGTGCGTTTGATTGACACAGCAGGTATTCACGAAACTGAGAACCCAATAGAACGACAAGGTATTGACCGTGCCTTAAAAATGAAAGACCAGGCTGATGTGGTGTTGCACGTGATGGATGGGCAAACATCGGTCAAAGACCAAATCAATGACAATGCCAAATACATCAACATCATCAACAAAAATGATGTGCTACACCCGGAAAACCAAAACCTTGAGAACGTCATCTATGTTTCGGCCAAAAATCAGCAAGGGATAGATCAAGTGCGTGATGCCATTGTGCAACAAGTCAATCTGGGTAAACTCAATGAAAATACTTTCACCGCTCGCCAACGACACATTGAACAACTGAAAATCACCCAGTCTCATATTGAAGAGGCTGAACAACAACTGCAATTCAATCAAGGAGAATTATCCGCCGAAGAACTGCGTCTGGCACAAAATGCCCTGAATGAAATCACCGGCGAATTCTCTTCAGATGATCTACTCGGCGAAATTTTCTCCAGTTTTTGTATAGGGAAATAAACCTCTTTCTTTCTGAATTTACAGAAGAAAAATTTGTTTTTTTATTTCACAAACAAATATTGTCATAATTGTATTATAAACCTATAATTTTTTTTAAATTTTACAGAGAGAATAATGAAAAAAGAGCATAAACAATTAAAATACACGTCAATTTTAATACTTGTATTACTAACATTTATGGCTTTTTCAGCTGAACGTCCCACCATTACTTCTTATTATGAAAGTATTCGTTTTCCCTATGACAAAAAGACCAGTTCGGATGAGTCCTTGAATAAAAAGCAGAGTTTAAGACAGGTTTCTTATAAAAAAAGGGAGACACTTGATTTTGAAGTTGTTGAAAATAAAAAAATTTATCTTGGAAATGATTTTGAGAAACGTAATTGTGGTTCACAGCTTGCCGTATTAAATGAAATTTTGAAACTAATGGAAGACCTAATTAATAACGGAGGTGTTGACCCTGAGTCACCAATTATAGGCAGTATAATAAAAGCAGCAACGCATGCATTTAAACAGCTAATGTTTTGTATTATTAAATAGTGAATTGAACCGGAAATAACCGAAGGACTTGTTCAGGACTGGCTGATAAAACAAAAAGCTTATATTAGATTCACAACAAATATCAGTTTTGGGCAGATTTTTGATCGGTTTTGTATCGTAAAATATAGATTAAATTAGTTGTACTAGATAGTTTTAACCACATTTTTTGCACGATTGTGTGGCATGATGCTGGGATGAAAACTGGTTCGATTAAAAAGAAGGTCTTTATTGGCTTGTTGCTGATTACTTTGTTGGTGGTATTTACCATGGCTTTGATGATGCAATTTGGTATAGACCGTGGTTTTGATCGTTATAAAAAGTCACAGGAATACCGGTTCAATCAAAAAATTCTGTATATGTTGGCGCACCATTATGCGGTGGAGGGTAATTGGGATACATTGCGCAATGATCCGGCGATGTGGAAAGAAATGGTTTACCATTCGGCATTTAAAGTGGCGGACCAACCGGACAAACACCCACATCCAAGAAACGAACACGACCAACCACCCCAACACCAACAAAAAAAACAGGCCAAATACACCATGAAGCGGATGTTGCCCAATTATTCGGTTTATGATGCTGAGAAAAACAAAGTGGTTGGCTCGATTGACTGGGATAAAAACGCACACCATTACCTGAAAATCATCAACGATGATAAATTAGTGGGTTTTTTGGTGACTCAAAGCAACAAAGGGATTTATGCCGAGGAAGATAAACAATTTAATCGGGGGATTCAAAAACTGCTGTTGATTATGGTTTTGGTAATGGCAGTGGTTTCCCTGTTGTTGACCATTCCGATAGCTCGTTATTTTACCCGACCAATCCAGCAACTCACTCAAGCCACTCAACAGGCATCAGCCGGTGACTTTTCAGTCAGAACCGATATAACGCGGAAAGATGAATTGGGCCAATTATCCAATCATTTTAACCACTTGGTCAAAACTCTGGAATCCAATGCCAAATCACAAAAAAACATGATGGCTGACATAGCCCATGAATTACGCACACCATTGGCGGTTACTTTGGCACAGATTGAAGCGATTCAGGACGGGATTCATCAGGCCGATGATAAAACTTTGGGTATTTTGCACAATCAGATCACCACCCTTAATCATTTGGTTAATGATTTGTATGAATTGAGTTTATCAGACCTCGGAACCATGCGTTATGAAATGAAATCCGTAGATGTGGCGATGGTTTTGAAACAATCGGTGAATGCTTTTAAATTGGCCTTGGCACAAAAAAACATTGCCTGTGATTTTACCTATGATCAAAGACCACACTTGATTTTGGGTGATGATAAACGCTTGTGTCAGTTGTTTAATAACGTGTTGAATAATGCCGTACAATACACCGATGAAGGCGGCTCTGTGCGCGTAAGTATTGAGCAGAAAAAGGCGAATTTTGAAGTGGTAATTGAAGACTCAAAACCAGGTCTTGAGCCTGAACAAATGGCTAAGATGTTTGATCGTTTATACCGCAAGGAATCTTCAAGAAACAAAAAATCCGGTGGCTCGGGTCTGGGTTTGGCCATTGCTGCGAATATTGTACAAGCCCACAATGGACAAATCTATGCAAGTGCTTCTGATTTGGGTGGGGTGAAAATAACCATCAGGTTGGCCAAGGCATGAAAAATGCCCGCATCTTGGTGGTTGAGGATCAGGAAGACCTGGCTCAATTGATTAAGGATTATTTAGAACAGGAACAATGGCAAGTAGATGTGATCCATCATGGTGATCAGGTCGAGGCTTTTATTCAAAATCATATGGTGGATGTGGTGTTACTTGATGTGATGTTACCAGGAAAAAACGGCATGGATATCTGCCGTGATATTCGCAAAACTTCAGACGTACCCATCATCATGACCACCGCCAGGGTGGATGAAATTGATCGAATATTGGGTTTGGAGATTGGTGCCAATGATTATGTTTGTAAACCCTATAGTCCAAGAGAGTTGGTTGCTCGGGTTAAAGTGTGGCTGCGGCATAAAGCAAAACCCTGTTTACCACCAGTTTTAAAACTTGACACCGATTCTTTAAAGGTCGGTTATGGTGATTCACAAGTTGAGTTGACTCTGGTCGAGTCTCGCTTGTTAAAAAAAATGATGTCACAACCCAGTCGAGTTTTTTCGAGAAATCAACTGATGGATGCTGTGTATGATGATGGTCGGGTGGTGTCAGATCGTACCATCGATAGCCATATCAAAAAGCTACGCGCTAAACTAAAAACCATTAAACCAGATCAGGAGTTAGTTCATGCCATTTATGGCTGTGGATATAAGTACGAAGAAAGTTAGATATGGTTTTCGAGTATCGTTCTGTATTCTACTCAACCATTATCTCTTTTATAACAATTCAAAATCATGGTTTTGTTTTTGGGTAGTTGACTTCAGCCAACCGGTGAAGCGTAGCTTAACAGCTCGACACCCCAACATATGTTAGGCAGGGCAAGAAATCGTGGTTATGCAAAGCAGCTTTGTGTAAGAGGTCAAAAGCCATTTTTTTAGGTGTTATTTCTGATTTAGGTCGGCTAAAGCCGACGACCCGGGAATTGTATATATCCAGCCTACGAAGAACTTCCTTAATTCTTACACATTTTTTGCAACATCGGTATGTAAGATAAAATGACTTAAAACAAATAGGTATTGAAATGAAAAAAGTAATGGTTCTATTAATGATGTTTTCCTTGGTAGCTGTGGCAGGACCTCACCACAAAGACCACAAAAGAGGTGGTTGGGCTGAAGAGCTTGGATTAACCGAAAAACAGGCAGAGCAAGTAAAAAACATTAAACAAGCCAGCCATGAGAAAATGATGGCATATAAAGAAACGCTTCAGGCAGAAACAGACGCTGAGTTGGCCAAGGTATTAAGTGCTGATCAAATGGCTCAATTAAAAGAAATGCGTAAAACCCATGAAAAACATCTGACGGAAAAAAAACATAAAAAACACAAAAAATATAAAAAAGAAAAGTCAGAATAAAACAAATCAACCTCCTCAAAAAAACGTCACTTCGGTGGCGTTTTTTATATGTGATACCTAATCAATGGTCATGACAATAAAAAACCAAAAAATAAAAGGTAAATTGTAATAACATAGCTTGATGCTGAATAAAAAACGTTCCAAAGCCATTTTGGCGATATCCCTACCTATCATTGGTGGCATGGTGTCACAAAACATTCTTAATTTAGTCGATACGGCCATGGTTGGTCGTTTGGGGGCACCAGCCTTGGCTGCTGTAGGTTTGGGTGGCTTTTTGAATTATATGTGTGTGGCTTTTTTGTTGGGACTCAGTGCAGGGGTTCAAGCTATGGTTTCACGCAGGATGGGTGAGGGTAAGGAATCGCAAGCGGCTTATCCATTGAATGCAGCTTTGTTATTGATTATGGTAGCAGCAGTGCCAATGACCATCATCTTGTATTTCATTTCACCACATCTGATTGCGTGGTTTAACCCGGACTCTTTGGTGATGGAACAAGGAACACCTTATTTACAAGCCCGATTTTTGGGTTTGATTTCATTGGCCGTACATTTCAGCTTTCGAGGGTATTGGAGCGCCATTAGCATGACCAAGGTTTATCTGAAAGCCTTGTTGTTTGCCCATTCCAGCAATATTGCTATCAGTTATGTCTTGATTTTTGGCAAATTGGGTATGCCAGCCTTGGGAACGTTTGGTGCAGGATTAGGTACCAGCATTTCGATCACCTTAGCGGTTTTTTATTATTTTTATTGTGGCTACAAACACACCCGTGGTTATGGGTTTATGGAAAATCTGCCAACCAAAGTTACTGTCAGGCAAATGATCAAAACATCTGTACCTTCGTCTGTTCAGCAATTTTTCTTTGCCGCAGGCTTTGCCGCTTTGTATTGGATCATTGGCCAAGTTGGGACCCATGAACTGGCTGGTGCAAATGTGATAATTAATTTAATGTTGGTGGGTTTGTTGCCAGCCATGGGGTTTGGTCTGGGTGGTGCCACATTAGTGGGTCAGGCTTTGGGTAAAAAAGACATTGATGGTGCTCATCTATGGGGTTGGGACACAGTAAAATTGGCATCATTGACGGCTGTGGTTTTGATGTTACCTGTGGTGCTGTTTCCAGACATGATTCTTAAAGTGTTTCTGACCGACCAAGCGGTGATTGATATCACTCGCCTGCCTTTACAACTAGCCGGTATAACTTTGGCGGTTGAATGTATTGGTATCGTTTTGTTCAATACCATTAACGGAGCAGGTGATACTGCTCGCACCATGAAAATATCTTTTGCGCTGCAATGGATCTTGTTTTTGCCAGTGGCTTGGCTATTGGGTCCTTATTGGGGTTTGGGGTTAACAGCCATTTGGATTGGGCAAATTGTTTATCGTCTGATATTTACCCTGGTGATGATTGTGTTTTGGCAAGACCGAAAATGGTCAACCATAGAGGTTTGATATGAACCCAACAGCATGATTCTGCGCTTTCAAGGTTTTTTGATGCCCGTTTCTCAATGATTTGTTAATAAGGTCGAAATTTTTTTGTTCACAGACATCGCTATCAGCACTTGATATAGAGTAACTATACCTTTAAGCTGATGCTTGGCTATGAACAAACAGGTTTTGACTGAAATGTACGATATGATGTGGCTGGGTCAATGATGAATAAGAAAAGATGTGGTTGGGCGGAAAATACCACAGAGTTGGATCAACAATACCACGATGAAGAATGGGGCGTTCCGGTTTATGATGATAAAACTTGGTTTGAGTTTTTGACATTAGAAGGCGCTCAAGCTGGTTTGAGTTGGACCACAATTTTGCACAAGCGCGAAGGTTATCGAAAAGCCTTTGCTGGATTTGATTATGAACAAGTGGCACAATTCAGCGAGGCACGACAGGAAAAACTGCGTGAGAATCCTGAAATCGTGCGCAACAAATTGAAAATCAAATCCACAGTGACCAATGCCCAAGCATTTATCAAGGTACGAGAGGAGTTTGGTAGTTTTAACGACTATATTTGGCGATTTGTGAATGGCGAGTCTATTATCAACCACTGGAAAAACATGTCTGAGGTTCCAGCCAGTACGTCACAATCAAATGCTTTGAGCCAGGATTTAAAAAAGCGAGGTTTTAAATTTGTCGGTACAACCATTTGTTATGCCCTGATGCAAGCAACAGGCTTGGTTAATGACCATACAGTTGATTGTTTTTGTTATCGAGGAGAAAAAAAATGAACAAAGCTGTTTTGCTGCTAGTGGTTTTGATTTCGGCTTGTCAAAAAAAATCAATACCAAGCGCTCAAGAAACTTTTTTTGATAACTTAAGTAATTTGTGTGGTCAGGTTTTTACCGGCGCCAGTACCTATCCTGATGACCCTGATCATGATTTTGCTGGAAAGTTATTAATAGCAAATTTCAGCTCATGTTCTGTTGATGAAATCAGGGTGAAATTTAAGGTGGGACAAGACCAATCCAGAACCTGGATTATCACCCAATCTGAGCAAGGGTTATTATTGAAACATGACCATCGACATGCCGATGGTACTCCCGATGAAATCACTAATTACGGTGGTTGGGCTAATAATCAGGGTAATTCTTGGCGCCAGTTTTTTGTGGCCGATTCTGAAACAGCCGAGCTGATTCCTGCCGCTGCCACCAATGTCTGGATGTTAGAGTACCAACCACGAAGTCAAATATTGACTTATGACCTCAAACGTCATGATCAACCCAGATACCAGGCTCAGTTACACCCAAAACAATGACTTTTCTGTTGCAGACAACAAGATTGAAACTGACAGAACTTGAAGGGAGTGATGTTCAGTTTGTTTTTGATTTGTTCAACGACCCCGACTGTATTAGATTTATTGGAGATCGAGGCATCAAAACCCTTGTTAATGCGGATAATTATCTGCAAAACAGGCTAATAAACTCCTACCGCACCCATGGTTATGGGCTGTATAAAGTGACACTAAAAGCTGAAGATACACCACTGGGTATTTGTGGTTTGGTAAAACGAGACAAAAAAAACCCACCAGATATCGGTTTTGCCTTTTTACCAGAGTACCGCAGTCAAGGTTATTGCACTGAAGCCAGCAAAGCGGTGTTGCAATGGGCCAAGGAAATAAACATCAGCCACACCATTTTGGCCTATACCAATCCGGATAATATTACCTCAATCCGAGTACTGGAAAAATTAGGGTTACAAAAGCAACAAATTACCACCTTGCCGGGACAGGATTTTGAAAGTTTGGTGATGTCAATAAAGTTGTCATAAACCATCATTTTGTTGCCACCTAAAAAACATAAATGTCGACTAAGCTGAGGTTTTAACACCGGAAAGCTCCATGAAACAATTTTGTTTTTTAAATGAAGATGATTTAGATAGTCTACCCAAAGACTTTAAGTTGATACCTTTTGATGTGGCTTATTTAGAGCATCGAATCAGCGGAAAACCCAAAATTTTGACATCAGAAAAGTCAAAGCAGGTATACAAACCATCAACAGGGGTAAGGCTTGGGTTGAATAGTCCAGTTGAAAATAATTAATCAACACCACCACTCCTCCCTGGTGTAACCCAAAACCAATCAGCGAAGATATAACGAATTTGGGGAAACGGCTTTTATGAGCGCCATCATCTTTGAACGAATAATGATAGTGCCCCAGGTAAGCGGTAATCAGGCCACCAAAAAAACCTGTTGCATGAGACCAAAAAGGAACGATCCCCACCCACTCATGCATCATCAAGGCAATGGTAGAATGAATCACTGTAGCCACCACACCGACCAGACCATATCGAGCCATCAGTGTTATGAGTTCTTTAGAGGGTCTCAATGAATACGTCCTTGTGGTCAAAACTGACGGTTAAACGGGTTAAAGATTGACCGACACAGGGGCCGCTGGTAGAAAGACCGGAAAAGGCATCAAAGGTTGCACCATGAGCAGGACAAACCAGTTGACCGTCGGGGGTTTCCAAAAACTCATTTTCAGCATAGTCCATGCGGCGTCCTTGATGAGGACACTCATTAATGAAAGCAATCCACTCAGCATGACCACGTTTAATCATCACTGAAGTCATGCCGTTATCCATTTGAACGGCATGTTCGGACCATTTACCAATCGGAATATCGATTAAGGTTGTCAGTTTAAATTTCATCTGTCTATTTTGTCGAATAAGTCCTGACTGCTTCAACCAAAACAGCCACTTTTTCAGGGTCCATATCCGGTTGCATACCATGACCCAAATTAAACACATGTCCTGGGTTGTCACCGTATTCATCAAGCACTTTTTTAACTGCCTGTTGGATAAAGTCATCAGGTGCATATAAAGTGGCAGGGTCTAGATTTCCTTGTAACGCCACCCGATCACCAGTTAGTTTTCTGGCACTGCTGATGTCAATGGTCCAATCCAGTCCCAAACCATGACAGCCGGTTTGTGATAAGGCAGTCAGGTTTTGATTGGCGCCCTTACTGAACAACACAATTGGGGTATCGCCACAACCAGCAGCTTTTAAGCCATCAACAATTTGTTGCATGTATTGTAAAGAGAACTGTTGAAAATCAGCAGGACTGAGCACCCCACCCCAACTATCAAAAACCTGTACAGCCGATGCACCGCTCTGGATTTGGCCAATCAGGTATTTGATGATGGATTGTGCGAGCTTATTGAGCAACTGATGTGCTAACTCTGGGGTTTTGTACAGCAAGGCTTTGGATTTGGCGTAAGTTTTGCTGCCGCCATTTTCAATCATATAGGTTAACAATGTCCAGGGGCTGCCAGAAAAACCAATCAAAGGTACCCTGCCTCTCAACGTTTTGGTTGTCAATTCAATGGCATCCATTACGTATTGTAAATCTTCAGCTTCAGGTATTGGTAAGTCAGCAATTTGTTTGCTGTTAGTGATAGGGCTGTTAAACTTGGGGCCTTCACCGGGCTCAAAATACAGGCCCAAACCCATGGCATCAGGAATGGTCAAAATATCAGAAAAAATAATCGCAGCATCTAAAGGAAATCGCTCCAAAGGTTGAATGGTTACTTCACAAGCCATTTCTGGTGTGCTGGCCAGTGTCATAAAGTCACCAGCTTTGGCGCGAACGGCCCTGTATTCTGGCAAATATCGACCAGCCTGCCGCATCAACCAAACGGGCGTACGCTCGGTTTTTTCCCTGCGCAAAGCGCGCAAATACAAATCATTTTCTAACTTCATGTGGTTTGCTGGTAAAAAAGAACGCCATTTTATCAGTTACCTTGTTGCAAAACAGCTATTTAAAAGGAGTTCTGTTAAAATGCCGCACTTTGTTTTGAACCTCAGGATTATCTAGAGGTCTTACTGACACTTTTGAATAAATATAAGCCATGAAAAAAATTATACTGACTTGTTTGATCTTGTTCTCCTCATTAATGCACGCCCAATTACTACAACCTTTAGAGGGCTTTACTGACGAAATAAAAGGCATAAATGACGTTTCTAAACTGTGGGAAATGGCTGCGGAAAACAAAAAAGCGCAAGATCACAAAAAAAGAGAACTTGTTCTTAAAAGGTTGATAGAGCTACGACCCTTCAATCCAGATCTTAAATTTGAATTGGTTGAAGCTTATGCAGAACAAGATAAAAAAACAGAAGCTTATAACCAACTTGTAGAAATTCAAAAAGCCGGGTTAAGTTACCCGCTGAAAAATAACCAAGCGCTTGAGAACATAAAAAATACAAAAGTTTTTGACTACCTTGAAGATGGTATGACCGCGAATGCCAATCCCTTTGGTATAGGGGAAAAAGCCTTTGAAGTTAGTCAAAACTATTCTGGTATGTTATTTGAAAATTTGGCCTACGATGAAAAAGCCGAAAGGTTTTTATTGGGCAGTGTTCGATCGGGAGACATCTACCAATACAGTGAAAAAACGGGGTTCAAATCATTTATAGCTCCAGGAGATCCAGCCACAGGCCCCTGGGGTGTGATTGACCTGGTTGCCGATAATCAAGGTGATTTGCTGTGGGTAGCAACGGCTACTTTGCCTCACTATACAGGCACCACCCAGGCAAATTTTGGTAAAGCGATGATTTCTAAATATATGTTAAGCACAGGACAGTTGCTTAAAAACTATGAGATGACAGGCAGCAATCAACCCATGTTATTCAATAATCTGCATCTAACAGCAGGACGGGATTTGTATTTCACCAACGCCTTTACCAATGACTTATTCCGCATCAAAAATGGCACAGAAAATGTTGAACCATTGTTGATATTGAAAGGATTGCCATCGATTAAAGCCCTGACCAGTAATAGCCAAGGAACGCTGTTGTATTTGTCAGATTTTGAATTGGGTATGTTTGTTATCAATCTGGAAACCATGCAGTTAGCACCCTTGGTAAGAACTGATAAGGGTTTTTTTGCTGGGATCAACGACTTGTTTTATGACAACGGTGATCTGGTGGCTATTCAAAGCGGTGTGAATCCAGCGCGTTTGATGCGTTATGTGTTGAAAGATGATTTACTGCTGGTTAATATGTTCCCGATCGAGGCCTCCCAACCTGAATTTAAATCTTTGGGTAATGGGGTTTTGGTTGGTGATCACCTTTATTATGCAGCTAATTCACAATGGGCACAAGTAGATGCCCTGGGCCGCTTGTTGCCTGAAACCACCTGGGAGCCACTGGTGGTGATGAAATCACCAACAAAATACATGATGGAAGAGCACATGGAACGCATGCAACGTATGGAAGAAATCAAGAAAAAGCGCGGTATAAAATAAAGTTTAACCAACCTCGTATAACAAAAAGCCAGCAATATAAACGCTGGCTTTTTGTTCAGACATTACATAGCTTGCTTTTTAATTTTGTTTTTCCTTAATGTATTGATTAACCAATTGTTCTAGGATGTTTAAAGGTACAGCACCATTGTTTAATACCGCTCGATGAAAGTCACGAATATCGTATTGGCTGCCCAAGGCATCTTTCGCTTTCTGTCGCAGCTCTAAAATTTTGGTCATACCCACTTTGTAAGCCAAGGCCTGCCCTGGCATCACAAAATAACGTTCTATTTCTGCCACCACATCGGATTCAGCCATTCCTGTATTGGCCAGCATATAGTCAATCGCCTGTTCACGAGACCATCGTTTGGCATGAATACCGGTATCAACCACCAATCGGACGGCTCGAAACAACTCAGCTTGCAAACGGCCAATATTGTCATAAGGATCTGGCAGCAAGCCCATTTCATATGCCACCCGCTCGGCATATAACGCCCAACCTTCAGAGTAGGCAGTAAAAGGAATCATTTTTCTAAAAAATGGCATGTCTTTTAGTTCACGCTGTATGGCAACTTGGTAATGATGGCCAGGAATACCTTCGTGATATGCTAAGGTTTTCATACCATATCTGGGAGTGGCCTTGATGTCATAAAGGTTTGCATAAAACACACCTGGACGTGAACCATCCATAGCAGGACCCTGATAGTATGCGCCGGGCGCAGTTTTTTCTTTAAACTCTGGAATGCGTTGCACATCTACGGTAGCTGCAGGAATGTCGTGAAAATGGCTCGACATTTGACGTTGTACATCGACCAGGATGGTTTTATAGTCATCAAGAATCTGGTCGCGCCCTTCTTGGTTGTCAGGGTAATAAAATCTGGGGTTGATGGCCATATTTTCAATGCTTTGGGTAAAGCCTCCGCTGATGTCCCAACCTTCAGTTTCCAGAATTGATAAGATTTCGCTCTGAATGCGGCTGACTTCCTGCAAACCGAAATTGTGAATGTAATCAGGGGAGTAATCAGTGGTTGTGAAAAACTTGATTGCCAACGCGTAAAAGGCATCACCATCAGGTAAACTCCAAACCCCATGATTTTCACTGACCTTGACATCCAAGGCAGTAAAATACTCTATCAGCCGTTGATAGGCAGGATAAACCGTTTGCTCCATGGTAGTTTGGGCCTGTTCAGCGATTAGTTGCTGGTCAGATTGCTGCAAACCCGCCTTTTCCATTTTGTTAGCCAAAGCCTCAAATAAAATATTTTCCTCCACAGGAGTGGCCACAAAGTTACGCATTTCTTCAAGCACTTTGGTGACCACAAATTGTGGTGGTAATATTCCCAGGTTTTCACGGTGTTTAAGGCCTTCCAATACCTGATCAAATTTGACCCCCACTTTTGATAAACGACTGACATAGTCTTCAGCATCTCCCAAATCATTAATCTGGTGAGTACTTTCCATAAAAGACGGAAAGCCATTTTGAACACCAAACAATTGATTTACCGGATAGTTGTGAAAACGGAAGCGCTCACCTTCAACCACAATATCCAATAAGGACAACATTACGTCCTTGGACATTTTATCCGCGGTGTCGAGATCTTCGTCCTGATATGAGCTCAGGGTTTCGTGGGCGGCCAAAATGTTTTTGAACATTTCATCGCCGGAAGCCAGACTGGCATCATCAAGTTTTTCATTGTGCCCATCTATACCAAATTTTTCTAAAACTCGAACAGAACTCAACAATTCTGGGCTTTGCAAAGCAAACTGCAAGGCAGTACGACCAAAAAACAGATTGATGTCATAAGGTTTGAAGTACCAGACATGGATAAAAAATGCTGAAGCCAGTAACACCACAACCAAAAGCAAAGCACCCAGATATTTAAAAAGCTTTTTCATCTTCAGCCCTCAGCAGCAACCATGCAATAGGCGTTAAGTTTATTACCATCCAAATCGCGGAAATATGCTGCATAAAAACCATTACCACGGTCACCAGGTTGGCCTTCGCAAGAGCCGCCCAATGCGATGGCCTTGTTATACAATGCTTGAACTTTTTCAGGCGTTTCGGCAGAAATTGCCGCCATATTACCGTTACCGGGTTGAGCCGGTTTGCCATCATAAGGCTTCAAAACAGAAAAACCAGTTGATACATCGTCCTTGGCCCAGACAATGTATCCATGTTGTTCAGAGCCTTCCATGATTCGACCGACATTGATTTCAGCGAACAGACTGTCGTAAAATCTTGCTGATGCATCCAGGTCATTGGTGCCAAGAGTGATGTAGCCAAGCATATTGATTTTCCTCAAAAAAAGAATCATTGTGTGTTGTCGGCGCAACAATGTCCAGCACAAACAAAATAAGAGAACAAAAATATGAAAAAAGTCATGGCAGGCCAGGCGCCAGAACCAGTGGGACTCTACCCTCATGCGAGACAAGTGGGCAACTTGCTGTTTTTATCGGGAGTAGGTCCTAGAAAAAAAGGCTCGAAAGATATTCCCGGAGTGACTCTGGATGAAGGAGGAAATATTGCAGCCTATTGTATTGAAACGCAGTGTCGCAGTGTGTTTGAGAATGTCCGGTTGGTTTTGGAAGCTTCCGGTGCATCGTGGAATGATTTGGTGGATGTTACGGTTTTTCTGACCAATATGGACGCAGACTTCGCCATTTACAACAAAGTATATGCGGAATATTTTGCCACTAACCAGCCTTGTAGAACCACCGTTGAAATCAACAAATTACCGACGCCGATAGCCATTGAGTTAAAATGTATTGCAGTTATCAGAGAGTAAAGCCATGAATGATGAGGTTAAAAAACCATTACCCCCTTTTAATTTTCAACAGTGGATAGATGATCATCGCCACCAGTTAAAGCCGCCGGTTTGTAATAAACAAGTGTTTGAGGAAGATGATTTCATTGTGATGGTGGTCGGTGGTCCAAATGGTCGCCGAGACTATCATTATGATGAAGGGCCTGAGTTTTTTTACCAACTGGAAGGTGAAATGTTATTAAAAACTCAACAAAATGGCCAGGTGGTTGATTATCCAATTAAAGCAGGCGAAGTTTTTCTGCTACCACCTCGAATGCCACATTCACCTGTACGCTTTGAAAATTCAATCGGTTTGGTCGTGGAACGCAAACGTTTAATCAATGAAAAAGATGGACTGATGTGGTACTGCGAAAACTGTAACCACCTGTTGTATGAGGAATACTTCACCCTTACCGACATTGAGCAGGATTTTTTCCCGGTTTTTGAACGTTTTTTTAGCAGTGAAGAACTGCGCACTTGTGATCAGTGTGGCACGGTCATGCCAGACCAGAATAAGCTGGATCTTTGATGCAAAAAGATTTTCTGACCATAGATATACATACCCATATCCTGCCGGAAAACTGGCCTAACCTGCGCGAAAAATATGGTTATGGCGGTTTTGTACAATTGGAGCACACCGGCTGTGGTTGCGCCAGAATGATGCAGGACGGGAAACATTTCAGGGATGTAGAAGCCAACTGCTGGGATCCTAAAGTCCGTTTAACAGAATGTGACCAACATGGTGTGCATGTGCAGGTGTTATCCACTGTTCCGGTGATGTTTTGCTACTGGGCCAAAGCTCAAGACACTTATGATTTGTCTCGGTTTTTGAACGATGACATGGCACAAAAAGTGGCGAGTAGTCCACAACGTTTTGTCGGCTTGGGCACCTTACCGATGCAAGCCCCTGATTTGGCTATCAAGGAGTTGGAGCGTTGCGTTAAGGAACTGGGTTTGGCGGGCGTACAAATTGGCTCGCATGTCAATGAGTGGAACCTCAATGAACCGGCCTTGTTTGATGTTTTTGCGGCTGCTGAGGAATTGGGAGCAGCAATATTTGTCCACCCTTGGGACATGGTGGGCAAGAATTTGATGAAAAAATACTGGTTGCCCTGGTTGGTGGGTATGCCGGCAGAAACCTCTTTGGCGATTTGTTCGATGATTTTTGGTGGCGTTTTGGAACGACTGCCCAACTTACGCATTGCTTTTGCCCATGGTGGTGGTGGTTTTCCTGCCAGTATCGGGCGCATTGAGCATGGTTTTGAAGTGCGGCCGGACCTGGTGGCGGTGGATAACCCACACAACCCACGAAAATACCTGAAACAAATTTACCTTGATACTTTGGTACATGAACCCGGTGTATTGGATTATATCGTGAACCTGATGGGCGCAGATCGGTTGGCTTTAGGTAGCGACTACCCTTTTCCACTCGGGGAATTGGAGCCGGGTAAGTTGATACATTCGATGCCATATGCCGATGAGGTTAAAAAGCGGATGTTGGCCGGAACGGCATTGGAATGGCTGAACCTTAAAGCTGATCAGTTCAAGTAATGAAAATTCGAGCCAGTTTAAGTAAAGCACCACAATCCATCGCCATACCGGTGCAATTTGATGGCCCACAACCCAATCATTTTGGCGCCGATATTGCATCGGCCATACCCATGCAAGCCGGTGGCTTTATTGGCGACACCACTCAGGGTGGTTCCTGTAATGCGCAGGAAATCACCATGAATCCGCACTGTAATGGCACCCACACCGAAAGCATTTCTCATGTGATCAATGAGCTCATTCCACCAGCTGAAGTGGTGAAGCAACCATTGATGCGAGCCTTGTTAGTCAGCATAGAACCTGCGACAAATTTCAGCATGGACAGTTACCAGCCACCGATAGAACCGGGTGATAAGTTGATTTGCAAATATCAGCTGACAGCTGTAAGTAAAAACTTACACAAGGGTGTAAAAGCCTTGATAATCAGGACTTTACCTAATACTGAATCGAAGCTAACCCATCAATATGGTCGAGATATACATCCGGCTTTTTTCAGCAATGAAGCGATGAAGTGGTTGGTCGAAGAAACAGCTGTTGAGCATTTGTTGGTTGATTTACCTTCGGTCGATCGTTTACATGATGATGGCTTACTGAGTAACCACCGAATTTTCTGGAACATCAAGCCGGAAACACACCAATCATCAGAAGAGCAATACCAGCACAAAACCATCACCGAAATGATATACGTCCCCAATGAAATCAAAGACGGTGAATACCTGCTCAACCTGCAACTTCCTCGATTGAACCTCAATGCCGTTCCGAGTAATCCCACTCTGTTTCAGTTGGAGGATTAGATTAATAAATGAGTTGCAATAAATTATTGTGACTACCGAGTGGGAAAAATAATTTTAAAAACAGCGTGTATGCTGGTATGAACACTTATTTAAAAAAACAACAATGAATCACGAAAAACCAAACATAAGCAAAGATTGGCGGCACGAGTTATTTAAAATTATTTATCATGCGGACACTCCAGCAGGTAAATGGTTTGATGTTTTATTGATTGTTTTCATTGTCATCAGTGTTTTGGTGATCATTTTGGATAGCGTAAATGCTTTGAGGCTTCTATATGGGAGCCATTTCAGGGTGCTTGAGTGGTTTTTTACGATTGCGTTTACCATCGAATATATCTTGCGACTAATTTGTATCAGAAACCCCCTTAAATATACGTTTTCGTTTTTTGGAATCGTTGACATTTTATCAATCATACCCACCTATTTATCGCTGTTCTTCGTTGGAGCACAGCACCTGTTGGTGATTCGAATTTTGCGAATACTGAGAATTTTCAGGATTTTTAAATTATTTCATTATACCAAACAAGCCGAAATTCTTTTAACGGCGGTCAAAAGTAGTCGTCATAAAATATTGGTGTTTTTCTTTTTTGTGATCACTGTACTGGTGCTGTTTGGCTCTGTCATGTATTTGATTGAAGGTCCTGAAAATGGTTTTAAAAGTATTCCTCACGGGATTTATTGGGCTGTCGTGACATTAACTACGGTCGGCTATGGTGACATTGCGCCATTAACTGTGTTGGGGCGAATCGTAGCTTCATTAATTATGCTGACAGGCTTTTCTATCATTGCCATACCCACTGGAATTTTTGCGGCAGAAATAAACAATGCCACAAAAAGATCCCGTAAAATGTCACGTCAGTGTCAAGCTTGTGGTCTTCGAGGTCACACCGCCAGCGCCAATTATTGTCGGAGATGTGGAGAAGAGTTATAGAGAATGATGGACCAGTAGTAACATTTCTTAAGGAGGAGTGTCTTGCTAAAGCATAACTAAATAGACACCAGACTAAAGGAACTCAAGCCATTATTTACCTTGAAAAACCACCACGAAAAGTTAACAATGATTGTTTTTTATTTTGAGGTGGGTAATGGAAGGTTTGTTCACATTAGAAAATTTGTTTACTTTGGGTATGTTGGTGATGTTGCAGGCGGTGTTAGGCTTTGATAATTTGCTATACATCATCATTGAATCGCAAAGGGTAGAAAAATCGCAACAGTCAAAATTACGCAAAACCGGGATTTGGTTGGCAGTTTTTTTCCGATTGTTACTGCTTTTTGCGTTATTAAAGCTTTTGCAGTATTTTACCGACCCCTTTTTTACTCTAGCCTGGGAGGGTGTGGTAGAAGGTTCATTTAATCTGCGCGCGGTGGTGGTTTTACTTGGTGGTGCTTTCATTATTTATACGGCAATGAAAGAAATCTGGCACATGTTGTCTTTGGAAGATCAAATGGCCGAGGAGAAAGATAAAAAATCATCTTTTGGCACGGCGTTGGTTTTAATTGTGACGATGAATGTAGTGTTTTCTTTTGATTCTATTTTAAGCGCCATGGCTTTGACAAATAACTACATTGTGATGGCTACTGCAATTCTGATAGGAGCGTTATTGATGGTTTGGTTGGCAGATACCATTGCCGCTTTTTTACAACGCAATCGCATGTATGAAGTGTTGGGGTTGTTTATCCTGTTCATTGTTGGTGTAATGCTGTTGTCCGAAGGTGGACACATTGCCCATCTGAAATTCTTTGGTCACGAAATCACTCAAATGAGCAAAGCCACATTCTATTTTGTGATTGTTGTGTTGGTGATTACCGAAATCGTGCAATCAAGGTATTCAAAGAAACTTTCTAATCTAAAAGTTCAGGAAACACAAGACTGATATGTCGGAAAACTTAATGTTAGCCATGGCTGTCATTGGCATTCTAGGCTCAATGGCACAATGGTTGGCTTGGTGGTTGAAGTTACCGTCAATTTTGTTGTTGCTGTTATTAGGCATCATTTTAGGAAAACCTGTCACTGGTTTAATTGATCCCGATTTGTTGTTTGGCGATTTATTGTTTCCAATGGTGTCATTGGCTGTTTCGGTGATTTTGTTTGAGGGAGCTTTAACGTTGAACTTCAGACAGATTAAGGGGCTTGAATCTGTGGTCAGACGAATGGTAACTGTCGGCATGCTCGTGACCTGGCTAAGCATTGCAGTGGCCACTCATTGGATTTTAGGTTTGCCATGGCTGTTATCACTGTTGTTTGGTTCACTGGTGGTGGTAACCGGCCCAACGGTGATTGTGCCGATGCTACGCATTCTAAAACTCAATAAAAAAGTTGCCAATGTGCTGCGTTGGGAAGGCATTGTTATCGATCCAATTGGCGCATTATTGGCTGTTTTGGTGTTTAACTTCATCATTTCATCACAAGGTGGCGCCCACGGCTTGTTAGAAGTGATGCTGGATTTTGGCTGGATATTACTGGTCGGTGGTGTATTAGGCGTTGTAGCGGGTGCGTTCATGGGCTTGGTGTTACGTCGACATTGGTTACCAGAATATTTACACAATGTGTTTACCCTGACTTTGGTTTTTGCCGTGTTTGCCTTGTCGGATTTGTTGGCACATGAGTCAGGTTTGTTAACTGTAACCGTGATGGGTATGTGGTTGGCCAACAGCAAAAACACCCCAATAGAAGATATTTTGAACTTCAAAGAATCATTAACGGTGCTGTTGATTTCGGGTTTGTTTATTATCCTGGCTGCACGACTTGATTTGGCTGAGTTTTTACAAATAGGCTGGCTTTCTCTAGTGATTTTATTGGTGGTGCAGTTTGTCGCACGACCACTTAAGGTTTTTGTATCAACCTGGGGCTCAAATTTAAGTATCAAAGAAAAGGTTGTATTGTCTTGGATTGCGCCCAGAGGGATTGTGGCTGCAGCGGTTTCAGCTTTATTTGCCTTAAAACTGGAGCAACAAGGTTACAGTGAGGCCAGTTTGCTTGTTTCGCTGACTTTTATGGTCATTATTGGTACTGTGGTGTTTCAGTCCGCCACTGCTGGTTTTTTGGCCAAAAAATTAGGTGTAGCCAATCCTGAAGCTAAAGGTGTATTGATGGTGGGCAGTAATCCGGTAGCGGTGGCTATTGCTGAGGTTTTGAACAATCATGGATTTGATTGCCTGTTAACCGATTCGCACTGGCGCCACATCAAAGATGCACGGATGCGAGACATCAAGACCTATTATGGTAATGTGGTTTCTGAACACGCAGATCACCATTTGGACTTGATTGGCATAGGTAAAATGTTATGCGTGTCTATGAATAAGGATTTAAATTTATTAGCAGCAACTCGTTATAAGAACGAATTTGGTGTTGCCAATATTTTTGTTTTGAATAATGAAGAACAAAAAGGAGAAGGAAGTAAACATCAGGCATCTAAAGAAGGCAAAGCCAGACATTTGTTCGACAAAAGTGTAACCTACGCCAAAATGGCCAGTCAGTTGGCTAAAAAAGCGCAGATAAAAACCACCTCGTTAACCAAAGAGTTTGGTTATGAGGCCTATTTGGAAAAATATGGAAAGCATGTCATACCCATGTTTGGTATTTCTCCGGATGGTAAACAGTTGTTGGTTTTCACTCGACGAGAAAGTATTGAAAAAATAGCTGAGGACTGGAAAGTGATTGGTCTGATTAACAACATGAATGATGAATCAGTGATTTCTTAAAATGAAAAAAACCCCTAATTATTGAGGGGTTTTTGGTGTTTGGTATAACTTATCTAAAGACATGGCCGAAAAACGATAAGACCATTAGTACCAGAAATATAAAGAAAAGTACTTTAGCAATTCCGGCTGCAGTTCCTGCGACACCACCAAAACCAAATACGGCTGCAATCAGGGCAATGACTAAAAATATTAATGCATAATTTAACATGATTCTGTACTCCTATGGGTTGTGGTTATGAGAGGGGCACGCTGCGTGCCCCTACAATGCAAAATTTGAAATTATGAATTTGAATCAACTTCGATTTCGTTCTCAACTTTTTTCACACCTGGTGTGTTTTCAGCAATTTCGATAATCAAACTTCTCTCTTGTTCAGATTTAACCACGCCATTAATAGTTACTACACCATAGGCGGTATCGACATTAACATCTGTACCTGTCGTATTTTCATTAAACAACAACTCGGATTTAATTGAAGCTGTGGTAGTAGCATCATCATACCATTGGCCAAAAGTTCTGGTTTTCTCTGGCTCATGTTCATGAGTCATGTGCATTTTATCTGTAGTTGATACAGGACTTTGTTTAACGATGATATCATTATCCACTGATGTAACTCCTTCGATTCCTTGTGCAATTTCTGCTGCCAACGCTCTATCAACCTCAGTATCAACTGTACCTGAAAGATATGCCACGTTGTTTTTAACTTCAGTATCGATTTTGAAACTGTTTAAATGTCTGTTAATCAAGAGTGCTGTTTCAATTTTTCCATCTAACCAGGCATCTCTCAGTTTCTCATCGGTTGTGTATTGATCATTACCGCCAGCAAAAGCCAGTGAAGAAACAGCAAGAGAACCGGCTAAAAATGTTGATTTAACGGCTTGTTTCAACTTGTCTGTTTTGGTTTTCATGATAATCTCCTTAAATAATTAAAAATATACACATGTAAAATTACATGATGAGTGAATTATAGGAGTCGGACAAAAAGTGGGTCGTGAAATTATGGTTAAGAAAATGTTAACTAACACAGAAAAACAATATAAGTTATTGAATATAAAGAAATAAAAAAGGCTCAAGTTCAATTGAGCCTTTTAATCACACTACAAGAAGTGTAGTAGAGCTTAATAGGTATTGCTAATAACATTAAAAAGTTTTACCAAAACCAATACCGAATACCAGAGGGTCAATATCTACATCGACAGAGGCACGTCCAAGGGCAGTATCAAAAGTGGCCTCAGTATCAATTTGAATGTATTTCACATCAACATTGAACGACCAGTTGTTTTTCATTTCCCAATCGATACCAAACTGTGCGCCCAGGCCAAAAGAGGAGTCAATATCCAAATTGCTTGCACCTAAAACAGATTGTGCGGCACCAGTCAGATCATCATTGAAAAATAAAGTGTAGTTAACACCCACACCGGCATAAGGTCTGACTTTACCTTTTGGGTTGAACTGGTATTGTAAGAACAATGTTGGTGGCAGTACATTGGTATCAACCACATCGGTGCCATCAGGAACACCCAATCCAGCCAAGCCTTTTGAGGAAACACTGTGTTTAGAACTCAAATCAGCCAATAACTCAACCGCCCAACGGTCAGTTAACATGTATCCCAATGAAATATCCAGAGACATATTGTCATCAACATTTACACCTGTTCCAGCCACACCAGCACCGTCAACACGGATGAGTGAACTGTCGTCGTTAGGCGCAATATTAATCAATCTCAAATGAAGCAGACGATCCCCTTTTTCAACAGCCATTGCATTCAAACTCATTAAAGCCAATGCTGTGGTGGTTAATACTTTTTTCATAGGTTCTCTCGTTTTGTTGTGAAAGCTGTATTGTAAAAAAAGTGTTAAAATAGCTTTTTGACAATTGTCAAATCTTAGCCAAAGATCTATAAAAATAGCTGTTAAAAACAAACCACTGCAACAAAAAAAGTGGGTTCATCGGCACAATAACTGCAACCAAATGATGACAAAGAATTAAACCAATGAAACTGACACTAAGCTGATCAGTGAACAACTGCAAATGTGCGGTTTCTCTCAAATTGAAAAACAATTTTGTTTTCCCTGTAAAAAATAGGCAAAATAGTTGGCTTTGACCATTGGGGAAATTATGCAAACAACAAAATCATTGCTTCTAGTAACGGCATTAGGTATGAGTTTTGGTAGCCAAGCAGGAAAAGACACCATGATCGTGTTTGATGCTTCAGGTTCAATGTGGGGACAAATTGAAGGTAAAACCAAAATAGAAATAGCCAGAGAGGCCATCGGCACCATCAGTAAAGGTTTTGGTTCAGATCAGTCTGTTGGTTTAATGGCGTATGGGCATCGCAGAAAAGGTGACTGTATGGATATTGAGTATTTGGTTAACCCTCAGAAAAATGCCGCTCAGTTGATTTCAGATTACGTCAATGACTTACAGCCCAAAGGTAAAACGCCACTGAGTCAAGCAGTGAAATTAGCAGCGGAAAAAATGAAATACACCGAAAACGCAGCTGAAGTTGTGCTGATTACAGATGGTGTTGAAACTTGTGATCTGGATCCATGCACCATGGCAGAGGAGTTGGAAAAGCTGGGAGTCGATTTTACGGCGCACGTGATAGGCTTTGGATTGAGTGCTGACCAGGGAAAACAGGTGGCTTGCCTAGCGGATTTGACTGGCGGCAAGTATGTCGCTGCCAATGATGCGGTTGGTTTAAAGGATGCTTTACAACAAGTTATTATCGAAGATAAGTCAGACCAAAAAGAATTTGAATTACCTGAGGCGACATTGCAATTAACAGCACAAGACGTCATTGTGGGTGCTGCTTTTGATGTGGCTTGGAGGGGACCAGCAACGGAACATGACTATATTGATGTGGTGGCGGTTGGAGATGACAGAATTTATACCGATTTAACCTATGCGTGGACTAAAGATGGACAGCCAGCACAACTGAAAGCGCCTGGAAAAGTGGGTCAGTATGATTTGCGTTACATTTGGCAAGGGCCACAGACCAGACACATTCTTGCCAAAGCAACAGTTAATGTGATTGAAAGTGAGGTCAGTATTGTAGCGCCAGCAAAAGTGGTGGCCGGTGAAAGTTTTTCGGTGGCGTGGAAAGGACCTGACAATGACGGAGATTATGTCGATTTGATGCCAGCAGGAGAACAGCGCACTTTTGGTGAACTGAGTTATTTTTACACCAAAGCAGGCACGCCTGCGCAAATTCAGGCGCCGGTTAGTGCAGGTGATTATCAGCTGCGATATGTTTTGGAGGCACCCGGTGGGCGTGAGGTTTTGTACCATACACCGATAAAAGTAGTGAACTCAGAAGTGAGTTTGGCTTTTGAGCCAGCTGTAGAGCTAGCCGATAAAATCACGGTGTTTTGGACGGGCCCCAATAACAAAGATGGTTATATTGATCTGGTTCCAGAGGGTTACTCTGCTACTTACGGAGAGTTGAGTTATTTTTATTTGAAGGATAATCCTGATAATGGAGAATTATTGGCACCTGTAGCAGCAGGCAATTACCAAATACGTTTTGTTATGGAAGGAGCTGGAGGTCGAAAAGTATTGGCCAGCAACCCCATAACAGTCAAATTGGTTGAAGCCAACATCATTGCGCCATCCACAGCCCCAGCCGGATCTAAGGTAGAGGTTCAATGGCAAGGTCCGAACAGAAATGGTGATTACATTGATTTGATGCCAGTTGGCAATAACGCCACTTCAGGAGAGTTGGCTTATTTTTATACTAATAACAACCCAGAAAAAGGCATGCTGACAATACCTGAACAACCTGGTGAGTATAAAATCCGTTATGTCATTCAGGGAAGGAACAGAGCGGTTCTGGATGAAAAAATCATAGTTGTGGAATAATAAAAAAGGGTGTGATCACTTAAAGGTCACACCCTTTGGCTTTTCTGGTTAACCTCTATCACCAGTTACAACAGTCTTTATCAGCCAGCTCATCTAGTCGCTCAACAATATTATCCAAAGAGTCTTCAAAGCCCTCTCTTTTGATATCATTCCACGCCAGTTTTAAATCAGCAATCCAGGGTGCCAAGCTAGCATCACTTTCCTCTTTTGCCAGGATATATGTAACACTGGTACAAGGCAACATCAAGTTCACTGTTTAAACCGGTTTTTCAACTGATGCCAACGCTTCGGCTAAGTGATCTAAACTGGTGGTCAATTCATCACAACTCAGTTTGGTAAAAGATGCAGATGACCAAAAGCCGATAACACAGAACAACATTATTTTTTTCATAGCTTTTGCCTTAAATAATCAAAGATTCACACCAAGAATGATGGCATCACGATTTGAAAAAAACAGATACTTTATGGTGTTTAAACAATTTCTCAAACAATAAAGTAAAGCCAAAGATGTTTAATTGACGGATTTACTGGAGTGATGCAAAATTATGGGGGTTGTTAAGGGATTCTTCGGTATTTTAATAATTCACAACCCAAGTTAAAAACCAGGTTTAAGTTTTGGCTCATACCTGATTAAGTAACAATCATAAAAATTCGTATTTTTAATCAAAGGAGGAACAAATGGAATTAGCAAAACATTTGCAATTGGAAAAGCAGTTAAAAGCAGAAATAAGCAATATCAAAAAATTTCTCGTTTTAGGGTGTGTTTTATTAATCTTAGCTGTTGCAGTTCAGGTTTTTCTTGCTGTTATACCATTTTATATTTATTGGTTACTATCAGGTGTGAAAGACCCTATGTTCGGGGCCTTATTATTTGGTTTGATAGCTTTAGTGATTATATTAGGTTATATCTTTAGACCATTTTTGTTTGACTTTTCTAAGCCAGAAGGGATT
>JAGRJR010000037.1 GCA_020442635.1 Lysobacterales bacterium
GTTCTGACTTAAAGAAATTAATTAAAGACATTGCAATAAAAGCAAAAGCACCCTGTCCTGACTATGTCTATTTGAGTGATGACTTTAATGCGTTTGTTTCTACCTATAAATCATTTTTTCATCCTGTAGGGGTGCATTATTTGTCTATTGGAATTCCCTATTTAGCAGCCGTATCAAAAGATGAGTTAAAAAGCATAATTGCACACGAACTTGGACACCTCTCAAAAGAGCATACAAATTTTTCCAGGTTTATTTATAGAGTTTACAACGGTTTATATAAAATTGACTGTGTTTTAAATGAATCACCAGGCATTATTGATCGTTGGTATCACAAAGGTTTTAGTTTGTATCTAAAAAAGCTAAACAAACTCAGCTATGCAACAAAAAGGAACCATGAGTTCCAAGCTGATGCGATTGCTGCCAGTGTTACAAGTCCAGAAATAACAGCATCGGCGCTCTGCCGCACAGAAATAGTATCTGATTGGATGGAGGATGCTTATTGGAAACAGGTTTGGAGAAACTCATGGCAATCGGCAATCCCACCTGAAAACATTATTAAAAGAGCCTGTTCAATGGTATCAAAATGTGATGGTCAAACAATGAGTAAATACCTGGATGTGTCTAAATTTAAACAAACTAAGGATAATGATACTCATCCTTCATTAAGTGAACGTTTATACTTTTTAGGAGAGAAACTGAATATTCCCAAAGAAGTAAAAAACAAGGAACTTGCAATTCATATTCTGGGAGAAGATTTAGAGAACCATATACAAAAAATTGATTTAAACTGGCAAGAAGAAATTTTGGAGGAATGGCAAAACTATCATTTTTATATGTCCGACTGTGTAATGAGAAGAGACATGTTGGATAAACTAAAAGCCCAAAGAAAGCTGTTAATAGGTGAGGAAATAGAATATGCAAATCTAGTGGGCAAAACAAAGGGTTTAATAAACAAACTCAATGAGTTGGTTAAGTTACATAAGACTCATAGAGATAACATATGGGTGCTTAAGTTGATGCTTGAAACACTTTTGGACCTTAAAGATAAAAACGTTGTTAATGTAGCAAAAATTCTATTAAAGAAAGGCCCATTGTCTTTTAAAAAGCTCGCTTTGGAAGTTCTTTTAGAGCACTTCAAGAGAATAGGAGATGAAGAAAAAATCACTGTTATTAAACAAAAATTAGCAGAAAAGAAAAAAATAGAAGAACAACGAACTCAATACAAAAAACAAGATTTAAAGATGCACGCCTTATCAGCAGAAAAGGTGAAGCAAATAGAACAGTGGTTGAAAACCATTGGTGATATTGATTTTGCACTGATCTGTAAGGTTGAAGATAACAACGCATCAGGTTCTCCACTTCATTTGTTATTCATTTCAACGCCTTGCTATGTGGAAATGGGACTTTCAAACAAAATTTGGTCAGGATTGGATATTCCATATGATACTTTAGTGATAGATGCTGATCATCAACTTCACGAAAAAAACACAAAACACATATTACAAAAGTTTCCTGGGACCAGAATTTTTGGTGATGCTGATTATTACCTACAATAGCATTTCAAAAAAAGCGTCAAACAGATTTGCGAGGCTTCAAAGTAAAATATAACAACACGAGTCCGGTCAAGGTAAAAATAAGGGCTGAAAAAGCGGTGATGTATAACAAGGGGTGATTAAAGTCCTCACGCTCATCATAATCCATGATGTGTAACATCCAGAGAAAATCAAATAAGCGCCAGCGGTCTGTACGCTTGGCAACGATTTCCCCTGTACTTGTTGAAATATATATTCTGGGGTTTTCAGGCCCGTCCAATTGAACCTGCCATAAGGGAGCTTTTCTGCCGCGCGCTTCTGTAGGAACTTCATCCAATAAATTGATTTGATTGATTTCATAGTCTGGAATAATGTGGAACTTAATAACAGATCGTACTTGTTGTTCATTGAGTGGAGAAAGCAGTTTGAAATCAGGTAAGGTATAGATTTGGGTTTGATTGTTGGTTTTTAGTTCCAAGACCTGTTGTTCAAGCCAAGGTTTTATTCGAGCAGAAAGAACCGGCTCTTTTATTTTTTTTGCTATGCCACTTAAGTCCAAATAGTCAGGATCAATGGTTCTGGTGGGAATATCATTCAACAAATGATCGCCATGTATTTCTTCAATTGGCATCCAGCTCATTAAAAAACCACTGAAAAACCACAGTATAAATTGAATAACCAGGATTAAACCAATCCACTTATGGGTTTTACGGAAAAACAGTTGTGGCCTCATAAGATCATACATATTTTGAATCAACAGCATTGTAATTAAACTCTGCTAAAATATCAGTTGAAAACTTCTCATTAGTATCAAAATGAAAAAACACCTATCAACTGGCTCAACCTTTGAGCAAGAATTTGCCTATTCAAGAGCGGTTATTGATGGTAACTACGTGTTCGTATCTGGAACAACAGGGTATAACTATGACACCATGACCATTTCAGATAATGTCGTTGAACAAGCTGAACAGTGTTTTATCAACATTCAAAAGGCTTTGGTTTGGGCAGGCAGTGATATAAATCAAGTGTTACGTATTAGGTACATATTACCTAATAAACAGGACTTCAGCAGATGTGCCCCCGTCCTCCAAAAGTACCTTTCAGAAGCCAGGCCTGCCGCCACCATGCTTGAAGCGGGATTGCTGGACGGTGCCATGAAAATAGAAATAGAAGTGACAGCCAAGAAAAATTGAATTTAGATTGCAAAGAGAAACATGTTAGAACATATCACTTAATTCACGGATAATATCCGCGAATAAGGTATGTCTAGGGGTGATCAAAAAAGTTGTTTTTTCGTTTATTAATGGAGTTTTTTTGGTACCAGCTATGTCATGATAAAAAAAAGATAATTATCCACCATCAGAAATTTCGTTGAAGAAAATTTGGCATGATGTATCAGTATTAAACAAACATCTTCCTTGACCATTATCAAAGGGATTAATGTCGTGAATAAAATTTAGATAGTAGGATTTATTAGGTTCGATGATACAGTAATTATTCGGTGCATTTGGATCGGTCGATATCGCAAATTGTGAAAAGCTATTGGGGTCTGCCAAAACCACACAAGTGGCTGTTTGTTCGTTAAAGTCACCCGGACATTCGCTGATAGAGACCGTGTTGGCATATACCGCATTGGCATTTGCGGGTGTAGGATAAAACTGCAATCTGCGATAAAAGTTTGTTTGTGGTGTACTGAAACCAGAAAGAACCAACATTTGATTGATGTTATAAGTAATTCTGGCATTGGTGTTGGTGCTTGTACCAAAGGGTTGACCATTATTGGCTGTTGCATAAGTCATGTTCATAGCAGGTTGGTTGGCCAATGGTGGATAGACTGTATTGTTACAATTTGCCGGAGTAGAGTTTGCTCCAGATACGTTGATGGTCTGATTCTGAATGTTAAAAGTTAATACACTCTCGTCGGTAAAATCATAGTTGTAAACTGCAAATACACTGGTCAGATATAAAAACAAAGAAATCATAGCTCAAACCCATCTGAAAAAATTAAATCAACAGAAATACCACCAGCACAAACAACGTCCTGATTGAAAGACTCAAAAACAAAATGTGTTTCACTTCCCTCATGTTTAACATGATGATCAAAAGAAGAATTGAGCTGAAAATACAACAGGTTAACAATCAAGTGAGGAGAGCCGGTTTCGATTGGGTCACCTGAAATGGTTTGACACGCATTCATGTTTATACCAGCAGGAATGTCCACATAATTCGCATTGTATTCAACATTAAAAGCGCCAGTAAAAGGATACTTAAAACCATCAAGCACAAGGTACTGGGTGTTATTACACTGACTTGTATTATCCAAAGTTAAAGTTTGGGTTCCGTTTATATAAACGAAAAAATCGAAAAGACAAGTGTTAGAGTCATAGGTAAATGGCATCAATGGAGTAACATCAGCCGATGGCCCAGTGGCATCATCAATGGTCAGACTCCAGTTAGTCAGACCAATAATTGGAAAAAAAACTAAAACAAGAATGATTATTTTGTTCATTAAGTCCACCAGTCGTATTTATAAAAAAGGTTTGAATTAATTTATCCCAAGCCTTTTAAACTTAAATATCCGGTGATGAATAGCGGGTAATTGCAGCATATTATCACCTTGAATAAATGTTTGTGTTGAGCTCAATATACAAAAGCCAACTGTAAAAATTCATAAAATTGAAAGATTTTTAAACTCACTTTATAAAATGAATCAATAATCACCGTAGTAAATATCATCCCAGTCACGCACGATATCCGCGAACAGGGGTTGTCCAGAACCATCTAGAAAACAGCTGTAATAGTTTTTAAACGATCTAGGGTGCTCAGCTAATGCACCATAAAAATCCATGGTTTGAGCCGAGATCAAAGCATCAATATCATTGGCGGTATAACAGGATTTCAGTTGTGACTCAGCCAGCTCGATACAGTCATTATTACTGTTTTCATAACAGTTATCGATTAAATCAAAGCGGATCTCCAAGGGGGATTCCAATACCCGTTGGCCAGTGTCTTGGTAAATAAAACAAGCAACAAACTCATTTTCTACTTTCGGTTTCAACGAGAGGTATTGCTCAACTGACATATTGTCCCAATCATATTTATCCATACCGCTTTGTTCCCAGCAATCATCAATTTGGTCATCAATGGCATCTTCACACATACCGTTACCCATACAAATTTCTTCAGGGTCATAACCAGCAAAAGCAGCAGCGGTCATCAGACCACCAATTTTTAAGATTTTAAATAAACCAAATTTTTTTACGGCGATAAATAATACGCCCAATCCACCAACCACCAGGCCCCCTATGGTTTTGAACAAGTCACCCAAAGTCCGGCCAGACGTTGTTTGGCCAGAATCAGTTTTTGTTTGATACGCTGTTGACTGGGGTTGGCTGACTGTTTCAGTTTCTCTGGGTTGATAGGCAGGACTGGTACTGGCTGGAGATTCAGTGACCGCTTCCTCCTGCTCTTTTTCAATGGGTTCCAAAGACCATGAAGCATTGCCCAAGGTTTGCGTATTCTTTATTTCAGGCTTTTTACTTGATTCTGTTTTAACTGTAGGTGCGGCTTCTGCCAGTGGTTCAGGTTTTTTTTCAACTTTAGGCTTGGCAGCGGCTAGCATAGCTGCTCTTTGCAAACGAACCTCCATGCCAATGGCCTCAAGTGCCGATTTGAATTTATAGGCTTTAACGTGTTCAGCTCGAGGTTTTAATACCACATCTTTATTGGCATTGATAATTTGGTTGGCTTTGGTTTCGGGTACTTTAAATTTACTGGCAAAGGCTTTGATAACGTCTTCAGTTTCGAAACCATCAAGCAAGCGGCCAGTGTAAATAACATTAAATAAATTCGGATCCATGATAACTAGACTCCCTAAAAAGAATATTCAGGCCTAGTTTATCCAACCTTATACCAGCGTACAATAAAAAACCCCCGGAAACTTCCGGGGCTCGTGAGTTTGAATGAAAATGTTTGGCGTTTAGTTTTTTTCTGGTACCGGAAAACCACGATCACGCATTAATGCATCGATGGAAGCATCACGACCACGGAATTTGCGATAGGCTTCGGCAGGATCCATGGCGTTGCGTGGAGCAAACAGGTATTTAACCAGCCTTTCGGCCATGTCTTTGTCATAGTAACCACCTGGCGCTTCTTCAAAGGCTTCGGCTGCATCCGATGTCAACACATCAGCCCACATATAACCGTAGTAGGCAGTGGCATAGCCCTCGCCTGAGAACACATGACCAAAATGTGGGGTACGATGACGCATTACCAACTCTTTCGGCATGTTCAATGCTTCTAGGGTTTCTCTTTCAAAACTGTCGGGATCTATGTCTTCAGGATCGGCCATATGAAACTTCATGTCCATCAAAGCAGAAGCCAAATATTCTGTGGTCGCAAAGCCTTGATTAAAAGTGGCCGCTTTTTTGATTTTGGCAATTAACTCCGCAGGAATCACTTCGCCAGTTTTGGCATGCTTCATGTAGTGATTGATCACTTCATCTGTAGACAACCAGCGTTCCAACAATTGTGATTGAAACTCGGTGTAATCACGCACACCACCGTTTGAGCTTGGGTACTTCACATTGGCAGACAATGCATGTAAAGCATGTCCAAACTCATGGAAGAAAGTTTCGGCATCATCCCATGAAACCAAAACAGGCTCGCCCGGGGCTGGTTTGATAAAGTTGGAGTTGTTTGAGGATAAGACCGTTTCTTTGCCATCAAAAGTGGAATGCGAGCGGTAGGCATTGGCCCAAGCGCCTGAACGTTTACCTGGTCTGGCAAAAGGATCTAAATACCACAAACCAACATGCTCACCACTGGTTTTATCGGTCACTTCCCAGACTTTGATATCAGGGTGGTAAACTGGCACCTGATCTTTGGGTAATGCGGTGAACTTGAAATTAAACAACTCTCCAGCTACGAAAAACATCGCTTCCCGCAAGTTATCTAATTGCAAATATTGTTTTACTTCATTAGAGTCCAAGTCATATTTTTTCTTGCGTACCTTTTCTGCATAGTAGCGGTAATCCCAAGGTTCAATGGTGATGTTATGACCCAACTCATCTGCAACTGCCTGCATATCCGCAACTTCTTCGTGTACCCGAGCAATGGCAGCGGGCCAAACGGCTTCCATCAGATTCATGGCGTTTTCAGGGGTTTTGGCCATACGATTTTGCAAACGCCATTCGGGATAATTTTTGTGACCCAAAAGTTCAACGCGCGCTCTGCGTAATTTTAATATTTTGGCAATGTTTTCGTTGTTGTCGTACTCGTCACCGTTGTCACCCCGAGAATAATAATTGGCCCAAACTTGTTTGCGTAAATTTCGTTCATCAGAATAAGTTAAAAACGGATCCATGGAAGAACGGGTGTTGGTCACGGCATAAAAACCCTCTTTGCCTTTGTCGGTAGCGGTTTTTGCTGCAGCTTTAACAAAAGACTCTGGTAAGCCGCTGAGCTGATCTGCTGTCAGAAAAGTTACATAGCCCTCTTCATCATGTAATACATTGTTAGCAAAGTTGGTGTAAATAGAGGACAGTTCTTTATTAATTTCGGCATAGCGTTTTTTGGCCTCATCATCCAGATTAGCACCATTCATGGCAAATCCTTCATAGCGGTTCAACACCAATCTTTGGGCTTCTGGCTCTAAAGGGTTTTTCAAAGAGTCTTCATAGACTTTCTTGACCCGCTCGAAAAGTTTTTTGTTTTGAGAAATTTTAGATCCCATTTCTGAAAATTTGGGTGAATATTCCATTTGTAGCTTCCTGACTTCTGGACTCGATAAATTACTGCCCCAGATGCCGAAGTAAGTAAATACCCTGCCCAATTTTTCGCCAGCTCGTTCGCCAGCTAAAATGGTGTTTTCAAAAGAGGCGGGCTCTGGATTGTTGGCAATTCTTTCATAATCTGCCAGGTTTTCAGCAATGGCCACATCGAAAGCTTCGGCCACATACTTTAAATCCATTTGGTCAAAAGCCGGGACACCGCCGTAAGGGCCTGTCCACTCTGCCAACAAGGGGTTATCCGTGGTTGCTGTTGACGTTGGTTTTACTTGGGTGGTTTGCGAACAGCCTGATAAAACCAAGGCCAAAACCAGTGTCATTAACCAAACTTTATTCTTATGTGATTTCATAAATCCTCACTTATTTACATTTTTATCAGCGGACTATGATGCTGGCACCTCAAGCCAAATAACAGTGCCAAAAGTACCTTTGGTCAAATAGTTTTTACAGAAAGGCGTTTATTGTTTAAAACTCAAATCTGGCACCAATGCTGATAGTCGATTGGTCAAAGTTGTTGAGCCCAAAAATTTCATTGTAGCGAATATAGAACATTTTGCCGTTGGCGGTAATCCAGGTCAAACCGATGCTGGCCTGACTGTAGCTGGACTCGGTGAAATTGGTTTCCACATTGAATAACTCATCTATGGGCATGGCCACCAACCGCATTTCCATGATGCTGTTGTCTTGATCTTCATAGTTGTGTTGGAAACTGAACTGGGGTGACAGCACGCCATTGCGGGTGCTGATGGCACGTGAAATATTAAAGCCCAAATTATACTTGAGTGATTCAAAATTCTGTTCGGCATAAAACACATTCAAAGCACCCGCCCCCGTTTCGGTAAATTCATCCAGTTTGCTATTGACATACTCAATACCGAAGTAAGGCGTGATGTTCCACGCGTTTTTATAAAAATTGTAACCAGTGCTGATGGCGGCTGTCATTTGTTCAGACTTTGTTCGACCAATGGCCTCTATATCAACTACAGAGTCTATTAACTGGAAGTTTTCTACCCTGACCTGGCGAATATCAGGCCGTGCAAAACTGATTCTGCTGTCGATATAAAAAGCCTCTGTAGGTGTAAACAAGCCATACAAGCTGGCACTGAATCCTTCGGATTGCATGATGATGCCAGCCCCAGTATTTGAATCCAGTTCGTTATAGCCCAATGCTGCACCCAAGACAAAGCGGTTGGAAAAACGATAATCAACCCCTGCACTCAGACTGTCAGAATCAAAATCAAAGCCGTCATTAACTTCATCTGCGTAACTGTAATCACCTGAAGTTAGACTGCCATTAATAAAAAAGCCCCAAGGAGAAACAAAGCTTTGAGTGGTAGACGGCTCTTCATCCGCTAAATAGGCCAACATTGAGAAAGGCAATGATTCTGTACCATTGCTCAAATTAAGATCAGCCGCAGAAAACCCGGCGGTACCCGCCCTTAACTGTGATAACCGTTGACCAATGTTGGACAGCTGAGAAGCGACTACTTTGGTTGAGTTCTTGGCCTGATGAACCACATTACGCGGGCGCATCCAGCTGAGCACTCGGGTCAATGTTTCATAATCCCCCAGTTCTGCTTGTTGCATCAGGTCATCACACAAACCACCCATACCGTCGTGTAAATTACTACCAGAACAGTAGGCAGCTAAAACGCGTGCGGCCCTTTCAAAACGAAGGCGTCGGTTTTCTGGCATATCGGTTAGCATGCTATCGGCATATTCATCAATGTTCGGCAAGGGGTCGACGTGAAAGGTGATGAGTTTTTGGTTGTTGTTGAGGTTGGGGTCGTTGGTTGAAGATGAAACCTGGGCTTGCATTACCAGATTGTCTGGTTGTTGCTGTTGAGTCAGTTGTACTCTGACCAAAACCACCTTTTGCTGGCCAGCTGTAAAAGTACCGACATTTTGGCAGCGAATTTGACCTATCTCAACCGAAATTTGACATGGACCGGGTGCGGTGGTTTGGATGTCGCTGAACATTCCCTGGGTAACGTCAATATCCAGACGAATGCCTTCAGCGTCATTGGGGCCTTCGTTACTGATGGTGATCTCCATTTTGGCTAGATCACCGGTGATGATTCTTGACTGAAACAACCTGACATCAACCTCGATATCTGCTTCTTCAGCAAAAACCGCATTAACCCCTAAAATTAAAACCAAACCCAGAAAAACTTTCATCTTTTCCTCCACTTTTCTTATTATTTTTCAACTTAACTGCTGCTTTGTCAAATACTGGCTTGTATTAATTCAAAATGATTGTTCTACCAAGGTGTGATTGAAGATTACAAGGACTCGTCGTATGATAAATAAAACAGCAAAACTAAAAGACTTATGCAGCACAAAAAACAACTAGTTATATATCGCAATTCTGTTCTAAACAAGTTTCAAATCTACAACAGTTTGTTTTTGAATTTGCCCTTTGATGCGGTGACCAATACTGGCATTTTGTTGCCCTTACTCACTAAAGCCTGTGAGCAAGGCTTTGCAGAAAACATGAGTCCAGAAAAAATTCTGACGCAATTTATCGAGCAACACACTGACATCAAAAACAAGGATGAGTTGATTGCGGTTTTGTTTCGTTTTGTACAATATATTGAACGACAAATCGTCTTATTTGATTCCATTGAAGAAACTGCATTTACCGAGAACCATGATTTGAATGGTCGGGGCAGCATCCGTTTTCTGGTCAATCAGGCAGAATATCGCAACAAAAAAACCTCCTTGCAACAAGCCCTACAATCCTATGTCGTCCGGGTGGTGTTAACGGCGCACCCAACACAGTTTTATCCTGGTTCTGTTTTGGGTATCATGACAGATTTGAGTGAATCAATCAGCCATAATGACATCACTTTTATTGAACAATTGTTACAGCAGCTGGGCAAAACACCTTTATTTAATAAACAAAAACCCACACCCTTTGATGAAGCGGTGAGTTTAATTTGGTATCTTGAGAATGTTTTTTATGCCACCAGTCGAACCGTTTTAAACCGCATCAAGGGCTTGGTGTTTGATGGTAATGAACTTCCCGATCATGCCATCATAGAGTTGGGTTTCTGGCCAGGTGGAGATCGTGATGGCAACCCTTTTGTAACCGCAGCGACCACACTGGCTGTAGCAGATCGCCTACGCAGCAGCATTTTGAAATGTTATTACCAAGATGTTCGACAGCTTAAAAGAAGACTCACCTTTGCAGGCGTAGCTGATTTGCTGGAAAACATCGAGCAAGCGTTGTACGCCGCTGCTTACCTCAATAAAAAAGATACCTCATTCAACCAACAAACTTTATTAGCAAATTTAATACAACTGAAACAAAAAGTAAGTCAGGATCATCAGGGTTTATTTGTTTACATGGTGGATGATTTAATCCAGCAAGTGAAAACCTTTGGGTTTTATTTTGCAACCTTAGATGTACGCCAGGATTCCAGAGTGCATCATCGGGTAATGCAGGAAGTGGCCGAAAAAAGCACTGCTTTGCCAACTGACTATACTGATTTGGAACCATCGCAACAAATCCACATCTTACAAGCCATTGAGCATGCCATTGACTTTGAAACCTTAGTTTCAGATCTAGCGAAAGATACCCTGGACTGTATAGCTGCTATCAAAACCATCCAACAGCACAATGGTGAACAGGGCGCCAATCGTTACATCATCAGTAATTGTCAGTCGGCATTGAATGTTCATGAAGTGCTGGCTTTTTTCACTTTAGCAGGTTGGTCAAAAAATCAGGCAAACATTGATGTTGTGCCGTTATTTGAAACCATTGATGATTTACAGGCAGCCCCGGAAATAATGGATGAATTGTTCAGTGATGCCAGTTATTTATCACATTTAACACGAAGAGAACGACAACAAACCATCATGCTTGGCTTTTCCGATGGTACCAAAGATGGTGGTTATCTGGCTGCCAACTGGGCCATTGTCAAAGCCAAAGAACTATTATCTGCAGTTGCAGCAAAACATGATGTGAAAGTGGTGTTTTTTGATGGTCGTGGTGGCCCTCCAGCACGGGGAGGTGGTGAAGCGCATAAATTCTATGCTTCACAAAGTCCAGAGATTGCTAACCATGCCACCCAATTAACCATACAGGGTCAGACCATATCAACTAATTTTGGTAATCAGCAATCAGCTCAATACAATCTGGAACAGTTACTCAGTGCCGGATTATCCAGCAGCATCACTGATAAAAGTGCTGGTTGGCAACATCAACATAAAACACTGTTACAAGAAATGTCTGATATTTCACTGGGCTACTACACTGAATTTAAAAATCACCCAAAATTTATCCCATACCTTGAAAAAATCAGCACCTTGAAATATTACGGCCAGACCAATGTGGGCTCAAGACCCACCAAACGATCCAGTGGCAATGGTCTGGTGTTTGCTGATTTACGCGCCATTCCTTTTGTGGGGGCTTGGAGCCAGTTGAAGCAAAATGTACTCGGTTATTATGGCCTGGGCGAGGCTTTGACCCAATTAATTGAACAAGGTCGGTTAGATGAGTTACAGCAACTGTATATCACTTCCGGTTACTTTAAAGCCCTGATTGATAACAGCATGATGTCAATCTGTAAGTCATTTATGCCATTAACCGCTTATTTGCAGCATGATACAGAATTCGGTGGGTTTTGGTTACAGATATATCAGGAATTCAACAAAGCCAAAACAGGTTTGTTACAAGTGGCACAAAGCGAAACATTACTGGTAGATAGTCCTGTGCGTAAACAATCGATTCAAGCCAGAGAAACCATTGTGCTGCCACTGTTGACCATTCAACAATACTGCTTGCAGAAAATTAACCAAATGCAGCAGTCAGACCAGGATCAGCCATTGATTAAAGTGTATGAAAAACTCGTGATTCGTTCATTGTATGGCAATATCAATGCCAGTCGAAACTCGGTCTAAACGCTAACGAGTCAACTCCATGCTTAACCAGCGTTTGGCTCGGGTCCAGTAGCGCCGAACTGTGCGCTCATTCACCCCAAGGGCTTCAGCGGTTTCTTGTTCGGAATATCCTGCAAAATAGCGACACTCTACAGTACTGGAAAGCTTGGGTTCAATGTTTTTCAGCTTACTCAAAGCTTCATCTACTGCCAGAATTTCTAGCTGATTTTTTAAAACCGGCATCTTGGTGTCAGACAAGGTGGTGGCCACCAAATCTCCTCCGCGTTTCTCTCTGCCTTTGGCTTTCAGTTGATCTATCACCAATTGACGCATTGCAGTGGCAGAAATTGCCAGAAAGTGCTGTCGGTTATTGGCATTGAACTGCATACAGTGAGAAAGTTTTAAATACAGCTCATGGACCAACTCCGTAGCAGAAATGTTATCTGGGTTAAGCTTATTCAGTTGGAGGTTGGCAATCTGGCACAGCTGGTCATAAAGCGCCTCTACCACCACATTCAGCGCAATATCCTCGCCTTTGGAGATGGCTAAAATGTGTTGGGTGATGTTGGTTAATTGGTCCATGTTGTAGATTATAACAGAGGCTTAGGTTGTGTGGATTTAAGTTCAATCAGTTTGTTTTTAAGCTTAATAAAATCCGGGTGATCAGGGTCAATGGTCAAGGCCATATCAATTTTGCTCAACGCTTTATCAATTAAGGTATCTCGTTGTTCTTTTGCTGTGTTTTGTTGAATTCTTAACAACAGACTTTCAGCCCAAGCTTGGTATCCATAGGGGTGATTGGGGTTGAGTGCCATGGCTTTTTGAAACATCGCATTGTCCAGTTGTTCGGCTTGACCATTCAATAAGTATTGGAAAGAAAAGATGCCTGCAGCCAACAACTCTGTCTGAAAATGATTGGTTATAATTTGTTGTGCCTGGGTGGTGAACTTTGCAGCAAGATCCAAGTGGTTGGTGAAGGGTTTTTGCTGTCTGTAAAGTTCTTTAGCCAGTATAAAGTGAGCATGAGCCAGATTGATTAACTGTAGTGGATCTTCTTTGATGAGGTTGTCATTGGGGTCTAAAAATTGGATCAAGGACGCAGCTTTTTCAGCTGTTAGATCACTGTCCAGCTGATAAGCCAGTTGTAAATCTATTTTCATCACTTCTGCCATATTAATGATTAGGCCACGACGTTCACTAACCATCAAATTGGGTGTCAGCATGGCTTGTTCAAAAAGCTGGTGAGCATGGTCTATGGTGGGTTGGTGAGGTTGACCACGCCGGACTTGCTCGTGAGCCAGGTATGACATCACAGCCAATACATCACTGATCATGGCTGGTCGACTGCGGGTGTCTTGTTTTAATAGCTCATTAAACCGATCCATCACTTCGTTCAAAGTGGCTAAAGCATCCACACCGTTTAAAATCATCTGCTTGGCTTCGGTCGCTAGCAGCAAGGCTTGGTTCCATTGTGTGTAAATGTTTTCCTCTAAAGCAGACGATTGTTGGTTCCAGTTTTTGGCTTGATCAATGGTCGCTGTGGCGTCTTGACCCGAGTTGATTTGCCAGTGTGCTTCCATCATATAAAGTATCGACATTAAATTCATCGGATAACTGTTTTGAGGTACGGTGACTAAGCTGTTTTGGCAAGCTTGTTTACCCTTTTCTAGGTATTCATTGATGGCTTGTCCTGTTCTTTGAATGGCATCAGTTGCCAGTCCCAAATAAACATGACAAAGGTTGCTGTAATCGTAAGGGTAACTGCGTGCCATTTGTGTCGACAGCTCATAGGTCATTGCGGTGTTTTCTGCATAGGTTTTAGCCAAAGCCCATTCACCTTGTTCCCGTGCTTTGGCCATCATGGCCGAAATAACCAGGGACTTTAATTCAACTGCATCGCGATTCCAGTGTTGTTGAGCCAAAATCTCATCGACTTTGGTCAATGCGGATTCAAGAGAAGCGGTTTGTGACAGCACAAAGGCTTCATGCAGGTCATCTTGCTTTTGTGTTTCCTGTTTGGTTTTGGCGATGTAATCAAGAGCCGGTTGTAAATAATCTGTTCTTAATTGTTGAGACTGAAAGGTTTGATCAACACCATATTGATCTGAAAACTCAGTGGCTTTTTGCACGAAAAGTTTGATCCAAGCATCAGCCAGTAGTTTGCTTTCAGCCTGACCTTGTTCCAATAAGGTAACGGCCTGTTGATAGTACTCGGCTTCCAACATGATGATGCCTTGTAACCTTTTTTTATCGATATCACTGAGTTGAGCGTCATTTTGAATTTGGCCAAACAACGCTTGAGCTTGTTGCAACAGTGAACTGATTTCGTCATTAACCGGGTGAAGGGGTAACACGTAGATTTGCTCGCTTTGTTTAACCAGGTCATTGATTTGGTTTTCATAATCCTTAATCAACATACCCGTTTCAGCCTGGTTACCAAATTGCTGCCACTGCCAAAACAACACCATCAGCAAAATCAATAAAGCGGCGCCTACGCTGTATTTAATGCGTTGTCTTCTTTTGCGAATCGGTGCCTGCTGAATGGCTTTGATGTCCTCAATGGCTTGTTGTGCCGTTAGGCGCTGTTCAGGCGCTAACTGTGTGACCTGGTCAATCAGCTTAGCAATCGCTGGCGGTAGTTGATTGGCCTTTCTTTTGCCCTGCTGCACGTCTTCAAGTAACTGGTTGGTTTCCAACACTTGATAGGCCGCTTGATGGGTGAAAATTTCCTGAGCGATGATGCCAAACGCATACATGTCACTGGCGGTTTGAATGACCCTACCTTGTGCCTGTTCCGGACTCATATACCGAATGGTGCCGACCAGAGAACCCTGTTGGGTCAAGTTGGGGTCAAGCTCTTTGTGATGTTCGGTTTTTCTGCCTTTCGGTTGAGACAAGGATTGTGCAATACCAAAATCCAGTACTTTCAGCTGTCCTTGCTCAGTAATCATGATGTTGTCAGGTTTCAGATCACGATGCACAATGCCATGCTCATGAGCAACTGAAAGCGCGGTCGCCAAATCATGTAACACTTGCAGCTTTTGAGCTTCGGTCATGGGGGTCAGATACAGTGGTTGGCCTTTGATGTATTCCAACACCAAAAAATCGCCCTCATCCGTTTCAATATAATCATAAAGCTGGCAGATAAACGGGTGATTGATTTTAGACAGGATTTGCGCTTCGCGTTCGAAGCGTTGTTGGGTGGCTGGATTTTTCAGGTGGTCAGAACGAATGGATTTAACCGCCACTTGTCTTTGTAGTTTTTCATCAAAACCCAGATAAACCGAACCCATGCCACCTTGTCCCAACATCTGTTCAATGCGTATGCGTTTGATTTTGTCACCCGCTTGCAACTCTGCTGGGGCTAGTTCAGGTTTTTGTTTTAAGAATTGTTGTCTTTGATCTTCATCCGCCAACAGGGTTTCCAATTGACTTCGAAGGGTGGCATCACCGATTTGCTCAAGCAAAACAGTCCTTTGCTGAGAATTCATACCCAGCGCTTGTTGCAACAACTGTTTGGTCTTTTCCGGCTTTTTCAAAATGCTAATTAACAGTGACTCATTTCATTATACCGAACCAGCACAAAGATTCAGAGCAAAAAAAAACCTCGCCGAAGCGAGGCTATCTCAACACGAGAAAGAGGTGTTAATCAAATTGGTTCATGGTGTTTTTCGCACCAGATGCTTTCAATGCCGCGTCACCAGAGAAGTATTCTTTGTGATCGTCACCGATGTTTGAGCCAGACATGTCCTGATGTTTAACACAGGCCAAACCTTCACGAATTTCTTTTCTTTGTACGCCTTGCACATAGGCCAACATGCCTTGGTCACCGTAGTAACCTTTGGCCAGCTGATCAGTAGACAGGGCAGCGGTGTGATAGGTGGGTAACGTAATCAAATGATGGAATACACCAGCTTCTTTGGAAGCGTCTTTTTGGAATGATTGAATCATCTTATCAGCACGTTGTGCCAATTCTGTTTCATCGTATTTAACGTCCATCAGCGCCGCACGGTCATAAGCAGCAACATCTTCGCCTTCTTCAACCATCGCATCGTAAACCTGTTGACGGAAGTTCAATGTCCAGTTGAAAGAAGGAGAGTTGTTGTAAACCAATTTGGCATTTGGAATGACTTCACGAATGCGTTTAACCATGCCGCCGATTTGGCCAACATGTGGTGTAGCGGTTTCAATCCAAAGTAAATCAGCGCCATTTTCTAAACTGGTGATACAGTCAAGTACACAGCGGTCTTCGCCACTACCTGGTTTGAATTGGAACAGGCCACTGGCCAAACGCTTGGGTTTCACCAATTTGCCATCCTGCTTAATCAACACATCGCCGTTGTTCAGGTCATCAAGAGCAATCTCATCACAATCCAGGAATGAATTGTATTGATCACCGAGATCCCCCGGTTCTTTGGTGACAGCGATTTGTTTGGTCAAGCCAGCACCCAGTGAGTCAGTACGTGCAACGATGATTCCGTCATCAACACCTAACTCAAGGAATGCATACCTAACGGCACGAATCTTGGCTAAAAAGTCAGCATGAGGAACGGTTACTTTACCGTCTTGGTGACCACATTGTTTTTCGTCAGAAACCTGATTTTCAATTTGAATGGCACAGGCACCGGCTTCAATCATTTTCTTGGCCAATAAATAAGTCGCTTCTTCGTTACCAAAACCAGCATCAATGTCGGCAACAATTGGCACCACATGTGTTTGGAAGTTATCAATCGCTTCCTGGGCTCTTTGTGCTTTAACTTCATCGCCAGCAGCGCGGGCATCGTCCAGGTCTTTAAACATACCACGCAATTCACGGGCATCTGCTTGTTTCAAAAAGTCATACAACTCTTTAATCAGGGCTGGAACACTGGTTTTTTCATGCATGGATTGGTCAGGTAAAGGACCAAATTCAGATCGCAGGGCAGCAATCATCCAACCAGAAAGGTACAGGTATCTTTTATCAGTGGTGCCATGGTGCTTCTTAACGGCAATCATTTTTTGTTGGCCGATAAAGCCGTGCCAACAACCAAGTGACTGGGTATAGTTTGACGAATCCAAATCATAATCTTGCATGTCTTTGCGCATGATTTTGGCTGTGTATTTGGCAATGTCCAAACCGGTTTTAAAACGGTTTTGCAACTTCATTCTGGCGACATATTCAGGATTTATAGCTGCCCAGGTGGGCTGCTTCTCTTTAATAAGTCCGTCGGCAGTCTTGGTTTCAGATTGGTAATTTAACATGGCTGTAAGTCCTGTCGTTTTTCTGGTGAATTCACCTTTGGTTAATTAATTTTGCTTGTTATTAAACAATCGTTTGAATAACGAGTTCGAGCATATTAAGCACAATTTCGTTACATTTAAACTGTTTTTTGACGAAATTTTTAAAAAATAATTTTTTTCATACTTTTGTCTAAATTTTCCCCAAATTAGAGTTTTTAGTCTAAAAAGCTGTTATAAGATAAAAAGACCTTTGCTTAATTCGGATTAGGCAAAGAGCGCCAATATTTCGCCTTAAAATTTTCAATAACAGGTAGCTCAATGACTCAATACACTTCTAAAAGTACACTCAAAGTCGATCAGGTTTTGGCTCAATTCATCGATCAGGAAGTTTTACCGGATCTTCATATTGAACCCGAACAGTTTTGGCAGACTTTTGCAGCGGTTATTGAAGATTTGTCACCTGTTAATCAGCAACTTCTCAAAAAAAGGAAAGCGCTGCAAGCAAACATAGACCAATGGCTAACGGAAAACAGAGCAGACTTTAGTCAGAGTGAGTACCGAGTCTTTCTTGAACAAATCGGCTACCTGGTAGAAGAAGGTGAAGCATTTACCATTGACACTGAAAATGTAGATGATGAAATCGCCTTGCAAGCCGGGCCACAATTGGTGGTACCGACTTCAAATGCCCGCTTTGCGCTGAATGCCACCAATGCGCGCTGGGGCAGTTTATACGATGCTTTATACGGTACTGATGTGATTGCAGAAACCGATGGCGCCGAAAAGACCACTGCTTATAACCCCATCAGGGGTCAAAAAGTGATTGCTTATGGTCGTGATTTATTGGATGCGCATTTTCCATTGCAAACCGGTAGCCACTATCAGGCCACTGCTTACCGCATAGAAGACCAACAATTGATGGTCGAGTCAGCGGCCGGTGTCACTTCATTGGTCGATGCCAGCCAATGTGTGGGCTTTAATGGAGAACCAGATGCCCCGACTCAAATACTGCTAAAACACCATGATTTACATGTCATCATTGAAATTGATGCCGCATCAGCGATTGGTAAAACCGATCAGGCTGGAGTCAAAGATTTAACCATAGAAGCGGCCATCACCACCATTCAGGATTTTGAAGATTCGGTGGCAGCAGTCGATGGTGAAGACAAAGTTGGTGTCTATCGCAATTGGTTGGGCCTGATGCGCGGTGATTTAACCGATACTTTTGAGAAAAATGGCCAGCCCATGACGCGTGTACCGGCTCCGGACAAAACCTTCCAATCACTGTCAGGTGAGACCATTACTTTGCATGGCCGCAGCTTATTGTTCTGCCGCAATGTCGGTCATTTGATGACCAATCCCGCCATTTTGTATGGTGATGACCAGGAAGTACCTGAAGGCATTATGGACGCCATGATCAGTGTATTGATTGCGATGCATGATTTGCGTGAGCTGGGACCATTAAAGAATTCCAGAACCGGCAGTGTTTATGTGGTTAAACCCAAAATGCATGGCCCTGAAGAAGTGGCCTTTGCCAATATCCTGTTCAACCGGGTTGAAGATGAGCTGGGCTTACCCAGACACACCATCAAAATTGGCGTGATGGATGAAGAGCGACGCACCACAGTCAACCTCAAGGCATGCATCCGCGAGGTCAAGGACCGCATCGTATTCATCAACACCGGCTTTTTGGACCGCACCGGTGATGAAATCCATACCAGCATGTTATTGGGGCCGATGACACCCAAAGCAGAGATTAAAACCATGCCCTGGATCAAGGCTTATGAAAACTGGAATGTAGACATCGGTCTGGAATGTGGCTTCACCGGAAAAGCACAAATCGGTAAAGGTATGTGGGCCATGCCCGATGAAATGGCCAAAATGATGACCGCCAAAATCGAACATCCAGAAGCTGGTGCCAATTGTGCCTGGGTACCCTCACCCAACGGCGCCACCTTGCACGCCATTCATTACCACCAGATCGATGTGTTCGAGGTTCAAAAAACCTTACAACAACGTCCACGTGCTGACCTCAATGACATCTTGACCATACCTCTGTGTAAAGACCCCAGCGCCTTAACTGAGGAGCAAATCCAACAAGAACTGGATAACAACGCCCAAGGCATATTGGGTTATGTGGTGCGTTGGATTGATCAAGGTGTGGGCTGCTCAAAAGTACCCGACATCAACAATGTGGGTTTGATGGAAGACCGCGCCACCTTGCGCATCTCCAGCCAACATATTTGCAACTGGCTGGAACACAACATTTGCACCGAACAACAAGTCAAAAAAACCTTCGCCCGCATGGCTCAAGTGGTCGACCAACAAAATGCTCACGACCAAGCTTACCGCAACATGTCAGATGACCTCAAAAACAACATCGCCTACCAGGCGGCATTAGATTTGGTATTCAAAGGTAAAGAACAACCCTCAGGTTATACTGAACCGTTGTTGCATGAATTCCGACTAAAACTAAAAACAGGTTGAGTATCGAATAAAAATTGAAACCAAAATTCTTGGGGTAGAATAATCCAAAAAAAAGTTAATTATGTTTGGATTGTTCAAAAAAAAATCTGATGAAGAGGTAAGCCATCCATCCGGGAAAGATTTTCGTTTTTTGATTGTCCCTGATGAATACCACATTCATTTTGCTGGTATATCAAAAACCACGGGTAATCAGGTTTTTATCACAACGGAAATATTGCCCTACTTTGATGAAGATATGCCATTGGATTTACTTATTGCCTATGAATGGGACAGTGACGGTGTATTTATCAATGCGCAAGTGGAAGAAATTGGTGTTCGGGGAAAAAACAATGATGCAGCTCGTGACCAAGCCTATGAAATCCTATTGACTAAACATGAAGATGTTGAACAAGGACAAATTTCTGTATCCCCTTGTAAATTTATCCACCGCGAAACAGAATTTGGAATGATTAAAGAGACAGATAAATTTGGAACAACTGTTTCTATGATGCCAGGCGATTGTATTTGCTGGATTGAGCCTTTCAATGGAGAATACGATACATAAATCTCTGAAAATTTCAGGGAAAAGTTTCGAAACCAGTTGATTGTCAATCACTGAGCTGGTTATCATGTATTTATATCATCAACAAATAAGAGACTAGGCTGATAGACCATATGAATATTTCAGAGGGTGTTGTACATACTGTGCCTGATGACTTTAAAAATCAGCTCCAAGATAATGAATCCGCGTTGGTAACTTGGGAAGACATTACTCCATTGGCGAGGAATGAATGGATTTGCTGGATTGAAGATGCCAAGCGTGAGCAAACTCGGGATAAGCGCATCAGAATTGCCATTGAGAATCTTACGTTGGGAAAAAGACGTCCCTGCTGTTGGCCCGGATGTCCTCATCGGGAAAAAACCAGAAAAGGATAATGTTTCTCCCTAAAACTTGATGAGAAAATAATCGTTTTGATTTTGATCATCAAGCAGTCTCAAAAGTTTTTTATCATTCGTTTTTTACTTGGCATAAAATAATATGGTTTCATAAAAAAGAATGCTATGTTCGGATTGTTTAAAAAACCGGGTCAATTTGTTACTGAAGCTGACTGTCAAAAAAATCTGGAGCGTCAGATAGAAACGACGCCAATGATTCTTCAGCAGTTGGCACAGTTAAATATCAACGAAAGCAAAGCACTGAAAGTCGAATATTTTTTCTACACCAACACCTTGGAAAAAGCCAAAGCATTGGTTGATGTACTCGCTTCAAGAGGTTATGTGGGTGTAGCAGAGCGTTCGGCACACAGCCGCAAAGAATTTGTGGTTACTGGTTGGACCACACCCATAGAAATGTCTGAAGCCAATCTAATAGAATGGACAAAAGACATGTGCAAATTGGGTTTAAGCCATGACTGTGATTTTGATGGCTGGGGCACAACGCCCGAACAATAGAAAAGACTTTTGATCATTAAGATTAGCGATAAAAATTCATATTTTGATGAGCTGATTTAGGAGGTTTAAATGAAGTTATTGGCAAATATCATGACAGCCTTGGTGGCTGTTATACATGTTGGCATTCTGGTGTTAGAAATGTTTTTTTGGAATCACCCTGTGGGACAAAAGGTTTTCAACATGACACCTGAAGTTGCTGAGCTCTCGGCCACATTGGCTATGAACCAGGGTTTATACAATGGCTTTTTGGCAGCCGGTTTGTTTTGGGGCTTAGTCAGTAAAAGAACCGACATCAAAGTATTCTTTTTGGCTTGTGTGTTGGTAGCTGGTATTTTTGGTGGCTTAACGGCCAAATTTAGCATTATTTTCACCCAGGGATTACCAGCATTGATTGCTTTGGTTTTGGTTTTAGCCAATACAAGAAAAATAAATCCCTGAGGAGTTAAGTGTGTTCAAAAGTTTACTCTTTTTACTGGTGTTACCTACCTTGTCTCTTTCTCAAAGCTGTGAAGATAATCATGTCAAGTTACAGGTATTGGGCTCGGGTGGTCCAGAATTATCAGATGACAGGGTGTCTTCTTCGCACTTGATTTGGGTTAATGGCGAGGCCAAGGTGCTGGTGGATTTAGGAGGTGGCAGCGCGCATCAGTTTGAGAAAACCTCAGCAAAATTAAATGATTTGGAAGCCATCTTGTTGACTCACTTGCATGTGGATCATAGCGCGGACTTGCCTGAGTATATCAAAGGTTTTTATTTTTCAGAACGCGAACAGGATTTAATCGTCGCAGGGCCCGTTGGTAATGAAAAAATGCCAGATACTACAGAATATGTTGATCTACTGTTTGGTCAAAAAGGTGTGTATCAGTACCTGAACAGCTACCTGAATTTAAACAAAAATAGCCGGTATAAAATCAAATCATTTAATGCACCTTTGGATAAACGTAACATTCATAGCATCAAAATCGATGAGCAAATCATTGCCAAAAGTATTGCCGTTAATCATGGTCCAATTGCTGCTGTGGCTTGGCGTGTTGAAATTGGTGATTGTTCCATCACTTTTTCCGGCGACATGAGCAACCGATACCGTTCCTTGGCCATTCTCGCTGAAAAAACTGACCTGTTGGTAGCGAACAATGTGATTCGAGAAGACACTTCAGGCCAAGGTCGCTGGTTACATATGCCCCCTTCAGAAATTGGCTATATTGCCAAACACTCAAGCCCAAAAAAACTACTATTGGCGCATTTCATGACCCGCAGTGATCCGGTCAAAGAGCAAGCGGTTGCTATCATCAAAGAACATTACGCTGGTGAAATCATGCTGGCTGAGGACTTACATGTCATTGCACTTTAATTTTGGTTTTACAGGTATTGTCCCGTAAAAAAGATGATTGAAACAAAAAGCTGATAAGGAAAAACAAATTTAATAAAAGCAGATGTAAAAGAAACGGTTTTAATTCCTGAAACTTGATTAACGAAGGTTTAAGGCATATATCTTGTAGCTAATAACCAGATTAGGTTCAAGTGTAGCTTCAAAACTGATAACAATATGCCAGATAACATCATCCATAACTTTTTAATTATTTGGGCCACAGTGGACCCCATAGGAACCATGGTTCTGTTTGCCGGTTTAACAGCCAACTTAACGGCCAAAGAACGCAGAAAAACAGCATTTAAAACCATTGCCTATGCGACAATTATATTGATTGGTGCCATTGTGATTGGTCAAATATTGTTGAGTGCAATGGGTATCAGTTTGCTTTCTTTTCAAGTGGCTGGTGGCGTGATTTTGTTTTTGTTCGGCTTACAAATGATTTTTTCTTCCGGCGCCTCCAAGCAAGCGGGTGAACCGCTTCATGATGTGGCGGTGTTTCCTTTGGCGGTTCCGGCTACAGCATCTCCAGGTGCTATTCTGGCTGTTATCTTAATCACAGATAACAACCTCTATTCAATTGAAGAACAGGTGGTTACTACTTCGGTAATGTTGTTGGTGATGGTTTTGACTCTGCTGTTGTTGTTGCTTTCAGGCGGAATTATTCGAATCATTGGTAACGCAGGCGCTTCATTATTGACCCGGATTATGGGAATGATACTGGCTGCCCTTTCTGTCGAATTTGTTATGGAAGCATTGGGCGTGGCAAAATGGGTCGCTGCTATTCCCCAATAAGCCGAGTTCATTCAAGATAATGCCATTTTGCGCCGGTGTTCAAACCGTTGCCATACTTTTTCATGAAAATAAAAAGCAATGGTATTAATGGCAGGTTCAATCAGAGCCACTGCGCCGCCAACCACAAAACTACCGGTCAGCGCATAGACCACGAGAAAAGCCACACTGAAATGCATAAGGGCAAAGGTCCCGGTTTTTAACATAACAAACATTTAATTAATAATGATTCCCATTATAGGTTAAGGCCGATTACTTTCAATAGCTTTTTTAGATAACCATCATTTAAGCAATGAAATGTTTATATTCACCATCAAGCAACTACCATTCAGTTAAAATAAAATTAGAGATCTTTAAACAAAAACACCTAGGAGCTTTTATGCAACATCCAAGCAATTCAGTTTATCCACAAAGCATTGGGGGCATCCACAAAAAAGGTATCGGTATGGGAGAACAAGCCATGATTCAAATCATTGCCGGTTTGTGTTCAACTGCAGAAGTGTGGCAAAAATCGCCAGAGGAAATCGTTGTCATGGCTCAACGTATCCACGATGAATTGTTTAGGTATAAACCTGCGGAAGATTAATCCACTTTAGGAGAACATAAAGATGATGTTTAGACTTCTTATAGAAAAATTAATGGTGTTATAAGATTCATCTTTTTGATCGTTTTGTAACGGCAAAAGTAAATTGAGATACAGCGCTTAGAACGGCGTTTTCCGCCTTGATTGGCTCATTTTTAGCTCTTTTTCTCAATTGCTCAGAATCAAGCAAAAGTCTCTAGTAATGTATTTCAAATCAATGCAGATACCAAAAAGCCTGTTTTTTTTAAGCTAGAGTTTCAATAACTCCAACGGGCTCTCCATACTAAAATGCGCCAACCACTCTTCCGGCATATCCTCTGGTGCAAGATAGCCCCACAGGGCTATGGCCGATTGCATGCCTGCGGCGTGGGCGGCGACGATGTCGGATTGAGCGTCGCCAAGATAGAGGGTGTGTTCATGTTTGAGGTTCATCTTTTCGGCAGCGAGCAACAAGGGTTTAGGGTTGGGTTTGCCAACGCCGACTTCATCAGCGCAGATTAAAACTTGGGATTGTTGCAGTTCAAGTGTGTTGTGCACAATGGGTTTGGCCAACCAGGAGGGTTTGTTGGTAACGATGCCCCAGGCAATGTTGTTTTGATTCAAATGTTGCAACAAATCAGCAATACCTTCAAACAACTGGCTGTGTGTATTGAGTTGTTGCTGATAGATTTCCAGGTACTCAAGTCTCAACTGCTCAAGCATTTCAGGCGATGGGTTATCGAAAACAGACATCACCAAAGCCACCGCCCCTTTGGAAATGTATTGTCGGTAATCGGCCACATTGAGCTGATGCTTCACCTGATGGTTGTCAGCCAAAGTAATCAAAGCATGAATCATGTCCACAGCAGTGTCCATCAGGGTGCCATCAAGGTCAAACAAAACCGCTTCAACAGGTTTAGCCATGTTTTTGGATTGCGATCAGGTAGTTGACGTCCAGATCATGTAGATCAATGGTGGCCGATTGGCTGATTGGGTTGTAGCGCATGCCGGATAAGTTAACAATATCTACGGGCTTTTGCTGTAATGCCCGAACCAGTTCCGAAGGTTTAATAAATTGCTCAAAATGATGAGTGCCTTTGGGCACGATTTTTAACACGTGTTCCGCAGCAAAAATGCCCAGTAACATGGCTTTGGGAGTGCGATTCAAAGTCGATAAGAACAACCAGCCGCCAGGCTTCAAGGCTTTTAAACAGGCATTAATGATGCTTTCCGGATCGGGTACATGCTCCAGCATTTCCAGACACGTGACCACATCGAAGGTCGCAGAATTTTGAGCGGCATAATTTTCAATGCTGACACATTGATAATCTACCTCCAGGCCTGATTCAAACAAATGCATTTTGGCTGTTTGTAAAGAAGCTTCGGATAAATCAAGACCTGTGACCTTTGCGCCGTTGTTCGCCAAAGCTTCAGACAAAATGCCACCGCCACAGCCCACATCCAATATTTTTTGTTGGTTCAATGGGACAAATTGTTGGATGTATTGCAAACGGGTTGGGTTGATATGGTGCAAAGTTTTGAAAGGTCCTTTGGGGTCCCACCAAAAAGCAGCCTGTCCATCAAATTGTTCTATTTCCTTGTCGAAATGATTGGCGTTCATGGTGATTTTTATTGATTAAAATTGTATTTTACACGGTTGAGGTTAAAAAATAGATTAAAAAAGTGCCTGGAAAAAGAGAGAGTAAGAAACCAGGCACTTTGCAAATACCAAGATTCTTATCAAGGGGGAGGAGCGTTTAAAAACCTTGGTTACTTATATAAACGAAAATCAAAAGAAAAGTGTGCCATAAAAAATGCAAATAGTGTTGATGGGTTTGAGTGACGATATGAAAATGTTAAAAAGGGTGTGTTGAAATTGGCTTAATATGAAATAGGGTTCGATAATGGTGTTAAAATAAAGCTTCAAAAATTAAGCTGTAAAGTAATTTAAGTCTTGTGACTGAGTAGTTAAAACCCATATCTAATGACATCACTTTTTTGGGGTACTTGAATAATTCCACATGAAATCTGTAGCTGACAAATTAGGCATGTTTTTGTCTGGCCTTTGTGCCATTCAATGTGCAATGTTGCCGATATTGCTCAGTGTTTCGGCCGTGGTGCCGAATTGGGCACATTTTGGCCATGGGTGGATTTGGTTGTCGGTGATTGGTGCCATTGCGTTGTGGTCTTTTGGCCGTGGTTGGAAACACCATCGGGACATTAAAGTGGTGATGTTGTTTGTCTTGGGATATGGCGTTTTGGTGACAGCAACCTTGCTTGAAGATCAAGTCAGTGTGCTGGTGGAATCAATGCTTTTTGTTGTTGGCGGTTTGTTGATGGTGATGGCGCACTGGCGAAATTACCGAACCGCAAAGTGTGTTAAGGAAGATTGAGAAGTTGATTACAACTCCTCAAAGTCGTCTTTGGTGACACCGCAGTCTGGACACATCCAGGTTTCAGGAACATCGTCCCAACGTGTACCGGGTTCGATGCCGTCATCTGGCCAGCCATCGGCTTCGTCATAAATGAGGCCGCAAACAACACAAATATATTTTTTAAACTCTGTTTCCATTGGGGTAGTTGCCTTTCGGCTCAATATTTAAAGTTGCTGCCAATATACGGCCAAACAGAGAAAAATCAAGAGTGCTTTACATGACGACATCATCAAAGCATTCCACGAACATAAAACAAGATTATGGAATACGCATTAGAAATTAAAGATTTGGTTAAGACCTACAAAGACGGCACCCAAGCCTTAAAGGGGGTGGATATGCAAGTTGAGGCTGGAGAAATTTTTGCGCTATTGGGTCCTAATGGTGCTGGCAAATCGACCATGATAGGCATCATTTCTTCACTGGTTAATTTAAGCTCAGGCAGTGTGAAAGTTTTTGGCAAGGATTTGATTTCAGATCGCCAGGCAGTGAAATCAATGATTGGTTTGGTTCCTCAGGAATTTAATTTCAACATGTTTGAAAAGCCGATTGATATTGTTGCCAATCAAGCCGGCTTTTATGGCATTCCAAGACAAGAAGCCCTGGCGCGGGCAGAAAAATACCTGAAACAACTACAGCTGTGGGACAAAAAAGACAGCATGTCACGCGGTTTATCAGGTGGTATGAAGCGCCGTTTAATGATTGCCAGAGCTATGGTCAATGAACCCAAGCTATTAATATTGGATGAGCCAACGGCTGGTGTGGATATAGAAATTCGTCGTTCCATGTGGTCGTTTGTGGAACAAATTGCCAAACAAGGCACCACCATCATTCTGACGACCCATTATCTGGAAGAAGCCGAACAGTTGTGTAAAAACATCGCCATCATTGACCATGGTGAGATCGTGCGCAACACCACCATCAAGGACTTGTTAAAAACTTTGGACATTGAAACCTTTATTTTCGATTTGGATAAACAGGCTGATGAAGGATTGTTGACGTCGTTGGGCGCAACACCAAAGGATGACACCTCGATAGAGCTGGATGTGCCCAAGTCAAAAGATTTAAACAGTGTGTTCCAAAAACTGGACGAAGCAGGTTATAAAGTGACCTCAATGCGCAACAAAGCCAACCGCCTTGAAGAGTTGTTTGTGAAAATGATAGAAAGCAGCAACAAAAATAACCCAGTGACAGAAAAAAATGGAGATCCATCATGAGTTCTACTACCCGGATTGGCATTCAGACCTTGTTACGCAAGGAAATTACCCGAATCGTTCGCATTTGGTCACAAACCTTATTACCACCAGCCATCACCATGACCTTGTATTTTGTGATTTTTGGAAACCTGATTGGATCAAGAATTGGCCAGATGGGTGGTTTCGATTATATGTCGTTTATCGTACCTGGTTTGGTAATGATGGCGGTGATCACTTCCTCTTACGGTAATATGGTCTCTTCGTTTTTTGGTGCTAAGTTTGCCAAGCATGTGGAAGAATTGTTGATTTCACCGATGCCCAACTGGGCGATACTGGCAGGTTATGTCAGTGGTAGTTTGTTTCGTGGTTTAGCTGTTGGTTTGATAGTCACCATCATTTCTTTGTTCTTTACGCAAATTCAAATCCACAGTTATTGGATTGTGTTGTCTACTGTGGTGTTGACCTCGGTGGTGTTTTCCCTGGGCGGCTTTATCAATGCCGCGTTTGCCAAGAAGTTTGATGACATTGCCATCATTCCGACCTTTATTTTGACCCCTTTGACCTATTTGGGTGGTGTGTTCTACTCAATCTCCCTGCTCCCCGATTTCTGGCAAGGTGTGTCAAAAATCAATCCAGTGCTGTATATGGTCAACACTTTCCGTTACGGCTTTTTGGGTGTATCGGACATCAATGTCGGCGTGGCCTACGGCATCATCATTGGCTTTGTGTTGATCCTTGGTTTTATTTCCTGGTATATCTTGCATAAGGGTATTGGTTTGCGTTCCTGATACCATACAAAAATTAAGAGGTGTTAGTTGATTTGGCTTTGTTGCTGCTTATAGGCGCTTGGCGTAGTGTTGGTATGTTTCTTAAAAGCTTTATTGAACGTTGATTTTGAGTTGAAACCAACTAAAAAAGCGATATCCAGTATGTTTTGATCTGATTGAATGAGTTGATGACAGGCGTCTTTAATTCTTAAGTTGTTGATGTAATCATAAAATCCCTGATTGAGGTGTATATTCAACACCTGTGATAGTTTGTTGGCTGAAACGTCCAGATGCTCAGCTAAGTTTTGTAAGGATAGGTCTGATTTTCGGTGTAAATGATGCTCGCGTGCAGATGATGATAAGCGCTCTTTGATGTCTTCAATTTCAGCCATTGATAAGGGTGCTTTTTTATATTTTTTTGTAACACCTTGTTCATTGCCGGTTTTTTTATGGGTCAGTTTCGGAACAAGCACAGGTTGTTGGTTTAAAGCCAATAATGCAAAACACAGCGACCACGATAACTCAAACCAGCCAAACCCCAATGCCCAGACACTTTTTTCAGTTACATTGCTGGGTAATAACAACTCTGAGGTTGAAACCAGCCAAACCAAAACCAGAGTGACCAAAATCCAACGAACCCAAGACAGGCTTTTATCGGAGATGTCCGAAAAGAAAGATTTCACTTTTAACAAGTTGTTATTGAGTAACTTGAACGACAATATCACATAGATGAGTCCTAAAGGTATTAACGCCATCAGAGCCAAAGTAGGTCCCCAAGTAACCAAGCCATGATGTGTAAGGGTGCCTGCCGGGGCTTCTAGGCGATTTAATTTTTCGGTGGAGTCAAACAAGTAATAAGGTAAACACAAGAACAAGGCCAGCCAAAAGCCCAATCCATGTTGAGAAAAAAAGTGAACCGGCTGTTTTTCCTTAACCAAACCTTTAAGATAGAGATACAAAGCGGGAGGCATCAGCATTAAGAAAGGAATGTAAATATTGACAAAGCTGGGGCACCATTTCCAACCTTCTATTTGCCAAAACAAATCATCCAGGTAATTAATGCTTGATGCCATAAAAAACATGGCTAAGTATTGATAAGGGCGATCTTTTTTCCAAAGACTCTGTACCATAGCAAGTAAGTTAACACCCAAAGTAACACAGGTTAAACAAACGAGAAATAATTCGAGTCCTGGCATTTATTTTTACTCAAAAAGTATCAACCCAAGGGTTAGGACGACCAAGAACACATCTTTCGATAAGCTGCACCAACTTATTTTTATTGGAGCGTATCGTGCTAAAAACATTTAAATACTGGGTCATGAGTTTGTCATTGTTATTTCAGGTTTCCTGTCACATGGACGGGCCAAACTCTAAATTAAAAAATTCTCAAAAGCAAATTTTCTTGGAGGGTGTGTGGCAATCTGATGATTATGGCTATTTGCTGACTTTCAAAGAAAAGCAAAAACGCCTGTATGACTTCAGTACCAACCACTGTTACCAACAACCACTGAACAGCGACGAAATTTCGAAGCTATTATCTCATGTTGAACCAATCGATGAACAAACGATGAGAGCCCGTATTCAAGGAGGCATGACGTCCTATCATTTTAAGCGTATCGCTGGACTTCCCGAAAATTGTCGTCATTTAAGAGGGTCTCATGCTGAGGCATTGCAGTACTTTACTGAGCTGATGAAAGCACATTATGCTTATTTTGATTTGTATGGTGTCAATTGGTCTCAAAGGGTTCAGCAGGCTCTTGATGGTTTGGATACTGAGCTGTCAGCATCAAAGACGTTTGAAGTCATTAAACAGCTGATGCAGGGTATTGGGGATGCACACTTTTTTCTGAACGCCGAGGTTGATGGAGAATCGATGTTGCATGTACTGGGCAGGTCAAAAACATTACGCCCCGCTTTAGATAAGGCATTCTCGCAACAACAAGCCATCAAGGATCCCCGAAAATTCAGAAAGGCTTGGTATCGGCAATATAAAAGCAACATAGAAAACCAGATTTTAAAAGGTAACTACCATTATGCTGCAAATGATGCACTGCTTTGGGGGAAAGTGGGTGAAATTGGGTATATTAATATGTTACGTATGATAACGCTGTCACGTTCTGGTTTGTTACAAGATGACCTCAAAGCATTTAAAGAGCAAATGGATGTTATCATGACAAAGCTTCAGGATACTTCGGCTTTAATCATTGATGTGACCACTAACAGCGGTGGTCATGACGAAGTTGGTTTAATGATGACAGGTTACTTTATCGAAAAGCCAACCAGGGTTTACAGTAAAAAGGTGTATGGATCTGATCAACAGGAGCAAGTGATTGAGGCTGTTCCGGGACATACGAATTATCAAAAACCGGTATTTATATTAACCAGTGATCATACCGTCAGTGCCGCTGAAACATTTGTGATGGCGATGAAAAATTTACCGCAGGTGACTCAAGTTGGAGAAATAACCAGAGGCGCTTTTTCAGATGTCTTGGACAAAACTTTACCTAATGGCTGGTCCGTTGGCATTTCCAATGAAGTGTATCAAGATTTGGATGGTTTGTCCTGGGAAGCCAAAGGCTTGCTGCCGGCGTGGCATTTTCCAATATTTGCGGGGCAGGACATCTACCAAAGCCATGTTAATGCACTCGGTCAACTATTGAAAAGGGTTACATCATCGCTTTAGGTTAATAAAAAGCGAATTTGTTGTATTTTTGCTTGAAATTGAAAGTAACAACCCCACATGTCACACCAACTGAAGCGTTGTTGATTAAAAGCCAACAACGCTTCCTCACTTACTATCAATTTAAAATGTAATTTAAGGAGTTCGAAAGATGAAAATTCGTCCTTTACACGACCGCGTGATTGTTAAGCGCGTTGAAGAGGAAACCACTTCTCCAGGTGGTATTGTGTTGCCAGGTTCTGCCACAGAAAAACCACAACGTGGTGAAGTAATTGCTGTTGGTAATGGCCGTATTTTGGACAATGGCGAGGTTCGCGCTTTGGATGTCAAAGCGGGTGACCAAGTGTTGTTCGGTAAATACTCTGGCAGTGAAGTTAAGGTGGATGGCGAAGAATACCTCGTCATGAAAGAAGAAGACATCATCGGAATCATAGGATAAGAACAATGAGTGCAAAAGAAGTAAAATTTTCAGAAGACGCCCGTGCCAAAATGGCTCGCGGTGTAAACATTCTTGCCAACGCAGTTAAAGTCACTTTGGGCCCTAAAGGCCGTAATGTGGTTTTGGAAAAAAGTTTTGGTGCCCCAACCGTAACCAAAGACGGTGTTTCTGTGGCCAAAGAAATCGAATTGGAAGATAAGTTTGAAAACATGGGTGCACAAATGGTTAAAGAAGTCGCTTCTCAAACCAATGATGTGGCCGGTGACGGTACCACCACAGCTACCATTTTGGCGCAAGCTTTCGTTCGTGAAGGTTTGAAAGCGGTGGCAGCCGGTCGTAACCCAATGGACTTAAAACGTGGTATTGATCAAGCTGTAGCTGTTGCTGTTGAAGCCATCAAAAAACAAGCCACTCCATGTTCAGACTCAAAAGCCATCGCACAAGTTGGCACCATCTCAGCCAACTCTGATTCTACTGTCGGTGAAATCATTGCGGAGGCGATGGAAAAAGTCGGTAAAGAAGGCGTGATCACTGTTGAGGAAGGTTCTGGTTTGGAAAATGAATTGGACGTGGTTGAAGGTATGCAATTTGACCGTGGTTATTTGTCTCCTTACTTCATCACCAACCAGGAAACCATGTCAGCTGATTTGGATGATGCGTTTATCTTGTTACATGACAAGAAAATTTCTAACATCCGTGAGTTGTTGCCAGTTTTGGAAGCTGTGGCTAAAACCGGAAAGAAATTGTTCATCGTTGCTGAAGACATCGAAGGTGAGGCTTTGGCTACATTGGTGGTTAACAACATGCGTGGTACCGTTAAAGTGTGTGCGGTTAAGGCCCCAGGCTTTGGTGATCGCAGAAAAGCCATGTTGGAAGACATCGCGGTATTGACTGGTGGTACGGTTATTTCTGAAGAAGTTGGTTTGCAACTGGATAAAGCTACTTTGGAAGATTTGGGTTCAGCCAAACGCATTCAAGTCAACAAAGACAACACCACCATTATTGATGGCGCCGGTGAAGTTTCAGAAATCGAAGCACGTGTGAATCAAATCCGTGCACAAATCGAAGATGCAACCAGTGATTACGATCGTGAAAAACTGCAAGAGCGCGTAGCTAAATTGGCTGGCGGTGTTGCGGTGATTAAAGTCGGTGCAGCCACTGAAGTTGAAATGAAAGAGAAAAAAGCCCGTGTTGAAGATGCTTTGCACTCGACTCGTGCGGCTGTTGAAGAAGGTGTGGTACCTGGTGGTGGTGTTGCTTTATTGCGCGCTCAAGCTGAAGTAATTGGCATGAAAGGTGCCAATGAAGACCAAAATGTAGGTATTTCAATCACTGTTACTGCGATGGAAGAACCATTGCGCCAAATCGTTAACAACTGTGGTGAAGAATCATCAGTAGTGGTTAACGAAGTGAAAAACGGCAAAGGTAACTATGGTTATAATGCAGCTACTGGTGAG
>JAGRJR010000038.1:0-29530 GCA_020442635.1 Lysobacterales bacterium
TTCCACTTCAACATAATCACCACAAATGGGCTTTAATTTGCGGGCAAAGAAAGCACTAACCGGAGAATGGTCATCATCCTTAATCAAGCTCGCTGTGGTTTTCTGGGTTGAGGTCACCCGGTACTCTTCTGTCATCGGGACATAGTAACTGAAATGTAGGTTTAATCCAACAAACATGTATCTCATCAGTTAAAATATCGGTTCAAAAACCATGGAATGAACAATGAGTAATAAAAATCATTTAATTTGGATTGACCTGGAAATGACAGGTTTAAACCCGTCCAAAGATCACATCATTGAAATCGCTACTATTGTCACGGACCAGGAACTGGAAATCGTTGCACAAGGTCCGAGTATTGCGGTACATCAAAGTGAAAGAATACTTGAAGCAATGGACGACTGGAATACTGAACACCATACCAATTCAGGACTATGGGACAGGGTGCTTGAGTCTGATATCAGCGCCAAGGAAGCTGAACAAATGACCATTGAGTTTTTACAAGAACATGTGCCCATTCATTCTTCCCCGATGTGTGGTAATAGCATTTGTCAGGACCGAAGATTCTTGGCTAAATGGATGCCTCAATTAGAAAACTATTTTCACTATCGTCAAATCGATGTCAGCTCAATCAAAGAATTGATTCGACGATGGAATCCACAATTATTGGATGGTTTCAGTAAAACTGGTCAACATTTAGCATTGGCTGATATTGAGGAATCCATCAAAGAGCTCCGTTACTACCGTCAATTTATGGGTGAGATTGCAGGCCAAAAAAAACCGCTTAGTGAATAAGCGGTTTTTAATTGTTTTTTATTTAAATTAAGGTAGATGATCGTCCAGAACTTTTTTCAGGGCTTTCTCAGTCACTGGTTTAACTAAATATTCTTTAGCCCCTTGTCTCAATCCCCATACACGGTCAGTTTCCAGTTTTTTGGTGGTTACAATGATAATGGGAATATGTGCTGTTCTTTCGTCCTTGCTGATTTTACGGGTTGCTTGAAACCCATTTAAATCCGGCATCACCACGTCCATGAGTATCAAATCAGGTAATTGTTCCCGGGCGATTTGGATACCTTCCTTTCCATCCTCTGTTAATATGGTTTCATGCCCCAATTTTTCGACAATCTTTTGCATGCCATAAAGTTGTGAAGGTGAGTCATCAATGATTAGTATTCTTGCCATAATTTAACTTTGTTTTTAACCTTCGATTATCTTAATGAATATTAACAATAATTGCAAAAAAATGTGAACGAACCTTTGTAATAGTTTACCTTTGTTAGGAGTGAAACAACAAAATCAATGATTTAGCAAAAAAATGTCACTTATTTTGTTAAACCAATTTCCTTCAGTCGTTGGTTCAAAAAGTCTCTGCCAGTGATGTCTTCATACAATGCACCATCACCTCGGCAAGACGAGATACAACTGAGTACAGCATCAGGATGCGGGTGACAAAAAAATGGCATTGAATAACGGTCAGATGTGCTATCCATCGGATTGACAACACGGTGTGTGGTTGCTGGAATCACTTCATTGGTAATGCGCGATAGCATATCACCAGAATCAACTACAATTTGTCCAGGTGTTGACTCGACTGCCAGCCATTGACCATCACGGTCTAATAATTCCAGCCCGCTATCGGTGGCACCAACCAGTAAAGTAATTAAATTGATGTCCTCATGTGCAGCAGCTCTGACGGAACCGGGTAATTCAAATTCAGTCATTGGTGGGTAGTGTATGGCTCGAAGTATGGAATTACCGTCATGTGTCAATTTCTCAAAGTAATCTTTGGGCACATCCAAGGCCGTAGCCAGGGAGCGAAACATGGTCAGGGCTGTTTGATCCAATTGTTCATAAAGCGCATAGGTTTTGGCTTTAAAATCCGGAATTTCACTGGGCCAATGGTTTTTGGGATATTCATTAGCTAAGTGGTGTTCCTCAGAAACTTCACGACCTACATGCCAAAATTCTTTCAAATCAGGGTTTTTACTGTTTTTGGCATGTTCTTGCAATCTTGGAACATAGCCACGTTTACCACCATCATGAATGTTATATTTTTGTTTGGTTTCCAAAGGCAGCTTGAAAAATGACTTAAAAATTTGGTAACAGTCATCCACCAAATCAAAGTTAAACTGATAGGGATTCAATACCACAAAACCATAGTCAACCAGTCCGTTATAGAATTGGTCAACAAAACGTTGTTGTTCAAGGGTTGTGCCTGCTACATAGTCTGACAAGTTGAGCTCGGGGACTTTTCTAATGGCTTGATTGTTCATTGTACGTTTGTTTGAGTGAAAGTTAATTGTATGGTTTGAACGCCTTGATTCACGATTTGTGATTCAGTGACTATGTCCTGAGTTGTGTTACTGGCATTACCTGTCATGCTGATTTTGGCTGATATCTCTAGTTGTTCAAACTGGCTTAGCTTTGTTTCTGGGTTGAGACTGTTTTGGTCACTTAATTCAATGGTAATCGGCCATGAAAATGGTGCTGAAATGGCAGTTGCGGCAATTGGCATTGATGAACCATTGGGATCTTTAGCAAAAACAAACAATTTTGCTGGCTCGTTAATATCCAGAGTTTTAATGGTCTCATCAGCTTCAATGACAATATTAAAAAGAACTTGAGTTCCAAGATCTGTGTCTATAGGGGGTTTGTTCAATCCAGCTCTTGCCTGATTGATTTGTTTAGTGATGGTGGATTTAATGTTGGGATTTTCTACCGTGGCCAGTAAATCAGTCCAAATGTCTTCAGCTTGCTGATACAGTTGTTTTTCATAATAGACGATGCCTTGTAACCACATGGTTTTTTGTTTTGTTGGATTGATGGTCAAAGCTTGGGTTAGGTATTGTTCAGGTTCTCCTAAGAAACTGCCGGTATTATTCCTAAAAGCTATGGCTTCTGCCAACTCGGTCAGGATGTCTGAATTATTCGGGTCTATCTGGTTTGCTTTTTTGTATGCCTTAACAGCATCTGCGTAATTGTTGATTGACATCATCGCTTGTCCATAAAGTAACTGCCCCTGTAAATCATCAGGGTTTTCAACTAATTTTTGTTCAAGTTGTTTAATGGCAGTGGCTAAATCTGGCACTTCAGGGTTTCCAGCGATAGTAACCCTTTGTTCAATAGGGATATCATGAAACCAAACATAGTCAATCAGGAAAGTGGTTGGGATAATGAGTAAAGCCGCCAATAAAGTCATGTTGGCTACACCAGTTGGCTGTTGTTCCAGTTTTTGCAATGATTCAAGAATACGTTGTTGCGAATTTTGATCGGCCGTGGCTAATTGTTCCATCAACCATTTTTTTTCTGCGGTTTTGCCTTGTTTACTGAACCCAAAGGCAAACAACAGTATGGACAATAAGGAAATGCCCAAATAAATCAGCATTTCATTCATGTTGTTTTTTTCCTGATGTTTAAGAACAAAATCACCCCGCCAATGATAAATACCAACAACGGAGAAAACCATAAAAACAGGGTGCTGGCATTCATAGGTGGTTCATAGTTGACGAAATCGCCGTAGCGCTCAATTAAATAATTTTTTATGGTTTCCTCATCTTGACCAGCAATGACAAATTCGGCCACCTGATCTTTCAGGTCTTTAGCCAAACCAGCATCAGAGTCCGCCAGATTTTGGTTCTGACAAACCAAACAACGCAGTTCCTTGGTTAATTTTTGGTACAAGGCTTCCTGTTCTGCAGTTTTAAAATCGTACACTTCAATGGCCATAATTTGAGCACTGAAAAGAACGATAAATAGGATAATTATTCGCTTCATGGTGATATTTTTTCAATCATGGGTAACAGTTCTTTTTGAATGATTTCTGTGGTCAGGACGCCAGTGATTTTGTAGACAATGGTGCCTTTGGCATCTATCAGAAATGTTTCAGGTGCACCGTATACACCTAAGTTAATGGCGGTGTCACCTTTAAAGTCAACAAGAATTTCATCATAAGGATTGCCCCAGCGTTGTAACCATCGGTTTGCATCCGCTGGCTCATCCTTCCAGTTCAAGCCCACAACTTTGATGTCGGTGGTTTTTGCCAGTTGGGTAACCACAGGGTGTTCAACCTGACAACTTGGACACCAACTGCCGAAAACATTGAGTAACCATGGTTGGCCTTTGAAATCATTATGTGTCAGGGTTTTGTTGCTGTAAAGTGTTGGGTGTTGAAAAGCTGGTACGGGTTTACCAATCAGTGGTGAGGGCAATTCTTCAGAATGAGTGCTCAAATTAACATACAACAAAACAATCAAACCCAAAAAAATACTCAATGGAATGGTTGCAATCAAAATCTTTTTCATGATAACTCCAACTGGTCTTTCATCACCGTATTAATTTGCTGCTGTTCAAGACGTTTACTGCGCAAATTAAACAAGGCAATCAACGCACCTGCCAACATCATCAAGCCGCCAAACCACATCCAGCGTATGAAGGGTTTGATGTAAATACGCACTGCCCAGTCACCTTGTTTATTGATTTCTTCTCCCAAGGAAACATAGATGTCTTTGGTTAAGCCGGGATAAATATCGGCTTCGGTCATGGGTTGTTGTTGTTTCGGATAAAAGCGTTTTTGTGGATGCAGTTCTACTATTGGCTCGCCAGCTTTGGAAACCAAGATCGAACCTTGTTGAGCCTTGTAGTTTTCAATTTGTACCGCGGTCACACCATTAAACGTAAAATTAAAACCAGCCACTTCTGAGGTTTGGCCTGGCTTCATCAGGATGTCTTTTTCCACGTCTTTGTGTTCGGTCATTGACATACTGAATAAAAATACAGCCACCCCCAAATGTGCAACTGACATGCCGATAAAACTGGCATTGGTCTTACCCTTGTATAGAATCCATTGAGCCAAGGCGGTAGAAGCAATCCAGAATCCGCCAAACACACCAGCCGTGGCACGAAGGTTCAAACCATCAAACAAATAGTAGCTGGCAATGGTTAGCAATGCAGCAATAAGTAGATGAGGTAACAGGGTTTTAATAGCCGGAGTCATGGCATCTTTGTGCCATTTAAGCTGCACACCCAAGGGTAATAAAACCGCCATTGGAGTCATGATAAGGAAAAACATCAAACCAAAATAGGGCGCCCCTACTGAAATCTTTTTACCCACAGCTTCAAAAATCATTGGAAACAGCGTACCTAATAAAATAGTAAAGGTTGCGGTGATAAAAATCAAAGAATTAGCCAGTAGCAGCGTTTCCTTTGAATTCAGGTTAATGGTGTCTGTTGATTTTAACTGATTGACACGCAGCGCGTACAATGTCAATGCGCCACCCGCATACAGGGCCAATAATACCAATATGAAAATACCACGGAATGGATCTGCAGCAAATGAATGAACTGAAGTGATGCTGCCAGAGCGCACCAGAAATGTTCCCAACACGCATAAACTAAATGCAATGATGGCCAGTAGCACGGTCCAACCACGGAAGGCATTTTTACGCTCACTGACGGCTTGTACATGAATCAGGGCGGTGCCGGCTAACCAAGGTAAGAAAGAGGCATTTTCAACCGGATCCCAAAACCACCAGCCACCCCAGCCAAGTTCATAATAAGCCCACCAACTGCCAAGAATAATGCCAATGGTTAAAAAAGCCCAAGCTAAATTGGTCCACCGCCTTGACCAACGAATCCATTTTTCATCGATTTGTCCACCAATCAATGCAGCCACGGATAAAGCAAAGGCCACTGATAAACCGACATAACCAAAATACAACAATGGCGGGTGAATAATCATACCAAAATCTTGTAACAAGGGATTAAGGTCACGGCCATCCAAGGGAGCTGGGTTGGTTATTTCAAAAGGATTTGAAGCAAATAATACAAAAGCCAAAAAACCAGTAGCAACGATTCCCAGAACCGACAAGACCCTTGAAATTTGACTTAGACTCAAAGAACGGCTGTAACGCGCAACTGCGGCGATCCACAAGGCCTGTATGGTTACCCACATGAGTACAGAACCTTCATGGGCTCCCCATGTTGCGGTAATTCGGTAACGTAAGGGTAGGGTTAAGCTGGAATGTTGCCACACATAGGTGACCGAAAAATCCTGGATCACAAATAAAAATACCAAAATAAGAAATGTCGCCAGGGTTAAGACAAACAATAGATAGGATAACGGCCTACCTGTACGCATTAAGCCTTTATGGTTTTTAAAATAACCAGTAATCGGTAAAACCGTCAATACCGCTGCTGTGACCAACGATAAAATCAATAAAAATTGTCCAATGGAAGCCAGCATGATTATTCAGATTCTCCATTGCTTCTCGCCTGATGCAAGGCATCAGCCGCTTCGGGAGGCATATAGTTTTCATCATGTTTGGCCAACACTTCTTCGGCAACAAAGATATCCTCCTTGCCCATTTTTCCAATGGTCACCACACCTTGGCCTTCCCTGAATAAATCAGGCAATATACCTTGATATTCAACCGTCACATCTTTTTTAAAGTCAGTGACTACAAACCTTACTTTTAAACTGTCTTTGGCGCGCTTAACACTGCCATTTTTCACCATGCCTCCCAAACGAATGGTGCTGTTGGCATTGAATTGGCCTGTAGCCACTTCAGTAGGGGTTTTAAAATAATTGATGTTTTCTCGCACCGCTGTCAAAAAAATAGCAGTAGCAACGGCTACGCCCACAGCTACCATCATCACCAGAATCAGTCTTTTTTTACGGGTAGGTGTCATCGTTGATTGCTCCTGTTTCTCGTTTTTCTGCTTTTGGTTTTAATCAGTCTTTTTATATGATTTGATTTGGCTTTTACGCTGATGTAATCGGCTAAAAGAGCGAAGAAAAATACACCGATTGAGCCCCAAACGTAAAAATCATATTTACCCATGTCAAATATTTCGATCATAAGTTACCCCCTTGTGTTTTGTCTTTGCGTTCACCAGTAAGGGCTAGTTTAACCCAGTTTTTGTCTTGTTCAGTTTTTAGTAAATGGCTTTGAGCCCGACACAGCATTGAATGAATGTAATAGAATTTTGTTGCCAGGGCCATGACCAACAGTGGTCTGAGCATGGCCCAGTCCTTAATACCTGACTCACCCATTAATGAGACCGATGAGCCTTGGTGAATACTGGTCCACCAGTAAACTGAATAGCGAATGATCGGTAAGTTGATTAAGCCAATAATGGCAACCAGTGCGGCCAAACGGGCTGCTTTTCTTGGGTCTTCATCATAGGCACTGTAGATACCCATAACACCAATATATAAAAACAACAAAATCAATTCTGAAGTCATGCGAGCATCCCAGTCCCAATAGGTGCCCCACATGGGTTTGCCCCACAGCATGCCAGTCAGCAATGTGATGGTGGTGAAGATAGCCCCAATGGGTACACTGGCCATCATCACCGCCTCGGCCACTTTCATGCGCCAAACAAAAGCCATGATGCCAGATATTCCAACTATCGCATAGATAAACATGCTCATCCAGGCAGCGGGTACATGGACAAATATAATGCGGTAAGAGTCTCCCTGCTGGTAATCCTCTGGAGCAAAAAACAAGCCATCTATCAAGCCATATAATGTAAAAATGATGGCCAATATCAGCATGGGTTTTAGCCAATGACTGGTGATGCGATAAAAGCTCGGTGGGGAACCCAACTCATGATAAAATTTTAACAAACGATTCATTACAATTACTCCAAATTGACTTTGATGGCAGCGGCAGCTGCCAAAGGTGCTAAAGTCAATGCCAAGACAGCACAACCCAATAACAATAACAAATGTCCCAATGCAGAATTACCCAGCGTGGTTTCCAATACTGCGCCGGCGCCAAAAATCAACACAGGTGACAACAAAGGCATGATCAAAACACTGAGTAACATTCCACCGTTTTTTATGTTCACAATTAAGGCCGAACCGACAGTGCCTAACAAGCTAAATATGGGGGTGGCCAGCAATAAAGACAACAGCAAAACACCATAGGATTGTTCTGGTAAATGCATCAACACACCAATCACAGGTGCAAATAACATCACTGGGATTCCAGTGGTTAACCAATGAGCGGTGGCTTTGCTGAAAGCAGCTAAAGGTAAACTCATGCCGGAAAGTACATAGACATCAAGACTGCCATCTTCATAATCATCTTTAAAGATGTTTTCAAGGGTAATCAGCGTGCTCAATAATGCCAAAATCCACACCACCGCTGGGGCAATTTTTGCCAAAGTCTGTGCGCCAGCGCCCAAGCCAAGGGGGAACATGGTCACGATCAAAAGTTGAAATACCAGTGGTTGGTAGATATTTGATTTCTTACGCCAAGATACCAATACATCCCTTTTTACCAAAGCCCCAAATCTCATGACTCATGCACCTCTTCTGGGAACTCAAGGGTAATGTGATGATGAGCCAACTCATGTATTTTTTTTTGATCATGCGCGGTTAATATCACTGAGCCACCCTGGCTGATGTGCTTTTCGATGATCTCATAAAGCCAGTCGCAGCCGGCATAATCCAAATTAACAAAGGGTTCATCCAACAGCCAATAGATCTTATTCAATAACAATAAACGGCTTAAGGCCAGACGCTTTTTTTGTCCTGCTGATAAATCATTGGCATGTTGATATTCATAGCCTGCCAAACCAGCTTTTTCAAGAACTGCTGATATGGCTGAGGATGTGACTGATGTTTCATTGACTTGCGCCACAAATTGTAGGTTCTCAAAGCAACTTAAGTTGCCTTTGTTGCCTAATTTATGACCCAGGTAATGGCTTTCTTTCAGCCACAGGCTAAGTTCACTCGAGCCTTGGTAAATCCTTGAGCCAGAAGCCAATAAACTTAATCCAGATAAAGCCTGAAGCAAAGTGGTTTTTCCAGAGCCATTGGGTCCTGCTATCACTGCCAGTTGTCCAGCATCCATAGTCCATGAAACAGGGGCAAATAATAATTCTCCTGCGCGCTGGCATTGGGCAGATTGAATTTGTAACTGGGCAGAAGTCAATGATAGATGGTTGCTGTTTTGAGGGCTGCAATTTTAGTAACTCAGGGTACAAAAGTAAAGAAATCAAGGCCTTTTGATTGGTTATATCAAAATTATTTAGCCGAGCTTTGATCCAGATCAAAATGTTACAGATGATTTGAAAAGTTCAAAAAAAAGTTGAAGAGAAAAGAACATAAGTGTAAATGACCATTTGTCGGTCAAATAGTACCGTTTATCTGAATATTTTTATATACCTTTGGTTACAGATGACTCACATTATAAAATGATAAAATAATAATAAAGTAAGTATATTCAGAGGGGAATATGACAACTACCGCCACAAAACCAGTTAGCCAATGGGCAATTGTTGAACAAGAAAAGAAAAGAATCATGTTGAATATTAAAGAATTACAGCGTGATTTGATAAAGGCTTCTTTTAAACAACATAACGGCTCAGGTGAATACGCTGAGATTCTAGAAAAATTAAACCAAGAAAGGGAAAAAATTAAGCTGATTAATAAACGCTTTGTGAATAAATAAAAAAGCAGCTTTTTTCCAACCAGGTTCCGTCAATTGTTCTCTCTTTTAACAATTGATTTTACCTTGTGCCTTAACGTTACCCCTTAGCGTTTTGGCGCAAGGTTTTTTTATATGAACTCGTTTTTTGATATTTTTTTATTCATTTAAAATCAAATGTAGGCAAGGTGTTTTAATTTCTTTTGTCTTATAATGACTTCAATGAAAAAAGCCGAACAAAAAATAGTTGTTCTTACTGGTGCAGGGATATCTGCTGAAAGCGGTTTGTCAACCTTTAGGGACAATAACGGCCTTTGGGAAAATCATCGAGTCGAAGAAGTTGCCACTCCGGAAGCTTTTGACCGAAACCCTGATTTGGTCCATGGTTTTTATAATAGGCGTCGGCAAGCTTTGAGTGAGGTCAAACCAAATGCCGCACATTTGAAACTTGCTGAAATTGAGCCACTTTATCAGTCATTTTTGTTGGTAACACAAAATGTTGATGATTTACATGAAAGAGCAGGTAGTCAAAATTTGATACACATGCATGGTGAATTGCTAAAAAAGCGATGTGTACTGTGTCATCAGGTCAGTCATCAAAGAAACGATTTATCAGTAGAGTCAATTTGTCAATATTGTCACCAGCAAGGGACATTAAGACCTCATATCGTTTGGTTTGGTGAAATGCCATTGTTAATGAACGAAATTATGCTGGCTTTGATGCAATGTGATTTGTTTGTGTCAATCGGCACATCTGGAACGGTTTATCCAGCGGCTGGGTTTGTTGAAGTGGCCAATCAATCCGGAGCGCATACCGTTGAACTCAATCTTGAGGCGAGTGAACAGGCCAGTCAATTTAAAGAATCATTCCACGGGCCTGCCAGTTCTGTGGTGGGTGATTACTTCAATTAACAAGTTTTTTGCTTGGTTAAATAAATTAAAAGCCACCCTGAAATATTCCAGGATGGCTTCTGTCATTGTTTCAGAACCAGTACTATTGCTTGGTTGGTGCACTTCTCAATATGATGGTGGCATCGAAACCATCTTTGAAAATAATGTCATTGACTGGAATGGAGTTGTACTCAACGGCTCCAGCATCACACCTTTCATCATTGTTACCATCCCCGTCCCACGGTCTCATGTTACCAACCTGATCACTCCTTAAACCGCAGTTTGTTTGTCCGCTATCTATGCCTATACTGCCCGAAACCAATGAGTGAGTGAGGGTTTGACCACCATTATCAGCTAAATTGGTATCGATAACCGCAGAGGTTGGTCCAGCAGGTATCTGGTCTGATGATCCTAAAGAGGCCCCGACAGCGCCAGAGTCTCCGTTAGAACCAATGATGTTGTTGAAGTTAAGATTGGTGTTATAAGCCAGCAAATTCAGCTCTCTTGGTTCGGTAACACCCTGTGTTACTCGACCAGCAAGGTTTGGTGCCAATCCATTATTTTGAAAGCTACCAGATGCTAAAGGAGGCGGTGGTGTCAATATGTTACCAGAAATGATGCTGTTACGAATCAAGGCTCCGGTCGGTATTGGGTTGTAGTCAACCATAGTCAGTCCACCAACATTTGTTCCTTCATTGTTGGTAATGGTCAGGCCATTGACCAAAGAGCCAAAGGCTGTTCGATTATAAGTGAGTACACCACCATATCCTAAGGCGAAGTTACCTGAAACTGTGCTGTTTTCTAATAACTGCATGGTACTATCTCTGATATCGACGCCTCCGGTGAAATAGCCCGTGTTTTGGCTGATAGTAGAGTTCCTTAATTCGAAGCCTGTAGAAAGTAGTGAGGATACACCTGCAGCAAAATTTGCACTGGTAAATGATAGTGTGTATTGGTTTTGGGAAATGGTAGAACCAACAACTGAAGAATTGATAGATAAATAATCAAATAAGCCAGTTACCTGGTTTTGAGTTATTGTGGAATTGATTAAATTCACATTGCCAAAAAGGGTTGTTACCGCCCCTATGGTACCATTGGCCCCGGTAACCGTGCTGTTGACCAAGTTCAGCTGAGCATCAGGATTGACAACCAATAAATCGAAATTATCAACAGCGCTGTCAGCTCTTTCAAAGGTGCTCCCCATGCCTTCAATAGTTATGCCAGAATCAATGGCATTAAAGCCAAAATAAAAATTGAATGGGGTTGCAGCAATACTGTCCGCGCTTTGAGTGCTGTTTTCGGGCAAAATAATGATGTCATGACCATTACCTGGTTGACATCCACCGATGCTTGCATCATTGTTGGCCGATAGGATGGCATTTTGCAGCGTACAAGGAGCATCATTAGCCATAATCGGAGCTGTGTGTTCAAAAGCACCTACATCACAAACGAAATCGCCATCATTGTTACCGTCTTTACCTCGGCCTTTGCCTTCCTGATCGAAAATCGAGCCATAACAAGATAAGTCATTGGCATCAATCGCAGATGAACCTATTTTCAATGGATGAACCAATTGGTCATTGGTTAACGTTAATGGGTACAGATTATCTTCTGCATTATTAACAAAACTGCTGTCACTGGCTCCAAGGGTAACTCCATAAGCCCCAGAATAACCACGATCACCAATGATATTATGAGCATCTAAATACATGGTCCCGCCAGCATTGTAGATATTGGGTGAAAATGGTCCGTAAGTTTCCTTGTTACCGGCAATGATGTTACCCTGTAAAGTTAAAGTACCTAATGTGCTGATATTAAGAATGCCAGCGGCGATATAGGATTTATTTTGAGTAATGGTGCTGTTTTTAATGGTCGTTGTGCTACTTCCTATGCCCTGAGGTCTGTTACTTATAAAGGCAGGAAAAGCCGAGCTATTGACTATTGGAGAACCTTCTGAAATATTGATGCCACCACCGTAAATACTTTGGTTTTTACTGATGGTGGAATCACTGATGGAAACTTCTGACTGTATCAATGTCAAGCCACCCGAAAGTTTGGGAGCTCCTCCTCCTAAAATAGCTTGTGGGGTGTTGGAACCATTGGTGTTTGCCAGACCTATTGAAATCTGGTAACGATTATTGACTATCGATGAGTGATTGATTTCAACTTGTGAGTTAATAACTGAAACACCTGCTGAAGTTTCTGCATTACCATGATTGGCAACATTATGTCTTATGACTGAATTATTGATGATACTACCGTAGCTACCAACAATAAAAAGTGCTGAATTATTTAGGTTAAAAGTTGTGTTTTCTAAGGTAACCCTTCCTTGATTGACCAATAGACCACTGCCAAAACCAAAACTGTCATCTGCCCTTGAAATGGTGGTGTCTTTTAAGGTCAAATCACCAAATTCTTCAACCTGGAGCATTCTGAAATTATAATTTTGATGATCGGCTGAAAGTACCAATCCATTACCTTCAATAGTTACTTCAGAGTTGATGATTGGCAAGCCCACGTTACCTGGAGCTGTCATCGAAGATTCAAAAATCGTATTGATGGTCATGCTTTGGTTTTCAGTAACAACCCGAATGACATCGGCACCATTGCCGACCTCGCAAGCGCCAATCGGCATATCGGAGTTGGCTGTTTGCATGGCTTCAATTAAGGTGCAGTTACCATCAACATAGATGGTAGCTCCATGCGCTGACCCAATGGCCGTTAAAATAGCTGTTGAAAGCGCCCTTTTTTGCAGTTTGTTTTTCATGTTTTTCTCGTCCCCATTTTTATATACTGTCTTGGTAAGTATAAACGAGTTCAATTTCTATTTTGTTAAAACTTTTGAATGATGTGATAAATTTTATTCAACAGAGTTATCGAAAGGCGTTTGTCCCAAATTTGTCCCAAAGAATAATTGTTTTGATTGATGAATAAACTTCTGAATCTTTTAAACTCTATTAATTATTTTGTGAAAGGATGGTGCATTGGCTTGAGTTATGGTTAGAATACGGCACAGTTAGTGCTCAAAATTATATGTTACACAAAGAATTGAACAAGCAAGTTGTCCTTGCATTAAAACAAAGCATCTTGTTTTCAGCCATGAATGATCAGCAGTTTGATCAGGTGTTGGCTTTTTCAGATCTAGTAAAAAAGTTACCTGATCAAATGATTTTCCAACAAGGGATGGATTTAACTCATATTTATTTTGTATATGATGGGGCAGTAAAATTGGTCAGAGGAACCATCAAAGGAGATGAGAAAATCATAGAGGTGGTACTGTCTGGGCGTAGTTTTGCTGAGGGTGTCTTGTTTGCAGGTGCGCCCAAATATCCAGTAACCGCGATTGCCATGAAACCGACCGTTTTGGTGAGAACGCAAGCCAAACCCATGTTGAATTTGTTAAGAAGTTCTACTGATCTGTGCATCAATATGATGGGGCATTTGTCCGCCAGATTACACTGGATGGTCAAAGAACTGGATAAGCAAACATTGCACAATGCCTCTTTTAGAGTAATTGATTATTTCCTTTCACAAGTTGACGATGGTGAAGAAAACGAATTTAAACTCAAATTGGCCGTTCCTAAACGTGATATCGCTTCACGGTTGTCAATCAAACCAGAGACTTTTTCAAGGGCTTTGAAGTCACTTGAACAAAAATCACTGATCAACATCAAAGAAAGAAAAATCATTCTAAAGGATGTGGCCAAGTTGCGTGATTTGTTAGCAGCTGAGGCTTTGTAGGAATGGGTTGTTTCATTTAAAAAAAACGCCACCTTCTTGTTTGAAGGCGGCGTTTTTTATTTAGTTGAAGTGTTTTTAGTAAACATCTTCCACTGTGTTGTGGACATTGAATTTACCCGTTGGGGTGATCAAGCGATCATCTTTGATAACGTGTTTCAGCTTTCTGGTTTTGTCATCAACGACCACAATCGCTGATTTTTGTTCTTTGCCATTCCAAACTGAGAACCAAACTTCATCACCTTTCATGTTGTACTCAGGTTGTACCACGCGTTTGGCACCTTCGCCCAAGTCAGCCCATTCGGCGATTGGTAACACTTCAAAGCCTTTATCCAGGTTGTTCACGTCATAGACTGCCACACTTTGAGAAATCGCTGGATCAGGGTTCAAAGGTGAATCTACCCACAAGTTTTTGGATTTAGGGTGAGATTTAACAAACAATGAACCACCACCTTGACCATGCAATGTTCTGACCACTTGCCAGGCATTTTTGCCTTTGGCATCAGTACTCATGAATGTGATTTTGTCATTACCCAAGGCACTGGTTACCCATACAGGACCATGGTCTGGGTCATCCAGGTTGGCACCACGACCTGGGTGAGGAATTTTGTCCACATCAGTCAAAGCAACCAATTTACGGTCTTTTGAATCAATCACCGCAATTTTATTTGATTGGTTGGCTGCAGTCAGGAAGTAACGTTTGCTGCGGTCCCAACCGCCATCATGCAAGAAGCGCGCCGCATTAATGGTAGTTACAGTCAAGTTTTCGATATCTGAATAGTTAACCAACAAAATCTTACCAGTTTCTTTGACATTGACGATAAATTCAGGATGTTGGTGAGAAGCCACGATGGCTGCTACACGAGGCTCTGGATGATACTCTTGGGTATCTACAGTCATGCCACGGGTTGATACAATGCGTTTTGGCTCCAAAGTATCGCCATCCATGATGGTGTATTGTGGAGGCCAGTAAGAACCAGCAATGGCATATTTATCTTCATAGCCGTGGTATTTTGAAGTCTCAACTGAACGTGCTTCCAGGCCCACTTTAATGGTGGCTACGATTTGTGGAGGGTCCATGTACAAATCAATCATATCCACTTTGGCATCACGACCAATGGTGTAGATGTAACGGCTTGAGGCTGAAGTTCTGGAAATATGTACCGCATAACCGGTTTTCAGGATACTAACTATCTCTTTGGTGTCACCATCGATGATGGCTACTTCGCCTGAATCACGCAAGGTTACTGAGAAGAAATTTTCGTAATTGCGTTTGTGTTGAGGTTTCTTTGGACGATCTGCTGGTGCCACATGTACTTTCCAGGAGTTTTTCATCTCTTCCATACCCCATTGTGGAGGCTCTGGTGGATCATGTTGCAAGAATCGTGCCAGGGTATCAATCTCATCAGCAGTGAAATCACCTGAAGTACCCCAGTTAGGCATACCTGCCGGTGAACCATAAGTGATCAGAGTTTTCAGATAATCTGTACCTTTTTCACGGGTGATGTCTGTGGTTAATGGCTTACCAGTGGCGCCTTTTCGCAATACACCATGACAACCTGCACAACGCTCAAAATAAATTTTGGTGGCGAAAGCGAATTCGTCCTTGGTCATGGCAGGGCCATTTGAGTCAATCATACCTGAGGTGTCTTCTGGATTGATACCAGAAGGGGCGCCTTGATATCCTGCTTCTTCTTTGGTGGTAATTGGATGATCAGCTGCCGCATTGGCATCTACTTCTGGTTGGTCATTTCTGGCTGCAGCTACTTCAGCAGAATTGACCTGGAAGCCTTGGTTGCCCCAGCTGTTCATGACATAAGTGACGACATTGGCAATCTGTTCATCTTGCAAGTATGAAAGGTTTGGCATCACAGCGTTGTATTTCACACCATTCACGGTGACCTCGCCAGACAAGCCATTGACAACTGTATTGATGGCACGTTCTTTATCTGCCAATAAATAATCAGAACCAGCCAAAGGAGGAAATGCACCAGCGAGTCCCTGACCATTGGGCTGGTGACAAGCTGTACAGTATGTTTGATAAACTTTTTCCCCTGCAGCCAGTTGACTGGCTAAATCGGTTGAACCGGTTTTCATTTCAGCCTTATGCTCAGCCAAAGGATCTTTGCTGGCAGATTGTTCTGCGGCACAAGCACTGATACCAGTAAACATGCCGATTACCAGGCCTGCATTTAACAGGGTGCGCTTAAAGGTTTTCATTGTTAACTCCTACTACTTAGTAACATTTATTTAAGCGCTGGCAAGTCAGAGTCCTGCCAGCTACACTTTTCTTATGTTGAATATTATGATGTTTTGCGTTTTTTGTAATTGATATAAGTCAAGTTTAAAACGCTATTGCATCTATAGCGTACTTTACCACTCAATATTATAAGACACTTTAAAATGCCTTGATGCTTGAGTCATGGCTTCTATGATGCTATCAGAAGCATCAAAGTTTTTCACCTGTTGCCACAACCAATATTTCTTATCAGTGAGATTAAACACACCAGCTTGTAAGTGACTGTTGTCATTAATGTGGTAACCAACGGTCAAGTCGAAAGTTGAAAAGCCAGGTGTTTTGAATAATTCGTCGTCATCATCATCTACCCGGGTTTGGGCACGGCTGAAGATACCGTACAAATTAGCCTGCCAACGATCATCGGTTGAATTCCACTGTAATCGGCCTGTGGCTTTGGGTGGTGAAATATGGTTCAATGGTTTGTCGGTGCGGTTGTCTTCACCTCGTGTCCAAGCCAAAGCCCAGGCAGTTGACCACTGGTCATTGATCTGCCATTGGTAGTCCAGTTCAGCACCGTATATGGTCGCATCCTGAACATTTCTTGATTGGAAAATCAAAGCGCCAGTGTTGGGGTCACGAGACACCAAATCGCGGCTGACAATCAAATCATTGTAATCATTATGAAATACATTGAATTGCATTTGGTGCGATGTGCCACTGTACCTCATGCCCACTTCAAAACCATCTGAAGTTTCAGAACGTAAGTCTGGGTTAGGAATGGCGCTGTAGTTGAACAAGGCCAGGTTAAATCCAATGTTCACATCATCATAAGGAGGCGCTCTGAAACCCCGTACATATTGGGCATAAACATTCAAATCGTCACTGATGTCATACATAAGACCCAATTTAGGAGAAAAGTCGGACTCGGTGATTGATACCACGGCCACATCACCAGCACCGTTATCAAACAGATTGTCACGGTTGGGTGACAAATCGTAGTGGTCAAAGCGTACCGCTGGAACTAAAGTCCATTTGGAGTCACCAAAAGTGATTTCATCATGGATAAATAGTCCAATTTCCTGCACATCGGTTTTTGGAAAATCCCGCAGCGGGAAGTTTTCGCCCAAAACAACATTTGTGGTAACGCCGGTGCTCAAATTGGTTTCAGCAGCATCGCGTGACTCAGTGACATCAGTGTGGGTTAATTCAAAACCATAAATCATTTGATGTTGGGTATTGGCTGTTGACCAGCCTTTGGTAAAGCTCAATTCCAGGCCAGTTCTGGCGCTGTCAAAATTGAACTGTCTGAATTGAAACAGGGGCGTACCACGTCTTGAGAAACGATTTTCAAAGGTGTCCTGTTGAAATTCTGTGGCGGCATGATAAACCAGAAAACTGCCTTCGTCGGCAAAACCATGGTTGACCATAAAATCATAATCCAAACTGAATTTTTGATCTTTGGATTCATCCTGTGCGCTCAAAGCGGTGGTTCTGATGAAGCGGCCTTGACCAATGAATGAATTAATTTGGGTAAATTGGTCTTTTTGGTTGGCTTGCACACCAAAAGTCAGGGTATTGCCAGAAGAGGTGTCTATCTTCCACTTGGCAAAAACAGACTGGGCATCCCAGTCAGCGGTGTCCTTGGTGAGGTTTGAATTTTCATTGACTACGCCTTTACCATCACGTTGTGTTGCTGAAAGTAACAAACCATGATTATCCAAATCCCAGGCAGAGCTCAAAGTGACGAAGCGGCCATGTCGCTTGCCATCATAACCGAGGCGCAAACGAGTCCAATTTTCGTCGTCATGGTTGGCCAACAGTACATCCGGGTCCCAGGTGTTAATGGCGACAACTCCACCCAATGCATCACTGCCATAAAGCGTAGATGCCGGGCCTTTGAGGATTTCGATGTTCTGAATTAAATCGATTTCAGGAAAACCAGAGGTGGCAAAAGAATAAGAACCTAAATCAAAGGTTTTGGCGTTGGGAATTCCATCAATCTCAATGGCCACGCGGTTTTCACCCACGCCGCGAATATTGATGCCTGAATTGCCGAATCTTGTACCTCCATCTTCGATGTGAACATTGGCTTCGTACATGATGGCATTGGCGATATCCTGGCTGATGGATTGTTCAATATTTTCTGCCGAAATAACACTCACATCACCCACAACTTCCTGAACGGGACGAGGCTGTTTGTAAGCAACCACCACCATGTTCTCCAGCGTTTCCTGATCAATGTCTTCAGCTTTATTTTGAGAAAAACCTTTAGAAAAGGGCGCGGCCGACAGTGCGAGCATCACACTCATACATACTTTAGTTTTCATACTTTATTACTTTGTTATCAAGATATAGGCAGTGTAAAACTGCTGTGGCGGTTTGTAATTGACTTGAATCAATTGACCCGAAGGGTATTATTATTTTTTGGGTGATCTTCCAAGAAACCAGAATACACCCTGAAATAACTTTCGAGACCGACAATGAACAATCAATTTACCAGCTGGTAAAACACCTTTGGTAATTTCTTGGGTAATTCCAAGGCATTGTTCAAGTGCAAGTAGCCTTGAGCGCCGAACAAATAGGGTAGGTAGTCGGCAGCCTGATAATCTATGGATACACAAAATGGTGTTAACCCTTGGTTTTTGGCTTCGATAATCGCTTGTTTGGTGTCCTCAAGTCCATAACGGCTTTCATACTTGTCTAAATCATTCGGTTTGCCATCGGTCAATATCAACAGTAGTTTTTGGGTGGTAGATTGTTTGGCTAACTGTCCGCTCGCATAGCGAATGGCCGCACCCATGCGGGTGTAGTAGGCAGGTTTGATGGCATGAATCTGGTTTTGGCAATGGTTATCAAAAGGTTGATCAAAGTCTTTGATGTCATAATAACGTACATGATTGCGATTTTTTGAAGTGAAACCAGCGATAGCAAACCTTTCTCCAGCTGCGTTTAAACTTTCCGCCAACAGATACAAAGAATCCTTAATCACATCAATCACTTTTTTTTCATCATTGGCGTAGGCATCGGTTGAAAGTGATAAATCGGTCAGAATCAGGCTGGATAAATCTCGGGTTTGTTTACGCTTTTGGCGGTAAAGCATCGGTTCTGAAATGCTTTGCCCCAGTTGCAATGAGGTATTGAAATCCAGATAAGCATTGAGGTCAATTTCTTCACCATCAGCTTGTCGATTGTTCCAAAAGCTGATGGGTTTAAGTGATTCAAACTGGCGACGTAGTTTTCGGGCTTGTTGTTTCAATGATTTAGGCCATTGGGCTTCTTCTGTCAATTTCAATTGCATCAATTGCAAGGAACAGTGGTTTTTTATCAGTTTTTGCTGTTTGTAATCCCATTCAGGAAGCAGAATACCATCACTTAATACCCAATCATCATAATCACTGGATGGTAGATCGAGATCAATTCGAATTTTATTACCTGTTTCGCCATTGTTGACACTTAATTTATCCATGTCATCAGCGACCCGAACGGCATCGTCGTCATTGCCATCATCCTCGCTGCGATCCAGGTTGATAAATTCAGACCAGGAAAACAAGCTTTCTAATCTGAAAGACATGAAACCATCTTTACCATCGGTGTTTTCAACTTGTTCAGCTTGATAACGTTTGTTTTTCTGTTGTTTTTTGTTGGGCTTTTGCTCACCAGTCTGAGTGCCATTGGCTTCCTGGCGAGAGCGCATCTGAGTGACTGTTTTTTCATCAACCGCTTTGAGCCATAGATTTACTGGTTGTGGCATTTGTTGAGCATCGTATCTCAAGTCACTGATTTCAAAAGGGTTTAACAAAACCTTTCTGATGGCTTGCTCCGCCTGTTGTACCACAGGTGGTAATGAACTGGCAGCTGGCCTTTGCTTTAAATGTGCTTGAACCAATTGTTGATAGATCGGTTTGAGTCCCGGCCATTGTTGTAAAACTTGTTGGGTCAAATATTGGTTGTGTTCGATGGGATATTCGGTGTTTGGTGACAAGTTGAAACTGGCCATGGCAGCCAGCCAAAAATACAGGTTTTCATTCAAATTTTTATCAGGAAAATAATCAATTTTTTCGGGTAAATAAAGAAAATCACCACTGAAATGCCCGGATTCAGATTTTTTACCGGTACCTGAAATTTTTTGTAGCCAATTGCGGTGGCAGTAGTTGGGTAGGGCTGAGGTGAAGCCCAATGTAATGCCGGCATCTCCTCCCAATGTTCTGAAGAAAACGCCTATTTGATGACTGATGTCATCAAAATCGACCGCCACTTCCTTGTAGTGAAAACTACTTTTTTTTGTGATGAAGTGATGCCACTTTTCGCCAACCCATTCTTCCATGACTTAATCCTCATCCTCAAAACAGTGCAAAGGTATTTCTGCCTTGCGGCCAAAATCTCTTTGGGATTTATCTAGGGCACAATCATTAATCAGCATTTTTAGCAGCGGTTTCTTATCATACTGTGCCTGAACCTGAGTACAACTGTCAACACAGGCGAAACATTGAGTGCAGGTAAACATTTTACGTTTGATGGTACGGGGTTTTAATCGCATAGGGCAAGCATGTTCGCAGGATTTGTCACAACTTTTACAGTCTTTGGCATGGGTGGCATTGTAACCAACCACCATACCTTTTTTGTTACCCATCCAGACCAGTGATTGAAATACACCGACAGCGCAGGCAAAACGACAAAACAAATGACGTGCCAACGTAAATTCAATGGTAAAAGCAAAGGTTACTGCGATGAGAAAGATCATTTCGTATCTTGAAAGACTGAAAGTGATTAATCCTGTGTAAATTTCTTTGGGTGGTAACAAATATGTTATGGCAATCAATGCCCAAAAAAAAGCAAAGCCAACTATGGCCAATACAGTTGGTATCCACCACCAGCTATTTCTTTTGTATTGGGTACCATCTTGTTGCTGCTCTGGAATAGGTGCCTTGTCCCAAAAGCTCAGTTTGCCAGAAGCCCTTTTCATCAAGTTGTTAATCGTTTCAACTGCCAAAAAATGCGGGCATAACCAGCCACAATAGAGCCGACCCCAGCGCCAGGCAATCAGTAAAAACAACACAACCGTGAAAATGATGGGTAACAGCGCCACCCACAAAACTCGCATCACCAACGCGCCACTGGAAAGTTGGGTAAATTCCGTTAGATTCAATTTCCAATCTTGTCCAAACAGAATAAAGTGTCCCAGGTTCAAATCAAGTCTAAAGATATCCAGAATAGGTGCAAGCACAAACAACAGCAAAAAACTCAGCTGGAACAGTCTTCGTTTTAGTGACCTTTGTTGCATCAAACAGTCTTGAATTTACGCCCTAACAAGGGGTAGTAGTAAATCAAATGAGCATTGCTTTTGACCAGACCCATCAGCCCAGGAATCAGGAAAATGGGTACCACAAACACAAAATAAATCTCAAAGGTAATTAATGCAAAAGTGCTTTTGTATTGAGCAAAAATCAAAATCAATACATTGGCTAAAATAAACAACAAGGTAGAAATGGTGGCAGCAATAAAAGCTTGGTTGATGGCCACATAGAGCAAACGATCTTCACTTTTTCGATGTTTGAGCCAGTACACGACCAGAAAGAGATAAATAAGTACAGGAAACAACAGATTAAGCAGCATCAGGCCATGTGAGATGATGGCTTGTCTATGTGGTCTCAGGTATTCATCATGACTCATAGATTTATCATCCATCAACAATCACCGAGTTTAGCTTCTACAACACGCATCAGCGCTTTTACTGTGTCTTCATCATCGGTCAGTGGTTCTACCAAAGCCACTTTACAGGCCGTGATCAGCGGCAAGCCCTGTTGCGCCAATTGCGCCGTATAAATCAACAGGCGTGTTGACACTGATTCTTCCAGGTCGTGGTCTTTGACTTGTCGCAAATGATGAGCAAGGGATACCAAACCGTTAGCGAGTTCGACATCACAACCTGTTTCCCTGGTAACCACCTGGACTTCTGTTTTATGATCAGGATAGTCAAGACTCAAGGCAATGAATCGTTGTCTGGTAGAGGGTTTTAATCCTTTTAAGAGGTTTTGATAGCCTGGATTATAGGACATGACTAACATAAAACCGGGTGCTGCTTTTACCAACTCTCCGGTACGGTCAATGGGTAAAACCCTGCGATCATCGGTTAAAGGATGAATGGCTACGATGGTGTCTTTACGGGCTTCCACCACTTCATCAAGATAGCAGATTGCGCCTTCACGTACAGCTCGGGTCAATGGACCATCCTGCCAATAAGTTTCACCGTTACCAATCAAGTGCCGGCCAATCAAATCAGCCGCGCTCAAATCATCATGACAAGCAATGGTGTAGAGCTTTTTGCCAAGTTTATCGGCCATGTGTTGAACAAAACGAGTCTTGCCACAACCTGTTGGTCCTTTGAGCAAAACCGGCAGTTGTTGTTGCCAGGCGCCGGTAAAAACTTCAACTTCCTGACCTTGTGGTTGGTAAAACAAGTGATTTTCTTGATTGATTTTTTGAATATTTTTCATACTTTAATTCAATAGTCGAGGGCCAAACCACATAAGCGTGTGAATGGTGGTTTGACCCTGTGGCTTCACTAACTTGATACTTCCTGCTTCATAGTGGGTGCAGATTCGGTTTTACCTTTGATGAAGAAACTTGACAGATAAACAATCAAACCTATCAGGAATACCAAACCAGCGGCTTCACGCATCCAATAAAAGAATTCCATTTTTTCCTGTACCACCATAAATGGCAGTGGTTGGTCACTCATACGTTGTAAATACACTTGCAGGATTCCCGCCGCAGTCAGGAACAGGGTGATGAACACCATAGAAATGGTCATCAGCCAGAACGACCACATTTCGACCACTTGTGCGGTTTCGCAGTTGGCAACACGTCCGCGTAATTTAGGCATGGCATATGAAATGATACACAGTACCACCATCACATAAGCGCCATAGAAAGCCATGTGGCCGTGAGCAGCGGTGATCTGGGTTCCATGGGTATAGTAGTTGACCGGGGCTAAAGTATGAAGAAAACCCCAGACACCCGCACCCAGGAATGCCATCACACCGGTGCCCAGTGCCCACAAAGTGGCTGCTTTATTGGCGTGGTCTCGTCGTCTTTTGTTAACCATGTTAAAAGCAAACAAGGTCATCATGAAGAACGGAATCGGTTCAAGTGCAGAGAACACAGAGCCCAACCACAGCCAATAATGAGGTGTGCCAATCCAGAAATAATGGTGACCGGTGCCGATGATACCAGTAATCAGCGCCATGGCGATGATCAGGTACAACCATTTTTCAATAACCTCGCGGTCAACTCCGGTGACTTTGATCAATACAAATGCCAGCAAAGAGCCGAGAATTAACTCCCAAACACCCTCTACCCACAGATGTACAACCCACCACCAGTAGTATTTGTCCAACACCAGGTTATCTGGATTAACAAAAGAAAACAAAAACATCACTGCCAGACCAACCAAACCAGTTAACAGCACCATATTAATCACTGTTTTCCTGCCAGAAAGGATGGTTAAACCAATGTTGTATAAAAAGCCTAACGCAACGACGACAATACCGACCTTGCCTATAGTGGGCTGTTCAAGAAATTCACGACCCATGGTTGGTAGAATTGAGTTACCGGTCATTTCTGCCAACTTGGCATAAGGAACCAGTAAATAACCCAATACAATTAAAGCGCCAGCAACCAAAAATATCCAAAACAGGATTTTAGCCAATTTGACCGAATGTAATTCACGTTGTGACTCTTCAGGTACCATATAGTAGGCAGCACCCATAAAGCCAAATAGTAACCACACGATCAATAAGTTGGTGTGTACCATCCTTGCCACATTAAAAGGAATGGCCGGAAACAAAAAGTCACCGATGACGTATTGTAAACCCAGAATGACACCAAACAGAATTTGTCCAACGAACAAACCAATGGCAGCCATAAAGTAAAGTTTTGCAACAGCTTGTGATTGATATTTCATGTGATTTCTCCGTTAACCTTGAATGTTGGGGGGCCAATCCTGAGTGTCTATGCCATTGGAGTATTCCAGGAAATCAGCGATGGCATCCAATTCTTCTTCAGTGAAGTTGAACTGTGGCATGCTTCTGCGGCCTGGAATGCCACCAACAGGACGGCTTTTGATGAATGCCTTGATGGCTTCTTTGCTTTTGCCATAACGTTCATAAACGTTACCGAGCTCTGGCGCAAAATAGGCGCCTTCGCCTAACAATGTATGACATCCAATGCAATTGTTTTCCTCCCACAACAGTTTGCCATGAGCCACACTTTCAGTGATGGCTTCGCGGTTATCGCTTTGTGGTAGTTTTCGATGGGTGTCCATGGTTAAGCCCAAAAACAACAATACGAAGAACAAGGAGCCTCCGTAGTAAATGTTCCTGGCCATACTTTTAGTGAATGCTTCTTTCATTTTGACCTCTATAGAAAAACGTGTAACCCACAATCAACTGTGGATGCCGCTATGTTAAAGATGAGTTAAGTCAGATGCCTTGATGTAGGTCAATTGAGAAAAATGATCGTATGCGGCTATTGTAAAATAGCCTATTGGAGTTTGCTTTATAGGCTTGAAAAAACGGCAGAATGTAAAAGTAGAATTTCACTTGTGTTTATTTTCATGGTTTATCAGCCATTGTTTTCTTTGAACGCCTCCACCATAACCTGCAAGTGAACCATCTTTAGCAATCACCCGGTGACAAGGTATGATGATGGCTATACGATTACAACCGTTGGCATTTGCCACAGCTCTTACCGCTTTGGGTTTATTCATGTAATCGGCTTGCGATTGGTAGGCTATAGTAGCTCCATAGGGTATTTCTTTTAACGCTTGCCAGGTCTCTCTTTGAAAATCAGTGCCAGGCGTATGTAGTTTGACATCAAAAAATTTTCGATGTCCTGAAAAGTATTCTTTGATTTCTTTCTTTGCTTGTTGAATATGCTTATTTTCACCAACCATGATTCTCGCATTCAACAGCTTTTGTAGGTCTCGGAATTCTGTTTCCAACATGCGACGATCAACAAACTCTAACAAACAAACTCCTTGATCAGTCGCACAAATAAACATAGGCCCCAAGGGTGTCGTTAAACGACTGATTAGAATCATATGTTCATTCATGCTGTTTTTAGGTGATTTGCCGATGATTTTTTTATAGGCATAGCCGAAACCACTCAAAGAGTCGTAACCAGTATCAAAAGCTGTTTCTGTTGTGTTTTTACCTTTCTTTAACTCTACAAAGGCTGTGTTAATGCGGTACATTCTTTGAAAAGCTTGAAATGTCATTCCATAATGTTTTTTGAACCATCGTCGAACCACTTCCGGGCTGATGTGTTGTTGCTTTAACTGTAAGTCAGTTATTTTTTCTTTGGGGTTGTTTTTAACCAAGGCGATGGCTGACTTTACTTGTGGAGGTGATTCGTTGGCATATTCGGTAGGATTACAGATTTTACATGGTCTGAAACCTGAGTCTAAAGCATCTTTAAAATTGGTATAGAAAACCACATTTTCAAACTTGGGTTTTCTGGCTCTGCAAGTGGGTATACAAAAAATTGAAGTGGTTTTTACACCAGCAAAAAAAACGCCGACGTAGTTTGAATCTTTGTTTAACAAAGCCTGGTAGTAATCTTTGATTTGTTGGGTGTTTTTAACTTGCATCTGTAAATAAGTCCTTAAAACGCTGCTTTTTGACAATTGTACTCAAGCTTTTTTTGAAATGATTATACATGTCGGTAAACAAAAAGTTTCCCATGCTGATTCGTTTAACTCCCAATTCAGAGAGTTCATTAAAATCGGTCAGCTGCGGCATACACATGACGTTTATGGGTAAGTCGGTAAATTGAGTGAGGGATAGAATGTCATCGTTGTTAACTATGCAAGGAACAAAAATACCATCGATGTTAGCCTGTTGATATAAGCTGATACGTCTTTTAACATGATTTAACGGGTCAGGCAGACCCAGCAAGAAAACATCTGTTCTGACATTTACGAACACATCCTGTTCGAGTTCGTTCAAGTTGTCTGTAATTTGTGTTAGAAATTCAGCAAATGAATCTGCATTGATTAGCTCACGTTTTCCTGAAGATACCACTGAGTCTTCTATATTAATACCTACTATTCCCAGTTCAGTGAGTTGCTTGATATGCCGGACTACTTCCAAAGGATCACGGCTATAACCTGATTCAATGTCAACAGTTAATGGTAAATGAGAAGCCCGAGTAATGTTTTTTACCACTTGTACAAGTACTTGAAATGGAAGCTTTTCTCCATCTTCATATCCTAAACTTTGAGCAATTGCAGCGCTGGATGTACCAATCGCCTGGAAGCCCATATCTTCGGCTATCTGAGCACTCATGGTGTCCCAGACATTACAAAGCAGCAAGGGGGAATCTTGTTGATGCAAACTTCTAAATTTCACTGATCTTTCCTCGTTATGAATACATACAAGATACTCAGCCTGTTAAAAGTTAACAACCGAAAATTGGATAAGTATTTTTTTATGTTACGAAGCCAGCAAAAAATGCCACCAAAAGTGATGGTCTAGGTGAGTTTGTATAGATGTGACTATAGCTATATACGAATACGTTAAGGCAAATAGTCTGTAAATGTGTTTAGTGTTTTAGCGATGAAAAAAAGCTGTGATCAAGATTAACCACAGCTTTTTTTAGACACAAAAGAATTTTATTTAGTTGCCCCTGAAAAAGTCAGTCCTGGCCTTTTTCAGGATCGACTATTTAGAAAAAGTCAGCTGAGAGCATGACCCAATATTTGTTGGTGTCGGCGTTGATGTCTTCAGCATCGTATTGAGCTGCCTTAACCAAGGCAGAAAAGTTTTTACTCAATTTTTTACTCAACGAAAAGTCAAGCTCGTTACCAAAATCACCTGAGCCACTTTCTGCATCAAATTGGTGGTATTTAACCAGCCAGTTAAAGCCATTGATACCGCCTTTGGCTCCGACAAAAGTGTCTTCCAAACCAGCACCCGGAGTGGTTAAAAACTGGTCAGCCCAGCCATTGAAAGCATGTAAAGTGGCCAACGGTGTTCTGAAAGAAGCACCTGATTGATTGGCATCGCCACCCAGCATTTCATAGCCTCCAAAGAATGTGATATTTTTCATGGCAAATCCCAAGTCCAGTCGGGCATAGTCAGCATCATAATTGACCGGGTTATTATGGGCATCTGATTGTTGTGCAACTTCAACACCGAAAGTGAATTTATTATCACCCATCGGCCAATGGGTTTTGAAAGATGCCCCCAAAGTTTCGGTTGAAAAGGCAGCGGCATCATCGTTGTCGATGTTGTAGTAATAAACAGTCAATTGATGACGATCTTGCCACTTATTTGACCAGTTAGCCAGAAATGTTTGGTTGTCATGGTCGCCTGCTGCCACATCGTCACCAAAAATGCGGTTGACGTTTTCGATGTATGATAAAAACAACTGACTACCGGCAATACCTGCATCGAATGAAACGGCATCATAGGTTTGTTCATTTTGACGCCAACCCACGCCACCAACGAAGCGTTGATTATCTAACAATATTCTTTGACGACCGACTTTAAGGCCAGTATTGTCATTGAATGCATAGTTAAACCAGGCTTGATTAATTTCAGTACCCGTTGGATCGGCTACGACTGGGTATTGACCGTTGTTCGGGGTGTTGCCACCGCCAGCATTGTAGTTGTCCCCAAAAACTTCCATGACATTATCTGCTTCAATAAAGAAAGTGAGTCCTTTATAGCTTTCGGTTTTATAGTTCAAACGAGTACGCAAGGTTGATGCGTTGGCATCTCGATTGAAATTATCCTGATCCACCATTTCATAACGATAACGGAATGACAAATTAGCATCACCATGACTGAAGGCTTCAGACAATGAGTCGGCAGCACTGGCAGCACCACAAAAGGAAAGAGCAGATAGCATCAGGGGGATAGATTTTTTCATAAGGATTCTCCAATTGATCTTATGCTGCTTATGCTATGGATTTGAGGCGTTTTGACATTGACTTACATCAATTGCGGGGGAATATTTTTGCTTGAATTTAAAGTTACAATCATTGATGAAGGAGCGAAGCAAGACGTCTTTGTACGATTTTCCTAAGAATGCAGATGAAATTAAATACAGCAGCGGATATGATTACAGCTTTTATCAACCATGAAATAGTAATGAGAAAAATTCTTTTGATAATGTGTATGTTGTTTTCAGCGGTTACATTTGCAGCTGAATTCAAAGTTGAATTAAATGCGGAGGCTTTGGAAGGTGCCTGGGTTATTACCAGTATGGCTGGAATGGAAGATGATGAAGGTGATATGTGGGAGTTTGAAAAGGGTTTGTTTTATCAGAATTTGGGTGGCAGACGCATATCACCTGATAAATACACTGTTCAGGGCGAAAAGGTTGACCTGGATGGTTATCATTTTACTGTTTTGGAATTTGATGGTAAAAACATGAAAGCTGACATGGGCGGTTTTGTTTATGAATTGACCAAAAAATGATTTTGAAACGCTAAAATATATTTATGTTACAAAGCCTTGTTTTACAAGGCTTTTTTATGGTTGTGATATCAATCAACATTCAATGATATTCACTGCCAAGCCACCGCGTGAAGTTTCCTTGTAGTGTTCTTTCATGTCATCACCGGTTTGTTTCATGGTTTTAATAACCTTGTCGAGTGAAACCGTATGAGCACCATCATTGCGGTCAGCCATGCGTACCGCATTGATGGATTTGATTGAACCCATGGCATTGCGTTCAATACATGGAATTTGCACCAGACCACCAATCGGGTCACAGGTTAAACCCAGATTATGTTCCATGGCGATTTCAGCCGCGTTTTCGACCTCATCGGGCGAAAGGTTCAATGCAGCGGCTAAACCAGCAGCAGCCATCGAAGAGGCCACCCCCACTTCACCTTGGCAGCCGACTTCTGCACCCGAAATAGAGGCTTTGGTTTTATAGAGAATGCCAACTGCCGCAGCGGTTAGCAGGAAATTACGAATACCTTGCTGGTCACTGTTGGGGACGAATTCTTTGTAATAGTGCAAAACAGCTGGAATGATACCTGCTGCACCATTAGTCGGTGCTGTAACCACGCGGCCACCAGCTGCGTTTTCCTCACTGACAGCCAAAGCATACATATTAACCCAATCCAAAATAGTCAAAGGATCGGCCAGATCTTTTTCTGATCTTTTATCGAGATCACGGAATATTTTCGGTGCCCGTCTGGCGACTTTT
>JAGRJR010000038.1:29629-32488 GCA_020442635.1 Lysobacterales bacterium
ACGCCATCGGTTTTGATACCACGTTTAACACAGGCTTCCATGGCCTGCCAAATGGTATCGAGCGATGAATTGATTTCATCGGTATTGCGCCAGGTTTGTTCATTGGCATACATGATTTCAGCGATGGTCATGTTATGTTGATGGCACAATTCAATCAATTCATCGCCAGAGGTGAACGGGTATTTAAGTTCAGAATCATCTTCCATGATGTGTTGTTTGGCCATGTGTGTATGTGCCAGGATAAAACCACCACCCACTGAATAGTAGGCTTTACGCAGTAATTCATTGCCGTCTTTATCCATGGCTGTAAACTGCATGCCATTTGAGTGGAGAGGTAGTTTCTTGCGTTTGTGCCAGACCAGGTGTTTTTTATTGATAAATTTAAGGGTTAGATTATCAGTGGCTTTAATCTGTTCCGCTTTCTCCACTTCTTCAAGCATAGCTGGAATGGCATCTGGGTCAACTTTGTCAGGTTCTTCACCCAATAAACCCAAAATGATGGCTTTGTCAGTGCCATGTCCACGACCAGTATGACTGAGTGAACCATACAGCTCAGTTTTGATACTGTGAGTCATGCCTTCCAGATTATGTGACACCAATTGGGCAATGAACATATTGGCGGCTCGCATCGGACCAACGGTGTGTGAGCTGGATGGTCCGATACCAATTTTAAACAGGTCAAAAACGCTGACTGCCATGATAAACTACACGCATGAAAAAATTGAAATTATACAGCAGAATTGAGTGCCCGTTGTGTGAGTATGCTGAAGAGTTATTAATCGAAAATGGCATTGCTTATGAAGTGGTTGATATTGATGATTCTGAAGAGTTGATTAAGTCCTACCACGTACGCATTCCGGTGATTGCCAATGACCAGACTGAACTGAATTGGCCATTTTCGGCAGAACAGGCTACGGAGTTATGCAATGGCTAAAGCCAAAACCCAATTTGTTTGTAACCTCTGTGGTAATGCCACTTCAAAATGGTCAGGTCAATGCAGTGCTTGTAAAGAATGGAACTGCATCGATGAAATCAAGATTCAACCCACTGCGGCCACAACCAAAGTTAATCGCTATGCCAACTATTCTGGTGATGCAGCGATACAAAAACTCGGCAAAATCAGTACCGAACAACAACAAAGAACCTCCTCACATATCAAAGAATTGGATCGGGTGCTGGGTGGTGGCATTGTGCCGGGTTCGGTGATATTACTGGGTGGCGATCCGGGTATTGGTAAATCCACTCTGCTGTTACAAGTTTCTGCTCAAATTTCCCAAGTCATCACGCCGCTGTATGTCACCGGAGAAGAATCGTTATCACAATTCGCCATGCGTGCATCTGGATTAGGTCTGATAGCTGACGATTTGGATTGCATGGCGGAAACCTCGGTGGAATCGATTATCGCCACTACATTGCAAAAAAAACCTGATTTGGTGGTGATTGATTCGATACAAACGCTGTTCAGTGAACAGTTAACAGCGATTCCAGGCTCGGTTTCACAAGTCAAGGAGGCGGCAGCACAATTGGTACGCATGGCCAAACAAAGCAAAATTACCGTGATTCTGGTGGGTCATGTGACCAAAGACGGTTCCATTGCAGGTCCTCGCATATTGGAACATATGGTGGATACCGTGTTGTATTTTGAGTCCGATGGCAACAGCCGCTATCGGGTGTTGCGTGCCTTGAAAAATCGTTTTGGTGCAGTCAACGAGATTGGTGTGTTCGCCATGACGGAAACAGGGGTCAAGGAAGTAGAGAATCCTTCGGCCATCTTCTTGAGTGAACGCCAGGCTGATAAGGCTGGATCGGTGGTGATGTGTACCCGCGAGGGCACACGGCCTTTGTTGGTGGAAATTCAGGCATTGGTGGACCAAAGTCCGTTGGGTAACCCCCGTCGCTTGTCTGTGGGTTTGGAGCATAACCGCTTGGCCATGCTGTTAGCGGTTTTGCATCGTATGTGTCATTTGGCTATTCATGACCATGATGTGTTTTTGAATGCCGTAGGTGGTATGAAAATCACCGAAACCGCCGCTGATTTGGCGATCATTATGGCCATCCTATCCAGCTTCAAGAACCGCTATTTACCTACTGGAACGATTGTGTTTGGTGAAGTCGGACTGACCGGAGAAGTGCGCCCGGTACACAACGGCGAAGACCGCCTCAAAGAAGCTGCCAACCACGGCTTCAAAACTGCCATCATCCCCAAAGGCAACGCCGGTAAATGGGTTAAAAATTTAAACATTAAGGTGATAACTGTTGATCAGGTAAGTGAAGTGGTGGATTTGGTTTGATTGAAAACTGCGTCACGCTGAGCGCAGCCGAAGCATCTTCCTAAACAATTAGAACATAGACTGAGCCTATCCAATTCTTGGCGATTTGTTTTTATAAATAGTCCAGTGGGCTGAATCTATTATTTTGGCTGATTTCTTTGACAACATGAGTGTAAATCATTGTTGTTTCTAACCGCTTATGACCTAAAAGTTCTTGAATGGTTCTGATATCTACACCAGCTTGTAGAAGATGAGTTGCGTAAGAGTGTCGAAATGTATGAGAAGTAATTTTTTTATCAACTTGAGATTTAATAACGGCTTTTCTCAAATGGCGTCCAAAAGTACTTTCTAAAACGTGGTGTCGTCTATAGATTCCAGATCGAGGATCTTTTGAAATTTGCGCCATTTGAAATACATATTGCCACTTGAATTCATTGTGAGCGTTAGGATACTTTCTTGACAAAGCAGGAGGTATTTCTACAGATCCATAACCGTTACTAATATCAACTTGGTGTTGGATCCGGTTTTCTTCAATAATTTGCTTGAGTTGTATAACTATACCATTGGGTAAAGGTATAGTTCTGTCAGA
>JAGRJR010000039.1:0-13830 GCA_020442635.1 Lysobacterales bacterium
TTTCACAGTAATGCTCTGCGGGGTTATACCGACAGCCAGCGCATATTTATGTATTTGAAAAATCACCTGCAAAATTTTAACTTTCATTCAGAAACATTGAATGCATCGGATTCACTGGCACTCAATTCTGGAAACTGCATGTCTCTGGCTATATTGACCAAGGCATTGTCACAACTAACCCATGCAGGCATACAATATGAACTGGCTAGAACACCACCAGTTTTTCAACGGGAAGGTAATTTTGAGTTAAGTTCACAACACATCAGAACAGTGGTTTTCAACAAAAACACAAATTTCACGAAACAATTTATTAAACCTAATAACAAAATAAAAATAGATTATTTTTCAACGGCCGGATCAAGAACACTGAGAACTGTAAGTAAAGAAGAATTTTACTCATTGTACTACAGCAATCGTGCAGCTGAAGCCATGATCAGAAATGATTATAATGACGCTTATTGGCACATCAAAGAAGCCTTGAAAATAAAAAGAGATAATCTTATAGCCATTAATATTTTAGGTGTTTTGTATCAACAGTTAAACCAATTGGACTATGCTGAACGTGCCTATCGCTATGGTCTAGCCTTTGGTTTTGACCAACTGGAGTTGTTGAATAATTACCATAACTTTTTGGTACATACCAACAGACAGGATGAAGCGCTATTAATTGCCCAAGAGCTCACCAACTACAATGACCCTGATCCATTTAAATGGCTTGATTTAGCCGATCAGGAATTCAAAAAGGGCAATTATCGAAAATCCATTAAGCTCTACGAAAAAGCTGCTGAAAAAGCTGATTACTTACATCAGCCGTATGCAGGTATAGCCAAAGCCAATTTCATGCTAGGCAGAAATGAGTTGGCTTTCAAGTCTATGGAAATGGCGTTGGCCAATGCCCATACCCAACAAGCCACATCTATTTATCAAGCCAAATTCGAATATATGAAATCACATGCCAAAACCAACTGATCAGTTGAATTAAGCTGATCGTTGGTTCATGTTACAATTTATTGCTTTGTTTAATTAAACCAACAACATGCAACATATCCTATGTACAGCCAGCCAAGTGGTTGAGAGTGCTTTATCAGGCGAAGGATTTATTCAAACTACTGGCAATATTTTTGAGTTAGAACACCTTTGGATTGGACCACGACCACATTTAGAAAGGGATGAACGGTTTAAACAAATCATTCCTTATGTGATTCTTTCCTATCAGGGAAAAATTGCTGCATATCAACGCACTCAAAAAGGAGGTGAAAACCGATTGCACAACCTCAACTCAATTGGTTTTGGTGGTCATATTGATGCCTTCGATTTGGCTTATCATACAGATGGAAGTGTTAATCTTGGTAAAACTATTGAAAATTCTGCACGCCGAGAAATTGACGAGGAACTGAATATTTCAGGCGTCCAATCCAAATCCCAATTGGGATATATCGTCGACAACAGTAACCCTGTTGGACGAGTACATATTGGCGTTGTTGAGCGATGGGAGTTAAGCTCAGAAAAAATTACCAGTAATGAAGATGAAATCAAGGTACTTGGATTATTTGAACTTGAGCAATTAAAGCAATTGTCAAACATGGAAAACTGGAGCGAACATATCATTAACAAACTGGAATGAGTAACACATTTTTGTAGTTTAGTGCCTTATTCGCCGCATCCATACGATTCTGAAGCTGGCGAGAAAAAATTCCAGGATCGATTTTCAGGACTAGCTAATCAACCACCTTAACATTGTATCCTATTGATTTCATGGAAAACCTGGAGACTTTCCATGAAATCTAATTTCTAACTGAGTCAAGCCCATTTGATGGTATACAGTTCATATACATTTTTGGGTCTGGTTTCGTCTCCGCCAACCTCTGATGTCTCCTGCAGTTTGTTAATGACAGGATATATTGGAGCCATATCACCTGAAGGTTTCAATTCACCAATTGTAAAGTCTATAGTATGAACATGTTTTTCAAAAACATCTTCCTGAATAGTACCCACCAAATCACCAGATATGGTTGAACCACGACCTAAAGACTTTCGTTCCTTGGCATTGGGATCTGTTTGGGCGCCATTGTCCCATGATCGCATAAACAAACCTCTTATATCAGGTAAATAGGAGCGACCTTGATCACCTCTTCCAAAACGTCCATTAAGCACAGAATCAAGACGAGTCATGTTTTCTGAAAGTTCAATGGCTGACTGGCACAGTGACAGTTGGTTGGATGGCGGATTACACGTAGCAATCAATTGTTGTGTCTGACCGATAACCCCGTCTATCATGCATGGTAAATTTGACACAGCCACTTGACCAATATTGGCATAAATTTTGCTTATTGTAATGACCGATGCATTTGAATGGCTTTGTAGTTGAATTACCAGCTCTTCGGCATGTGTATCCACAAACAGTTGTAGCTCAATAATCATTTCATCTTCATCTTCTACAACTCTTTTTTCTATGGATGAGTTCACACCATCTGACAATAACACAGAAATTGAACTTCCTGATGTCGCACTCAATTGAATACATGCCGTAACAGTTTGATTACAAAGGGTTTGCTGCCATCTTGGGAATTCATGTAAAGCCTGCTTAAAGACCATAACAGACTGATCATCATTACTGGTTGTTATAACCAAATGATCATTCACCAAATTAACTCCTCCGTTAGAGCCTTGATCCATATATTGATAGCCATCTGGCACTCCATAATCAACTGGATCTACTGCATAATTGGCATTACTGAAATACTGAAAGTCATGATTGTAAACAAGATTCCTCTGATTTACCGTCATGATCAGATGATGTAACTCATGATTATGAAAGTTTTTTCTGAGTTCACTCATAATCATCCACCTCCACATCAAAACCAATACCTGACAAAAGGTTTTGTAATTCTTCTAGATATTCACTTTGTGAAGATAATAACAATCTTTCTGAATTTTTATAACGGTTATAGGCTTCACCAGTTTTCAAGCACTCACCAGCAGGCTCAACCACACGCGGACCTATGGGGCTAGTGGCCAATTGATAGAACTCTGGTTGTCCATTAAGAAAAGCAGCCCACTGAACCCATGGTGCCAAATAAAACTCCCAGTCATATCTATCCATGCCATCCACATAAACACTGGTTCTCAAATAGCTTGGATAACTAATGGGTCTATCAACATCGAAATACAATACCTTTTTAATCTTTGGCTTATACTGCAAATATGGAAAACAGGCCCACATATCAATCACCTTATCATTAATTCTTCTGATAAAACCATCAACAGTTGCATCAACTTCTCCAGCACATAAATAACATGGTTTCAACGATGATATCAGTGAAATATTTTTTTTAAAATAATAGTAATAAATGCTGCTTACTTCCACTTTATCCACGTTAAAGTCATAAAAATCACATACATCTTCGAACCAACGCGATCCTACGTATGAGGTTTGCATATTGGCATTATCTACAGCATCTAAAGTCAAAAGCAGTCTCGTTTCTGCATGACCTGACTTAACTTTTCCTTTAATATTTAGCGCAGTACACAACATTTTAAGTTCAGCAACAGAAGGATCTTGCCCCTTTTCAGAGACAAAGAACGAAGCACCAATGTTATAATCGTTGATAGACAATGATTGCGCTTGATAGTAAGGAGGCTCATCACCCCAGGACGGATTCCACAGTGGCATCATTTGATCATAGGCATAAGGACGTTCCATAACTGCTTTGATGACGGCGCCAGTTGCCTGTTTCAATCCTTGGTATTTCTTAGCAGTTTTTTCTTTGGATACATTCTTTTGCATATCCAACAATGTATTCCAGACCACCAGTGCATTATAGTGCTGGATAATGGCAAAGGTGCTGGCATTACCTGTTCCTTTTTCAGGTAAAGCTAACAGTAAAAACCAAGGCCCATTGCTGTTTACCAAACTACCAGGTACTGGTATTGGCAAGGCTGCCTCATTGGCATTGACAATCCAATCTTTGGTTTGATGATCTATCGGTGTGTCGTGATAAAAAACTGATGAATGCGTATCTAATTTGATACATGTACTTAATTCAGTTGACAACTTAGTTTTGGTTTGTTTATTTACCCTCCACACATTCAAACCAGGTGAGTCAACATTCGTAAATAAATTAGAATTATTGACATAAAACAGCGGCCATAAACTGTAAACCAGTTGTAGGTACAGTTCATCAAGGTCAAAACTACCATCATAGAAAACATCTGTTACTTTTAAACCAATGTCTTTGGCATACATCATGTATGCATGTAAAACACTTGGAAAGAATCCACTCATTGGTAGATTTGCTGGATCCGGAATTTCACATTTTAAATAACAACCTTCTTCAGTGCTAATATTTTCAATACCAACAAAATAAGGGAGTTGAGCCATTTCCACATCTTCTTGCGGTTTCCCTTTTTGATTACTCGCTTTTGATTTACTGTTGCTTGTAGAGGATTTTGTTTCACCTCTACCATATAGGTATATAAATTTGGACATTTGATTTACCTCATTGTTAATGGTGAATAGGAAACTCCTGTACCCATCATCAACAATGAGTACAGGAACTATATGTAATTAATTGTTTGGTAAAACATTCCAGGTATTACTGCCAGTAAGCTCAACATTCATGACTTTGGTGCCCTTATATTGCAACCTGAGTGCATTATCTGTTACCTTGGTGATGTCAATCACTTCCCCTTCTTCAAAATTACCAAAAATCAACCAGTAAGTTGGTTTGGGAGTAAATATGACTTTCATATTAGGTTGTGAAGGTACGTAGAAAGCACCTTTACCCGACATTCCGATTCCCACACTGGCATCATTCGAGACAACACGTTTTGTTTGATCTATGTACAAATTTCCTTCATAGTCACCTTGTGAGGGGTTGCTGAATGTATACGCCCCATCTGCAAAGTTAAAATCAACATGGTTCAACGTACTTAAATTCGCACTCCAAGACTGGCTTGATTTAACAATAGTACCTGGTTCTAAATTAGTGGTTTTTGACCAAACAAAGCTGTAATCAATACCCCATTCAAATTCCAAGTTTGAAGTTGGATGGGCCACTTTTGCTAACCATGCCAATGTGGTTATGCCTGGTACATTTACATCAGGTAGTTCTTGAAAAATACAAAAACTGCCGCTTTGAGTTGAGTTGTTTTTAACATTTAGTTTATAGATATCAGTCATTTTGGATTCCTCTTATATTAAATTTTAAAAATGTATTTGAACTAACATCAGATCATCCAAGGATAGGTTAAATATAATATGCATAGATCCTTGGATCGTCTTTTAATATCATGCGTTCAAGATACATTTTATTATTTATCCATTTTTGACTCTTTTTAATATATCATTTAAAGTTTTTATTATGTAATTTTCTGTATTGTCTTGGACTCAGACCAGTAAGGGCCTTGAAGCTTGTTGAAAAATTAGCAGCGTTCTCATAACCTACTTCAAAGCAGATTGATTGAATATCAATATCACTCCACTCCAGTAAATTACGAGCCTTGATAATTCTGGCATTACGAAACCATGTGTATGCACTCATCCCCAATTGGTTTTTGAAGGCAATAGCGAGTGTGTTTCGGTTCGTACCCAAAAAGCGGCATAAGTCATCGAGGGATGAGTAACTTGGCATATTGTTTAACAGGTAATGACAGGCTGACCTGACCAAAACTTTTTCCTTGTTTTCAGATCTTTGGTTATACCTCTCTTGCTCCTCAAATATTTTTAAGCTGCAAGCTGCAGCGTAAAGTAAGTATAAATTTGTCTTATGAAGTAACTCTACATGTGAAATAGAGGTGGAAATGTAATCGTAAACTTCTTTCGCGAACAGTTGTTCTTTTATGCAAGAAGAGTCTGAGGTTATTGCAACAATGATCCTATTTTCTTTTTTAACTCGGATCACTTTATCTAATAACGTTAAACCATAACAACAATCAACATAAATCAACTTATTACGGTCAAATAAGCCAACATTTAAAGTTTCATCATTACCAGCTACAGTTACCTTAAACCCCTCTTTACTTAATGTTGAAGCAACTTTGTTCGTTACTGGCGAATCCAGATGACTGATTACTAATAATATATCTTTGCCAATATTTTTCTTTATTGTCGTTTTACAAATACTTTCTTCAACATACCTATTGACGTTGATACACTTATCGCTAATCATGACAACTTCCCCCCCATAGACGCTGCTTACATTCAATAATTTTTTGCATTAAATAAGTGTACAAATATATTAATATTTACTCTTTTGAATAGATCATTGATTAATTTGATTTTGTAATAATCAGCACACTGATAAAATATTTTTGCACAATATATTTTTCAATATATCTGAACTTTATTCAACGAAAGCCTAGTGTTCTCACAATGATAAAGGTGAAAATTAATAAATGCTTAAGAGATTATTTTGAAAACAAGAAATATTGGTATAGAACTGATTCTAACAAGCTTGATCCTATAAAGTGGATTCAAGATTCATCAATATCAGCAACTGACATATATTTGATAAACGACAGTAAAAAAATGGTTGATTATAAGGACTTCATGTATCGGACCATTCATCGCTGCTCCCTTTTTGCGTTGGCTACTTAGTCAACTGCATCCAAAACAAAGAGATTTAATGTCAAACAAATTTTTTTCCATGCTGATATTTAGCAACAGCCTGACCCGATAAGTAGCCCAAATAAACAACAACAAACCATATCCAAGCTGAATAACCATGAATGTTCCTTAACCAATAAAATGGCCAAGCAATGGCCGTGATAAAATTCATCACTGAATTAATAAAAAAATTTACTACATCACCCACACCCAATGAAGTGATAGTAGCCCATATAGTTTTTTCACTGGTAAAAAAATCAACAACTTCATAGAACTCGACAACCAGATAAGTCAACAAAGCCATCACGCCGTAAAAACCACCCCCGAAAGCCACCCATTTACTCATCATCATGTTTTGGATACTCAACGGTGCTTGTTTTAATTCCTTTTTAACCCGCTTTAATTCTTTCTTGTTTTTAGTTTCCATGGCTTTGATTGTTTCTAACTGTTCCTTTCTGAGTAAAATATAAAACATAACAAAACTAATAGAACCACAACCCAAATAAGCCAATAAAATTTGTAAATTTAAGATCATTTCTGTCCAAGTTTTAATTCTATTTAAACAATTATCTTGCGGATACTATGATTCGTCAAACCCTTCTATTTTTTTGTAGATAACCAACGAATAAAGTAATGGAACCAAGGCAGCAGACAACAGTATGACGATGAGCAGTGTTGTTGACCATTTAAAAAATCCCCCAAGAATCACCAAAAAGCCACATGCAATAAAGGTCCAAGAACCCAAGCGATGAGTTTTGTACCAAACTTCGTCAGAAGACAATGTCCAAGGCGTTCTTATCCCCAAGAAAAAATTCTTGGGAACTTTACTGAGGTAATTACCTATCAGCACAAACAAAATCCCAATACCTACCATAATCCATTGATTAGCATCGACCGATTGATCCAACGCTGATTCAAAAGTTAGCACCATCACTGCAAACATAAAAATCGCCATAATAAGCACAAATAGTTCATAGATGGATTGTGCTGTACCCAGCTTAAAGCCTTTGGGTGCAATTTTAGGCAACAACATCAATAACAAGCTGCTGATAGAAGAAATAACAGGCAACAGATAAACGCCCCATGGCTTTTTCGTCCAGCCATCAATTTCACCATCAATATTCCAGTGTGTAGGAATTGTTTCCGGAAGCTTAGGCTCATACCACCACGCCACCAACCAGGTAACGATAATGACAACAGCGATTGAGAATAAAAATTTGTTACGCTTTCTTTGGCTCATGGTTGTTCTCTTTTAAATAGTCACCTCTGATAAAGCTCATCCTGCTCTTTGTCAGAATCAATCATAAAAAAGTTTCTTGGAAACTTTTTTGCGCTACACATTCGTGTGTTACACCCTTTGGGTAAGTTGAAAAATAAATTCCAGAAATATTCTTCACTCCAGCTAAAGAAGCTCATGAATGTGGCGAATAAAATACTCAACCGCAAATCTGGTCGATTAAAATTACCAATAAAGCTTTCTTACTTTTACAATCAGTGTCATATATGTTTTTTAGATTCGACTAAATAATTGATTAAATATCAGCATTAACTCCTCTACCACACTGAGGTTTAAAGTATAAATTCTTTGTTGCCCTTGCCTTCTTACCCTCACTAATTCAGCATTTTTCAAAATGTTCAGGTGATGTGACAGTGTCGCACCACTCAAATCAAAATGTGATTTAATGTCCGCTACAGATAATTCTCCTTTTTTAAGAATATTCAGGATTTTTCTTCGCTGAATATCTGCTATTGCGGAAAACAAGCTTTCATGTTTTTCAGTTTCTCGCATTTATTTAGATTATCATCTAATTATCTATTCGTCAATTGATTTATAATAAGCTGGTTTCAACCAATTTATTTTTTATGGATGTAGCGAATCATTATTCCGAGTTTCTAAGTACATTTATTGCTTTGATTATTGCTGGTGTAGCGATTAAGTTTGCTTTAAGTGAAAAAAGTGGTAAGAACTACGAATTGAATGGAAAGCTTTATTCAAAAGACAAAGTACATAATGTGGCAACACTGGCCTTGTTAGGTGTTGTGATTCAACTTGTCTCAGACAGTATAAAAGTATTAGATGGTAAGCCATTGATTCTTGATGAAAAAATTCTTGCAGCTTATGGAATAGCGATTGCCACTATGGTTTTCAAGAAATAATACTCACATGAACATCAGCCTTTAGTCGTATCTACTAAAGGCTAATATCTCATCTTCATACATTTTCTTAATATAGCTATACGTTAATTTGGAGGATGTCATGAATATCAACAAAAAATTATTAATTGCTGCGATTACAACGGTTTTATTCTCAGGTCATGCCGTGGCCGATGGTGATGAGTTTCAGCGATTAGAAGATAAAATCAATGATTTAGAAACCATGCTCATGGCTTTGAAACAAGAACTGGCTGATAAAGAAGTGGCCGAGAAAAAAGCCATGGCCGAGGCCAAGGCTGAAGCCGAAAAAAAGGTAGCTGTGGCAATGGCTGAAGAAAAATCAGCCTCAAATCACAGTTACCAATTTGGTGGTTTTATTAAAGCCACTGGTGCTTTTTCAGCTTATTCTGATGGCGATTTGGCATCTGGTTCAGCTGGACGAGATTTTTATATCCCCGGCACCATTCCTGTCGGAGGAGATGGTGAAAGCACCGATTTTGATTTTGGTGCCAAAGAGTCAAGAATCAATTTCAAAAGCTCACATGTTTTAGATAATGGCGCCAAACTCAGTACTTTTATTGAAATGGACTTTCTGTTACCGCCTGGAGGTGACGAGCGGATCAGTAACTCATACCAACCTCGATTAAGACACGCCTTTTTAACTTATAATGATTGGTTGTTTGGTCAGACCTGGAGTACATTTCAGGATGTCGGAGCCCTTCCTGAGTCTGTTGACTTCCTGGCTGCATCTGAAGGCATTGTTTTCGAACGACAATCCATGGTTCGTTATACCAATGGACCTTGGCAAATTGCCATGGAAAATCCTGAAAGTACCATAACGCCATATGGTGGGGGCGGTCGTATTGTCTCTGATGACAATGGTTTCCCTGACTTCGTAGCTAAATACACCCATAAAGCCGACTGGGGACATGTCGCGGTGGCTGGGCTGGTTCGTTCATTGGAATATGATCAGGTTTCGAACAATGAAAGCGAATCTGCTTTCGGGATCAGTGTGACAGGTAAATTCAATGTAGGTGACAAAGACGATATCAGATTCAATGTTGCTACAGGATCTGGCATGGGCAGGTACGTAGGCCTTAACACTGCTAATGGTGCTGTTATTACAGACAATGGCTCACTTGATGCCATTGACTCAACAGCAGTGGCTGTGGCTTATCGTCATCACTGGAGTGACAAAGTGCGTTCAAATTTCATACTTTCTGCCATTGATATCGATAACGATACTGACTACACCGGTTTTGGTGTAACAAAATCATCACAAAGTGCTCAAGTTAACTTGTTGTTCTCCCCAGTTAGCAAGCTCACTTTAGGTGTGGGTTTCTTGCATGGCAAACGAGAAATCGAAACTGGCACCAATGGCGAGTTGAATCGTCTGATTTTTACTGCCAAATATGCTTTTTAATTTCATCTTGTTAAAATTACGTGGGCTCATACTCTGAGCCCTTTTTTATTGGTTATAATTAATTCATGAACCGTCACTTAAAAATTGCATTTTTCATGGCCCCCATTCTCGCCTTGGGCTCATATTACTTGACGGGAAAATTAATGGCTCCAACAGAAATCGCTGGTCAAAAACAACAATTACGCCTACTTGGCAACTGTTTACCTCGAGAAAATACTTGCATATACACATTAGGAGATCTGGAGCTGAAATTAATTAGTAACGAACAAAAACAACAACAGCAACTGGCCGCCATTTCAAATAAACCAGTCAGCAAACTTTCCATTGCACTCGGTCAAAAAAATGACTTCAAACAATTTCCTATGATGAAGTCAGATAATGGAAAATATTGGCAAATAAGTTTAAATAACAGTGATAACATACTGATTTTTAACAAATTAAGAATTGCTTTTGTTTACCAGAACAAGTCATACTACGCAGCATCCGAGGTCAAATTTTGATGGAAATAGAACAACTTGAAATCTATGATTTTTTAAGGACTTGTCACCCACTTAACAAGCTTGATACCACACAATTAACATCACTGGCTTTGGGAATAGAAATCAGTTATAAACCCAGAAATGCGGTTGTATTACAGCCGGGAAACCAAAATCAATGGCTTTATCTGATACGCTCAGGCGCTGTGACTCGTACCGATCACCAAGATGGTCTGGTGGCACAATTTGGTGAAGGCGATTTTTTTGGTCATAAAGCCATTGAAAGGAATGGTTTGATTAAAAACAAAGTAACTTGCCTTGAGGACAGCTTATTTTACTTGATCCCTGAAGCCATTTATCAAGATTTGATGAAGCAGTCAGAATCGTTTCGCAATTATTTTAGCCAACAAAAAAATCAACGCTTGAAAAGCGCCTTAAGTGAGCTCACAACAAACAACGAAAATATACTTATTAAGTCAAGAGTAGCCGACTTTCTACACCACAAACCACTGACCATTGCACCAACCACTTCAATCAAGGCAACTGCACAATTGATGTTAAAAAAAAACCAAACTGCAGTATTGATTACCGAAGACAATCAAATCAAAGGCATCGTCACTGACCGGGTATTTTGCACCAAAGTCACTGCCAATGAAATGAACATTAATCAATCAGTTGATATGGTAATGACAGCCAATCCTGTTTGTATCAGCCCTCAGCAAACCGGACTTGAAGCTATGTTACAAATGACACGGCTGAATATCCGGCACTTACCCGTAGTACAAGATGGTAAATTATTAGGCATGTTAACAGCCACGGACTTGATACATCACCAAAGTCACAATCCCATTTACCTGGTAAACGCCATTCACAAAGCTGACAGTCTTGAAGAAATCGAACAACTCAGTCAACAGTTACCAACAGCCTTGTGCAAACTGGTGGATGCCGGCTTGAATGCTAATGACATTGCCTACTCGATCAGTTCGATAGGCCGTGCTATCATGCAAAAAGTAATAAAACTGGCCATCGGTAATTTAGGTGAACCGCCTATTGAATATGCCTTTGTTATAGCTGGATCCTTGGCAAGGAATGACCAAACAGCGCATTCTGATCAAGACAATGGTTTATTGCTGTCTGATGAATTTGATGAAGCGCGGCATGGCGACTACTTTAAACAACTGGCACAATTCGTCAGTGATTCATTAAGTCGTTGTGGCTATGTCTATTGTCCAGGTGACGTGATGGCAACCAATGACAAGTGGCGACAGCCCATCAAAATCTGGACATCATATTTTAACCGCTGGATTAACACGCCTGAACCCAAGGCGCTGATGTATTCGAGTATTTTTTTTGATATGCGCTGTATTTATGGTAGCCAGCCGTTGTTTGACCAATTGCATAAAAAGGTACATAAGTTAATCAATGAAAATAGAATGTTCTTGGCATTTATGGCAGCAAATGCTCAGCAAAACCGTCCTCCTATAGGTCTGTTTCGAAGATTTGTATTGGAAAAACATGGGGCAGAGAACAAATCATTGGATATTAAAAAAAGAGGCATCATGCCTTGTACCGATATTGCCAGGGTTTTTGCGCTTGATTCAGGCACAGAGGTTATCAACACCCAGGATCGGCTTAAAAGCGCGCATCAAGCCGGTATTATTTCAGCCGAGGCCGCTGAAGATTTGGCTGACAGTCACGAATTTTTAAGCATGGTGAGATTACAACATCAAGTAAAAAACATTAAAAAAGGTCAAGAAGCCAATAACTATGTTGACCCCAACGAGTTGTCATCTCTTGAAAGACGACACCTTAAAGATGCTTTTGAATTGATCAGCACCTATCAAGAAGTATTGTCAAAAAAATACAACCAGGGGCAGATGTAAACTTCTATGTTTGGTTGGAAAAGTAAAAACCAAAAACGATTGGAAAAAGCCCTCAGCTTGCACCCTAAAGGACAACTAAAGAATTTCTTGATGACACCTCTGGCAGATCAAAACAGATCAGCAGAACACATTGATTATTTTGTTATTGATTTTGAAACAACTGGGCTGGATTACAAAAAAGATCACATCATCAGCATGGGTTTTACTACCATCAAAAACGGACGCATTCAACTCCAACACAGTCAACACCATTTGGTTAAAACCGATAAAAAACTACAAAGTGACAATGTCAGTATTCACCAAATTACCGATGATGCAGTCAGTCACGGCATTACCGTCAAAACCATGATGAACCTATTATTGCAAAATCTTTCAGGAAAAGTGATGGTGGCACATTATAAAAACATTGAAGAAAATTTCATTCAAAGCATCAGCGAAACTTTATACGGACACAAATTACCCTTGCTGGTCGTTGATACCCTCAACATTGAAAGAAGGATACGACAAAAGTTAAACCAACCCATTTATTCCAATCAACTCAGATTATTTAATTTGAGAGAACATTACCACCTGCCTCGCTATCATGCCCACAATGCCCTTGAAGATGCCATAGCCACAGCAGAACTGCTATTGGCTCAAATCAGCCATCGACAGCGACAGGGCTACCAGGTAAAATTAAAAGATATATTGAGTTAAAGAGGTCGTGTATGAATCAAGATGTAAAAATAGCAGCCATCGTCATTGGCATCATTATTTTAGTGGCCATTGTTGAAGCGACATCCTCTGGGACCAGTTCAAGTTACCAAACCAGTGGCACTTCATCATCAAAACAAGTTAGCAAAGCAAGCAGTAGCAGTAGCAGTAAAAAATCTTGTTCACATAACGGGATTGAACTTAAAGGAAAAGTTCAGTTTGTAGATTCTTTTCCTGATCTGAAAATTAAATATGTCAGCTCTTTTGCTGATATCAATGTCCAATTTGTATCATCATTTCCTGATGACTGTGGTCAATGGCAGATCGTTGATTCTTTTCCAGATTTTACAGTACAAGTGGTTGACTCCTTTCCTGATATAGAAGTAACCAAGGTAACATCGTTCCCAGGAATGAATTAAACTTTTCTTTTTTTAGACGAATGTCTAATGTTGATCAACCAATAAAAATGACATAGTTCATCTAAATAGTCGAACCTGAAAAATGTATGACAAACTGTTTCACATGACAGAAATGTTGATATTGAGATACTCACATTTTTTCAAACAGAAAGTAGTTACTACACTGCACTTTTCT
>JAGRJR010000039.1:13928-31773 GCA_020442635.1 Lysobacterales bacterium
GACTTTATAAAAAGCCAGAATGTGCTTTTTCAATACTGATTTAATAAATATTTGTGAGGAGAACATGAAAACACGATACCCAGTTAATCAAGAATTTGCGACCCATTCATTGTGTAATAATGAACAGTACCTCAGCATGTACCAGGAAAGTATTGATCACAATGAAGCTTTCTGGAATAAACACGGACAGCGATTGGATTGGATTACACCTTACTCTCAAGTTAAAGATGTTTCTTTTGCCAAAGATGATTTACATATTAAGTGGTTTGCAGATGGTGAATTGAATGTCTGTTATAACTGTATAGATCGTCATTTAGCCAATAAAGCTGACCAAACCGCAATCATTTGGGAAGGAGATAATCCAGCTGAGTCGAAACATATCAGTTACGCTAAATTGCATCAGGAAGTATGTCGTTTTGCCAATACCCTCAAAAAACTGGGGGTTGAAAAAGGTGACCGAGTCACTTTATACATGCCAATGATTCCTGAAGCAGCTTATGCCATGTTGGCTTGTGCCCGAATTGGTGCCATACATTCTGTGGTTTTTGGAGGATTCTCTCCTGATGCATTAGGTGACCGCATCATTAATTGTAAATCCAAACTGGTGATAACCGCCGATCGCGGAGTGCGTGGTTCAAAATCTATTCCTTTGAAGGCCAATGTCGACAAGGCAACCGAAAAACCAGGTGTGAAAGACTACCTGGAATCAGTTTTAGTGATAAAAACTTCAGACCATAAAATAGATTGGAAAACACACGACCATTGGTACCATGAAGCCAGCCAAAATGTTGATACAGATTGTGAAATCGAAGTCATGAATGCTGAAGATCCACTGTTTATCCTTTACACTTCTGGTTCAACTGGTCAGCCTAAGGGGGTATTGCATACCTCTGGTGGTTATTTGGTCTATGCCTCAATGACTCATGAATATGTGTTTGATATTCACGATGGTGATATTTACTGGTGTACGGCAGATGTGGGGTGGATTACAGGCCACAGTTATGTTGTTTATGGACCACTGGCCAATGGTGGTACCACATTGATGTTTGAAGGGGTGCCCAACTATCCCGATTTCAGTCGATTTTGGCAAATTTGTGACAAACATAATGTTAATGTGTGCTACACCGCACCCACAGCAATACGTTCGTTAATGAAACAAGGTGATGAACCTGTCAATACCACCTCAAGGAAGTCGTTACGGATTTTGGGTTCGGTAGGCGAACCCATCAACCCAGAGGCCTGGAAATGGTATTACGAGGTAGTTGGCGATGAGCGTTGCCCTATTGTTGACACCTGGTGGCAAACTGAAACTGGCGGTATCATGATTACGCCACTACCAGGAGCCACTGATTTAAAACCCGGTTCAGCAACGCGACCATTTTTTGGTATTAAACCTGCTTTGCTGGATAATGATGGTAATGAGTTACATGGCTTAAATGCTGGTAATTTGGTCATTACTGATTCATGGCCAGGTCAAATGCGTACGGTATTTGGAGATCATGACAGGTTCTATACCACTTATTTTGCTACTTTTGACCAAGTTTATACCACCGGTGATGGTGCCAGAAGAGATGAAGATGGCTATTACTGGATTACTGGTAGAACTGATGATGTATTGAATGTATCTGGGCATCGCATGGGTACCGCAGAAGTGGAAAGTGCACTGGTCTCTCATGAAGCTGTTGCCGAAGCGGCTGTTGTTGGTTACCCCCATGACATCAAAGGACAAGGTATTTATGCCTATGTCACTCTGGTCAATGGTGTTGATGAAAGCGAAGAGCTCAGAAGTGAATTAGTTCAATGGGTTAGAAAAGAAATTGGCCCCATTGCAACCCCTGATAAAATCCAATGGGCGCCTGGATTACCCAAAACCCGTTCTGGAAAAATTATGAGACGTATTTTAAGAAAAATCGCAGCCAATGAGTATGAAAACCTGGGAGACACCTCAACCTTGGCAGAACCTGAAGTTGTGACAAACTTAATTAACAACAGATTGAATCGATAATGAATAACGGTATTGACAGCATTACCATTGATAAAATCATCATAGCTGATGACCATCCTATGTTCAGAAATGCCTTGCGACAGTCTTTGGCTGTTGAACAAGCTGGTTGTGAAATTATTGAGGCAGAATCATCAGAGACCTTAAGAACCGAGCTGCGACTGCATCATGATGCCGATTTGTTAATTTTGGATTTGAATATGCCCGGAGTGGAAGGTTTTTCTGCTCTGGCTTATGTCCAAAAGAAATACCCTGATTTGCCCATCATTATGATTTCAGCCAATGACAAGCCGGAAACCATCATGCATGCCAAACTTTTTGGTGCTTTGGGTTTTGTTAGCAAATCAGCCAGCATTGAAGATATCAGGACAGGTTTAAATACAGTTTTAGCAGGAGATACCTATTTCCCTTATCAGTTCAATGAAAACCGTTTTTTGGAACATGATCAATCATTGGCAGAAACAACCCAGCAGGTAGCAGAACTCACACCTCAACAACTCAATGTATTGAGCATGATCAAAAAAGGCTTATTGAACAAACAAATTGCTTATGACCTGAATATTTCAGAAGCCACAGTCAAAGCACATGTCACAGCAATTATGCGCAAACTTGGCGTTAACAACCGTACACAGGCCGTTATGAAAGTAGCCAGTATTGACCTGAGTGATTAAAAAGAAACCTTTACAGTTTCTAAAAATACTTATTTAACAACTGTCTTAATTTGATGGGTTTGATGGGTTTCAACAACAACCCGTAACCAGCTTTTTCTACTTCTGTCTTCAGTTCTTCTGAATGATTAGCGGTAATAATCACTATCGGACAATTCAGATCAAATGTCTTAACCACCTGTTTGATGACGTCTGTTCCCAGTTCATCATTCAATTGATAGTCTACCAGCATCACGTCAGGGACAATATCGTTCTGCAGCAACTCAATGACTTGTTCTGACCCCTCTGCCCCATAGACCTGCAACCCCCAACCTGACAGCAACTTGCTCATTCCAAGCAATATTTGCGGTTCATTATCAATACAAATTACTGTTTTGTTAAGTGGTTGCGAAGTATGTCGAAATACTTGTTGTTCACCATCTCCTGCAGCGGCTGTCTGAGATGCAGCCAGCGGTACTGAAAAGATAAAAGAAGACCCTTTGCCAGGTTTGGATCTTATGGATAAAGCTATCCCCAATTGGCTAACTATACGCTCCACAATTGACAATCCCAACCCCAAGCCTTTTTCATCGGTATCAGGCATTTTATTCAAGCGTTTGAATTCTTTGAAAATCACTGTTTTTTCAGCATCATTTAGACCAACTCCACTGTCTACAACTACTATTTGCACTTGTCCTTGGTATTTTCTACAAGCCACCAACACGCCACCTGTTTGTGTGTACCTTATGGCATTACTGGTCAAATTTTGCAGTATCCGATACAATAATTTATCATCGCTTTTAACCCATAATTTGGTTTTCCTGACTGTCAGTTTTAATCCTTTTTTGGCAGCTCTGGGTTGGTACTGATTTTCCAAATGAGCAAATAACCGCTGTAGAGGAAACACATTTTCCTTGATTTCGATACCACCGGCATCAAATTTGGCAATGTCCAACAAAGCCCCCAGCATGTTCTCGGCAGAACGCAGAGACTGATCGAGATTATGTACAGTACCAGCAATTTCATCGGTCATTTCATCGGTCTTTTCAGTGAGAATTGAAGAAAACAAACGTGCCGCATTAAACGGTTGTAACAAATCATGACTGGCATCAGCAATAAATTTAGTTTTACTCAGATTGGCTTGCTCCGCTTTTTCGGTAGCTGTCGCCAATTCTTTATTGATGATTGATAACTCCTGGGTCCGCTCCATCACACGAATTTCCAGGTTTGTTTTGGTTTGCTCTAATTCCAGTTCAGCTTTTCTACGGGTACTGATGTCTTGCATAATCACAAACAAGCCATTAACTTGATCATTTTTGATATCAGGCACGTATGTACCAAGAATAAAATGTATTTCTCCTTCAAAATCAATAATTTCCATTTCAAAAGTTTGTACACTCCCGGAAAAAGCAGCTTCAAGGTATGGCCTTCTTTTTTCGAGTTCTGCTGGCTCAAATACAGCATCAAGTTTAGAACCGATCAACTGCTGTCTGGGTTGGCCAATAAAATTTTCATAGGCTTTATTGGCAAATAAAAACACCCGATCACTGTTCAAATACGACAACATAGCAGGTGAATTGTCTGTGTAAAACTGAATTTGCTTTTGGCTTTCAATTAGATCGTTTTGCGCTTTTCGGTACTGGGTCACATCATCATAGGTACTCACATACCCTCCATTGGGCATAGGATTACCCTCAATTTTCAAATATTTACCATTTTTAAACTGACGCTCTGACTGATAACGATGTCTTTGTCTCAGGTGTACCATGCGTTTTTCAACTTCCTGACTGACATGAGCTGCTTGAATCATTCCACGCTCAACGTTAAAACGTAAAACATCGGCAATAGGCATACCACGCTTAATAAAACCTTCAGGAAATTCAAGCAAATCAATATATTGTTTGTTCCAGGCAACCAAGCGTAAATTATCATCTACCACACTGACTCCTTGTGAAATATTATCTAAAGTCGCATCAATCAATTTCCTGTTAAACTGGATTGCCTGTTTAGTTTCATCCAGCAAGTCGATGATTTCATTCACAGCTAATCCTTTGCTTTTCAACATAGCAGTGATAACTGCACGAGCAGACGAAGAACCAATCGAACCGGCTAAAATCTTCTCAGTGAACTGTATCAACGGTGTATTTACATGATTTTCATCTTTAAGTTTACCCCCCAAATCTTGAGTAAAATTAGCAAAAGACTGTTCAGCGAAGTTCTCACCAACCAATTTATTCACAATTTGCTTTAAATCAGCCACAGTCATGGTTTCTGTAGCCAATTGATGGCTGTCTATCCATGCCTTGTTTTGGTTGCGTTTTGACCACCATCCAGCAATCAGCGCATAACTGATATGAGTTAAAACATTAACCAAAAAAGTGGCCACAAACAATTTAAACAAAGGAGGGTTGGGGCCTGTCAGTTGAACCATGGTACCTACAAAGCCAGCAAGTGTCGAACCTGTTTCACCCGGAAAAAGAACCAGCCATGCCCAGGCAATTACCCCAGCCATCATCCCTATGAAAGCAGCTTGTTTGTTACTTTTCGGCCAATACATCCCCAACATCATGGCTGGGGCGAATTGTACCATTAACAAAAATGACAGATTGCCCATGGCCGCTAACGGTAAATTATCATTAACCAAACCATAGAATACAAAAGCTGCAAAACTGATGGCAAAGATGCTGATTCGGCGACTCCATAACACCACAAATTGCAAACCATCCTTGTGGCTGATGTGGTAGTTGATGTATTTGAGATACAAAGGCAGTACCAAGTCGTTACTGACCATGGTGCTTAACGCAATGGTCGAGATAATAACCATCCCTGTGGCTGCGGCAAGGCCTCCCAGAAATACCAACATCGTCAACATATCTTTTTCAAACAGCATTGGCAACTGCAAAACATACATATCAGGTCTGCTACCATTAACAAGGTACTCATTTCCAGCCATAGCAATAGGTATTACAAAAAGCGTAAATACCACCAGATAAGTTATAAAAATGATTCTGGCCTTGCCTAAATCTGCACGGTTTTCATTTTCCACTACTGTTACATGAAATTGCCTTGGTAAACACATAAACACCAACAGTGCCAACATTGATTGGGCCATGAAATTAATAGATAAATTCGGACCTTTGGCTATATTGGAAATTTGGGCTCCTTGTTGCACCAATTCGGAGGGGCCTGAATAAACAAAAAATATCACAAACAGTCCCACTGCAATAAATGCCACTAATTTCAACGCAGACTCAAAAGCAATTGCCATCATCAGTCCGCGATGATGCTCAGTTACATCAAGTTTGCGAGTACCAAATGCGGTGGAGAACAACGCCAAAAGTATAGTAATTAATAAAGCACTGTAAAGCTCATTTTCATGACTGTCAGAAGCTTGATTACTGATGGTATTGATACTGGCTGTGATTGCCTCCAACTGTAGTGTGATGTAAGGAATGGCAGCAAGCACCGCAATGATGGTAACAAACACCGCAATTCGTCTTGATTTCCCATACAAACTGGCAACAAAGTCCGCAATCGAGGTCACATTATTGGCTTTACTCAAGGCAATGACCTTCTTGACCAGTGGCCAACCTGCCGTAAATAAAATCAGTGGGCCTAAATAGATAGGTAAAAAATCCCAGCCTTTGGAAGCTGCCGTGCCAACAGCACCAAAGAATGTCCAGGAAGTACAGTAAACTGCCAGAGAAAGGCCATAAACCCATAATCTGAGTTTTGGGCGTTTTTGCAGATCCAAACCATCGCCCCAACCAGCAATGACGTACATCAAAGCGATATAAACCACCAAAATGGCATAAACACCATATTCAGAAATCATTTCATGTTATCCAATAGATTGAACCAGAAAAGCCACTAATTGCTCATTATATACAAGCAATTTGGTGCTGTGTTGAGATGTTATCTAAAACTACTCCTTTGGTCTCTGATACCAAAGTCTAAGTTTAATATCAGACTGACTTTGTTACATTGAATGGACTTAATTTTTAATGAGGGTATCCATGTCATCAAATAACAATCACGCTGACTATTGGAAAGCCAATCTCAAACTCATGGGATTGTTGCTTTCTATTTGGTTCATTGTTTCTTACGTATGCGGTATTTTACTGGTTGACCAATTGAACAGCATTCAATTTGCCGGTTTTAAATTGGGTTTCTGGATGGCTCAGCAAGGGTCATTGTATGTGTTTCTTATTCTGATTTGGGTTTATGTAAAACGCATGAACACATTAGACAAAAAGTTTGATGTGGAGGAATAAATCATGGAATTAAAAACCTTAACTATTGTCGTTGTTGTACTCTCATTTGCTCTGTACATCGCAATTGCCATTTGGTCAAAAGCCAAAAGCACAGGTGACTTTTATGTGGCTGGCAAAGGTGTAAATCCTGTTGCCAATGGAATGGCCACTGCTGCCGATTGGATGTCAGCTGCATCTTTTATTTCGATGGCGGGTATTATTGCTTTTGCAGGGTACGATGCTTCGGTTTATCTGATGGGTTGGACAGGCGGATATGTGCTACTGGCTTTATTACTGGCACCCTATTTGAGAAAGTTTGGTAAATTCACAGTGCCCCAATTTATTGGTGACCGCTATTATTCAAAAACAGCTCGAATTGTAGCTGTGGTTTGTTTAATAATCATTTCATTTACTTACGTAGCCGGCCAAATGCGCGGCGTGGGTATTGTATTCTCAAGATTCCTCGAAGTTGAAATCCTCACCGGCTTGATTATCGGTATGGGCATTGTGTTTTTCTATGCTGTTTTGGGTGGCATGAAAGGTATTACCTATACACAAGTGGCACAATATTGTGTACTGATTTTTGCCTATATGGTTCCCGCCATTTTCATCTCATTACAAGCCACAGGCAACCCCATTCCGCAAATGGCCTTTGGTAGTGAAATGACTGGTGAGGGCATCTATTTATTGACGAAATTGGACAATGTGGTGCAATCGCTGGGCTTCACTGCTCATACAGCAGGCAACAAAAGCACTGTAGATATGTTCTTCATTACTGCTGCACTGATGGTTGGCACAGCTGGCTTACCGCATGTGATTGTTAGATTTTTCACTGTACCTAAAGTGGCAGATGCCAGAAAATCTGCATTCTGGGCTTTATTCTTCATTACTATTCTATATACCACTGCTCCAGCTGTGGGTGCTTTGGGACGTATGAACTTAATTGAAACCATGCAACCAGGTGAAGTGGGCTCTCCCACAGGTAACTTGGCTTATGAACAAAAGCCTAACTGGTTCACCACATGGGAAAAAACAGGTTTGTTAACCTTCGATGATAAAAATGGTGATGGCCGTATTCAATATTATAACGACAAGAATGAAGCCTTTAAAGCCACTGCAGACAGCTACGGCTGGAAAGGTAACGAGTTAAAAGTAGATCGTGACATCATGGTTCTGGCTAATCCTGAAATTGCACAACTTCCTAATTGGGTGATTGCGCTGATTGCTGCTGGTGGTATCGCTGCTGCCTTATCTACTGCTGCAGGTTTATTGTTGGTTATTTCAGCCGCCATATCTCACGATTTGGTCAAAGGTATAATTGCCCCAGATATATCAGAGAAAAAAGAGTTGATGGTGGGCCGTATTGCTGCTGCTTTTGCTATTTTGGTTGCGGGTTACTTAGGAGCCAATCCGCCCGGCTTTGTTGCGCAGGTAGTGGCGCTGGCATTTGGTTTGGCAGCATCATCACTGTTCCCCGCTATCTTAATGGGCATTTTTAGCAAGAAAGCCAACAAAACTGGTGCCATTGCTGGCATGGTAGTAGGTATCGTCTTTACTTTGGGTTACATTATCTATTTCAAATTTATGCACCTTGAACTCAATAATGCAGATCACTGGTGGTTTGGGATTTCTCCTGAAGGCATTGGTACCTTAGGTATGATTCTGAACTTTGTGGTAGCCACAGTGGTGAGCAAAGTGACTGCACCACCACCAGCAGAAATTCAAAAATTGGTTGAATCCATCCGGGTTCCCAAAGTCATTTCATAGGGTGCTATGAAATAAGGTTGATTACTAACCACAATCAACCTTCTCCTCACAGCCCTGGCCTCGCCAGGGCTTTTTTATGGCTGAATTAAAAACTGGGTTTGATAAACATAACAATATCCTCAATCTTATGATTTAATAAGCAATATCAAAATCATCATAAAAAATTACATCTTCCAACAACTCTATAGCACCTCGGTCACATCGTGCAGTTCCATCATGATTACCATCCTGAGCCCGAGCCACTCCCCTCTGGTCTTCAGCTTCACAGCCAATACCCGGTCCTGGTGTTGTTGGATGCGCACTGTCAACTATAGGACTGTAAAAACCAGGCCTGAAATAGCTGTGCCAATTTTCACTGTCCGTTTTAATGACAGTTAATTTAGGGTCAGTTTCCACCAAGTTGGTGGTACCCAATTGAAAGCAAGAAGAATTATCAGAAGCGATGTTCCAGTTATCAGCAATTACATCAACAGTTCCTCCAGCTGCACAGTCGGTAACACCATTTTGATTAAATACTGAGTTTCTGATCCTCAACTCAGGGTTTTGTTTGCCATCAGGATTAGAAATGATACCTCTCTCAGAGTTAAGAGCTATGGTGGAGTTTCTGATGGAAACATCACCACCAAATCCATATATCCCACTGTTACTGTTGTTAAATACTGTGGAATTCCGTAAAGTCAAATAGCTGGTTCCGAATTGATCAAAGCCTACATAAACCGCCTCTTTAAATCCTCCATTGAAATTGAGGTTTTCATAAATGGTGGCTTTGTCTATATCTGTGGTACCGAATATAGTTAATGCTGCACCCTGTGTAACTGCAGCATTCCCTTTGAACACACTGTCAATGACAGTTAACTCACTCAAAGGAGATATATAAATAGCCCCTCCCGAATCAGCAGTGTTATCTTCAAACCAAACACGGTCAACTTGAACCTGATTAGCCGTACTGATATTGATGGCGCCACCATTACTGAAATCAGCAGAACCATTAACCATCCTAACATTGACAAAAGTAACCGCTCCACTGCCACTTAATACATGAAAAATTCGATCATTAAGTAGTGAAGCATCAATAGTGGGAAAGTCTTCAGTTGGCTCAACAAAGGTTCCAATAACCACTGGGCTGGTAATATCAAGATCTCCTGTGGCAGCAGCATTTTCCCCTGCACCGTTAATAGACAGGCGTACATTGCTGTTTCCGGGTAAAACAATAATATCAGCACCAGGTAATGCATTGGCCTCCATCACTGCAGCTCGCAATGTACAAAAACCGCCAGATGGAATATCACAAACACCATCTCCAGGATTATCATCAACATGATCCTGAACAGTTAAATTCACCTGAAAAATGGCTGCGGATACAAAACCATGCATCAATAACAATAGACTTAAAAATAATTTCTTCATGATAGTTTCCTTTTGATACTTAAAATAATATGGATGAGTCTTGTCATGACCACCTATTCAATATCTTAAGAATTCACAAGAAAGTTTTATGATGATTAGATTATGATTTGCTGATGAAGTTGTTTTGATGTAAAAATGCTCACCGTTTTGTAATTTCAGGATTTAGATCAAACCTTTTTGCAAATGCCAAATGTCTTGTTGTCGCTTTTTTTAACAATATTTCAAAGGTTGAGTGGCTTCGCAATTCAGCAATTGCCGGATCAGTCAAAAAGTAGGTGACTGGAAAGAACCCCTGATCTATGGCGCGAGCCAATAACGCCAAGGCTTGATCACTGGCACCGCTCAGAGCATACAACTGGGCTACTTTGTAGGTCATTTCACCATCTGTGTGATTCATGGCTATCCTGTTGGTTTCAATTTGATCTAACATGACAATAGCCTCTTTTTGTTGGCCTTGTAATATCAACCACAGTGCCTTCGAAAATCGACCAAATAAATCATCAGGAGTTCTTTTAATGGTGTTACTTAACACATCAATGGCTAATTCGGTTTGACCAGAGAGTACCAAATTAAGTGCTCGATAATAATCATGATAAGCATTCCCTAGAGGTGCCAATAATGACAAATGTGTGTCAAAATCGTTCATATAAAGCACTGTGTTAGGCGCTTGATGAATGGGTTTTTCATTGTAGAAAAATGGGTCCAGTTGCAGTATCCTGTCTACATGAACTCTGGCCAATTTCAAAAATCCTGCAAACCGTAGTGCATAAATCTTTCTGCTCAAAGCCGCAGGATTATCCCAACTGGCATCTTTCACCCACTCAAATGCCTCCTCCACATGGTTGGTTTCAACCAATATCGCATTTCTGGCTATTTCTACCGCCTCGTACTGTCCCGGGGCCAATTGTTCAATTTTCTCAGCCACTGCCAGAGCGCGCTGATAATTTTCCGTTGATTCTCCACAAACCCAAACTCTTTTGAAATAATTTGCCAGCAGCTGTAACCAGGCGTAAGCGTAGTTTGGATCGCGTTCAGTGGCTTGTTTTTGTAGCATTTCTGCTTGATAAATACCTTTACAACTGTCAGATCGCATCAAATGATGAGCACGTATAATCATTCGGTATGCTTCTGGATCTTCTGTTTGCACTTGACCATTTTCCAATGGGTTGATGCCTGGTTTAATCAATTGAATAATGTCTCTGATGGTAATCCTTTGTTTGTGATAAAGCTGGTTCAAATCAGCGGTAGTCCTTGGGTAAGGAAATTCAAATCCACCTAAATCATAGGGCAGTAACTCCGAATTTTCAGCCTCGTATAAATGGAGCTGAATCACTATTCGATCGTTTGAAGTTTTTAATAACGTACCCTCCAGTAAATAGTCGGCACCTGTGGCTTGCTGAATAGACCAAATGTCATTGAATTGATTGCTCAATAACAACATACTGTCAGGATGAATCACTTTCATTTTCAGATTCATGGATAATTGAGTCGTCAAATAATCGACCACAGATGCAGAAAAAACAGTTAATTCGTCAGTAGCTCCACTGTTTTTCAAAGGCAAAACTACAATACTTTGATAATTATTTCTTTTTACTACCTCCTTTGGAGGCTTATAAAGCATCCATACAGTTGTTGCTATCAAAACGATTATCACCAAACCCAATATCCATTTTTTAAACTGCGGTTGTTGAATAGCCAGACTTGCTGGTGACCTGTCCTCCGCTGTGTTAACCACTTGAACATCAGCAATAAATTGATAGCCCTTGCCGCGTACAGTTCTGAGGCATGATTCTTTGGAATCAGAATCATCCAGAACTTTCCTCAACAGATAAATGATTCTGGTAATCACATGCTCTGTAAGTACACGTCCTTTCCAAATATTTTCTAACAATTCATCTTTGGCAACGACCCGTTGTCTGTTTTCTACCAAATACAACAGCGTTTCAAAAGCCAATGGTTCTAACTCTATGGGTTGGCCACTTTGGGATAACCTGACAGTTTGTGGATCTATTTTGAATCGGCCAAATTGATAATAAACCATGAGTAAGCTACGACTGTATTTTTTATGCGTCAGTCTTTATTATTTTTCTGTGTTATTTTGCATTGTACATCTTTTAAAGATTATTCAACCGTGAAATAGTTTCCGAAAATGACATTAGTTGATAAAACACAAAAAAAATCGCCCTGAAAGAGCACTGATTTCTTCAAACTCTAGAGATTACAGGTTTCATGACTTTTGACCGATAGACATCACCCTCAGTTATGATAGATTCATCATCAATATAATAAAGAGGAAATAACATGAGGACATCAATAAAATCAGTGGTGTTTAGCACCATTGCTGTATTTGCAGGTGGTTTTACTGATTTGGCTTTGGCCAAAGCAGAAGACCCACACCCTTTGTCAGGTATACCATTAAGAAACATAGGCCCTGCAATGATTTCTGGCAGAATCTCAGACTTTGCTTTTCATCCTGATAAAAAACATGAATTTTATGTCGCCACTGCATCTGGCAATTTATGGAAAACCACCAACAACACCATCACCTGGGAACCCATTTTTGACCATGAAGGTTCCTATTCAATCGGCGTGATCGAAATTGATCCAAACAATCCGCAGGTATTATGGGTTGGCTCTGGAGAAAATAATTCACAACGCAGTGTGGCCTATGGAGATGGTGTTTACAAAAGCACCGATGGTGGAAAATCTTGGAAAAACGTTGGCTTAAAGGAATCTGAGCATATCTCTCAAATCTGGATTAATCCCAAAGATTCAAACACGGTACTGGTTGCCGCACAAGGCCCTTTGTGGAATGAAGGAGGTGACCGTGGATTATACAAAACCACAGATGGTGGTAAAAGCTGGGATCGTATACTACATATTGACAAACATACTGGCATCAATGAATTCGTCATTGACCCTGATAATCATGAAAACATCGTAGCCAGCAGCTACCAACGCCGACGCCACGTCTGGACTTTAATCAACGGCGGTCCAGGAAGTGGTATTCATAAAACCACAGATGGCGGTAAAACCTGGACAGAAATCACTTCAGGTTTACCCAAAGATCATATGGGTAGAATTGGACTGGCCAATGCGCCTTCACAACCACTGACCATTTATGCCATCATCGAGGCCAATGACAAAGAAAAAGGTACCTACCGTTCACTTGACTTTGGCCAAACCTGGCACAAACAATCCAGTTATGTAGCCGGGTCACCACAATATTACAATGAGTTGGTCGTAGATCCTCACAATCCTGACCGTGTTTACTCGTTAAACACCTTCACCAATGTTTCTGAAGATGCCGGCAAAACCTGGACCAAATTATCCGACAAATTCCGGCATGTCGATGACCATGCTTTATGGATTGACCCTGATAATACCCAACACATTTTCATTGGGGGAGATGGTGGGGTTTATGAAAGCTGGGATCGAGGGCAAACTTGGCGACACATCAGAAACCTGCCATTGGGTCAATTCTATCGTGTCACACCGGATAATGATGAACCCTTTTATAACATTTGTGGAGGAACCCAGGACAACAACTCCTTATGTGCACCCTCTCGAACCAATGATATTCATGGCATCGACAATGCAGATTGGCATATCATTTTGGGTGGTGATGGTTATGAGCCACAGTTTGACCCCAATGATCCGAACATTATTTATGCACAATATCAATACGGTGGTCTGGCCCGCTACGACAGAAGAACAGAAGAACGAGTTTATATTACCCCACATCCTGAGGCTGGAGAACCTGCATATAAATGGAACTGGAATACGCCTTTACTGGTTAGTCCGCATAAATCAACCCGTCTTTATTACGGATCAGAATATTTGTTCCGTTCAGATAACCGTGGTGATTCCTGGAAGAAAATCAGTGGTGATTTAACCAGAAAAGTAGACCGCAATCAACTTAAGGTTATGGGTCGTGTTTGGGGTCCCGATTCCATTGCAAAAAATGTTTCAACATCTCAATACGGCAGCCTGATTGGCATTTCCGAAAGCCCTGTGCAACCGGATTTGTTGATGGTAGGTAGTGATGATGGTGTTATTAGTGTCAGTAAGGATGGTGGTGATAGCTGGAACAAAATTTCGAAATTTTCAGGTGTACCTGATATGTCTTATGTTTCTGATGTGTTGTGGTCACAGCATGATGCGGATGTTGCTTATGCCACTTTTGACAACCATAAAAAAGGCGATTTTAAACCCTATGTTTTAAAATCAACCGATCAAGGTAAATCCTGGAAGAGCATCAGTTCTAATCTTCCTGAGCGCGGTTCTGCTCATACCATTGTTGAAGACCATGTTGACCCAAACTTGATGTTTGTCGGTACAGAGTTTGGTGTGTTCTTTACTCAAAATGCTGGTAACAGCTGGCACGAGTTAACCAGCTTACCCACCATTGCGGTACGCGACTTAGAAATCCAAAAGCGTGAAAACGACCTGATAATTGGCTCTTTTGGACGTGGTGTTTACATTCTGGATGATTACACACCTCTGCGAACCAGCAACCAAACTTTGAACAACAATGTCGCCACCCTATTTCCTGTTAAAGACACCTGGTTGTATATCGAAGGTGACCAATTTGATGACCGTGAGAAAGGTTCTTCCGGCAGCGATTTTTTCACCGCCCCCAACCCTCCTTTGGGTGTGAGCATTTCTTATCATTTAAAAGACAATTTCAAAACTTTAAAAAAACTACGTCGTGAGACAGAAATTGAAAAAGAAAAAAAGGATGAAGATACGCCTTATCCTAGCTGGGATAAACTGCGAGCTGAAGACAATGAAGAATCTCCAACGGTATTTGTGCTCATCGAAGATGACAAAGGCAATGTCATCAGACGTATTCCTGCGAAAAATAGCAAGGGCTTCCAACAAGTTCAATGGGACATGCGCTACCCTGCTCCGGACCCTGTCAAGCTTAAACAACCTGACTGGATTCCCTATTGGGCATCTCCTCCCATGGGACCTTTGGTCATACCTGGCAAGTACCAAGCAACTTTAATGAAACGCCAAAACAGTGAAGTTACCGCTTTGTCAGAGGCTAAATCGTTCAGTCTGAAATCATTGGCAAACAGCCCTGAAATTTCTGCCAATCCAGCAGTTGTACTGGCATTCAAGCTGGAATTGGCTGAGCTACAGAGAAAAACCACTGGTGCCAGTGCGAAACTAGACGAAATGGAAAACCGCATCAAACACCTGTTCAAAGCGGTTGACATGAGCGTCACACCTAATCAAAAGGCCGCTCAGGAAATCAGAGACATTGCCGGCAGAGTACGTGACTTAAAAGTTAAATTGCATGGTGACTCTACCATTACTTCAAGACAAGAAGCTGCACCCTGGTCAATTTCCATGCGTGTAGGTAGTTTATATGGTGGTCTGCTTGAGTCTCAAGCCAATATCCCGGGAAATTATAGAACGTCTATGAAAATCGCCCAAAGCGAATTGGCTACAACTCTTAAGACCATGCACATGATAGAAGCTGACCTGCAAGCCTTTGAGGAAGAAGCAGAGGAAAATGGTCTGCCATGGACACCTGGGAGATTACCAACTTTGGATACTAAATGATTTAGTTATTCCAATGTAATAAAAAGCCGGTTAATTGCCGGCTTTTTATTGATATAGACTTTAAGCGCTGGAGATTCATTCGCCTTCGTCATGTAATTTCGTAACCCAACTGTCAAAGTATCGCCATTTATTTGACATCAATAAAAATTACAATACCAACAGTCAAAACGAATTAAAACCATGCTTTTCCTGATAATTCTAATTGCTACTTTTGCTGGGCTAAAAACAATGATCACTGTGCTTTGCAAAATTTTTGATGCATAGAATATGTTATTGACAGACTTAGCTTAAAGGTAGAAACAGATTACCCAAGTAATTAACCACATTCCTAGAGGTTTATGTGATGTTAACTTAACAGAGTTTAATGGCATTGTCAGTTAAACCACATGGACACAACCGGTTAACTAAAGAATGTACTTCACAACTTTTTTCAAATTAATTGAGGCGAATCGACACCTAATTTAAGTGTTGATGTTGTGACTGTTTTGGTATTTGGAACCAAGGATTTTGGCGGGGTTACGATATTTTCCCAGTTTTTGATATTATCAAAGTCATCGTTTGTACATCTAAAATGATTTCATTTTATGTTGACACTTTATAAATATCGAGTTTAATGAATGAGTTTTACATGTTAATATGCTGCTATGATTAAAGACCTTATATTTATATCTTTGTTTATCGCAGGTGGCTATTACGGCTACCAGAAATTCAAAGAAATTCAAGCAGAAGAATCCGATGAAATGACTCAACAACCAGCTGAGAAAAAAATCTACACTCATGAGCAACGGATGCAACAACAACTTGATCTCTTCAATAAAAATAATGGTAATAAACAGGACACTCGTGCTCTGCTGGAACAAATGGAAGCAAAAAACCAACCTCCCCAAATAACCACTAACCAGAAAAAACGGGCTGTGTTGGATCAATTGCAAGCAAAAAACCAACCCAAACCCCACAACGCGGATGTTGATCCAACACTCTGTGGCAAGGCTAAACGAGAAATGAAGTCACTTAAACTTCCCAAGGACTTTAATAACAAGCGAGCAATGAATCAATATTATAATAAGAGATCTAAGATACAGAATAACATCAACAAATATTGTGGCGTCATCTGCAAAGGCAGTAACTGCGGGAATTTCTAAGTTTTTAGTTCCATAACAACCTCCAAGTATGCGTAAAAAACCCCAACCCTAATGTCGGCGGATTTGCTGCGCATATATATTACTCAACCAACTTAATACTGTCCTTTTCAATCAGTATCTTGCGCTGTTTATACAATGCGCCAATGGCTTTCTTATAGCTACCTTTACTGACTTTCCAACGGGCTTTGATCTCATCGGGACTGCTTTTGTCAGTAAGATATGAAATGCCTTTATTGGCTTTGAGGTCAGCGAGGATGTTTTCTGCCAGTTCGCTGAGTTGTTCTTTGTTAGGGATGTGAAGTATTAGATTGATTTTACCATCGGGGTTAATGGATTTAACGTAACCCTTCTTATGTAAACCTATCATGATGTTTTGAAACACATCCGAATGATGTAACAGGCCTAAATGGGTGTTGTTGATGACGGCTTTATAGCCCAAATCACTTTTACTGCAAAACAGCAAGTCCACTTCCTGGCCGGGTTTCAGCCAGGTGTTTTCTTCAAGTAGATGTTTATCCAGTCGTGCTGATGCGGTGATTCTTTTCGAAGCTTTATCCAAGTAAACATAAACCACCTTGAACATGCCAGGACGCAAGGCATTGGTTTGTTCGGCGTAAGGCAGTAACAAATCTTTGGGCAAACCCCAGTCCATAAATGCACCGGTTTTGTTCACATCAATGACTTTTAAATATGCAGCCTGCCCGACCATCACTTTGGGAGTTTCAGTGGTTGCTATAGGTTGATCATCGGAGTCCAAGTAAACAAACACTTCAATTTCACTGCCTTCCTGCAGTGAATCGGGCATATTCCTTCTGGGTAACAACACATCACCTAACTGTAAGCCATTTAAAATGGCGCCCATGTTGAGGATGCTTTTAACCTGCAGCTTATTGAGTTGGCCGAGTTGAGCCGTTTGTTTTTTAGAATCAACCATTGACACGCTCAAATTCACGCATGAAATCAATCAGGGCATCAATGCCCTCAATTGGAATGGCGTTGTAGATACTGGCTCGCATGCCACCCACCGCCATATGGCCTTTCAGAGCTTTCAAA
>JAGRJR010000003.1 GCA_020442635.1 Lysobacterales bacterium
CCAAAATTAACCTTTCTTTTCTATCAATTTGTGATGCCATAACTTTATTAGCCATTTTCATGTCAATTTGATCTCTGACCATCACTCTTTGTCGCTGCACATCTGAATCTACATCCACAACCAAAACACGATTAATCTCGTATATTTTAAGCATATGTATATTAAGCAAAGGAATCACCAATACAACAAAATCAGATTTAATGTGAGCCAGTTGAGTTTTTATCTCACTTTGGATACGTGGGTGAGTTATTTGGTTAAGCAAATTTAATTTTACTGGGTCATTAAAAACATTTTTTTTTAAAGTGGCACGATCCAAAGAACCATCAGCAGTTAAAATTTGACGACCAAATTTCTTAACCAAAGTTAACAAAGTTTCACTTCCTTTGGCAACCACACTACGAGCAACCACATCAGCATCAATAATTGCGATCCCCGCTTTTGCCATGCAACTTGAAGCCAATGTTTTTCCCGAAGCAATACCTCCTGTTAGCGCAACAATTACTGACATTCAAGCAATGGTAAAAAAATGATCCATAATAATATCGCCAGCTAAATAAGCAACCAAAATACCTATAGACAAATACGGACCAAAAGGTATTTTGTTTTCGGTTTTACCCATTAACTTTTCTATAACTGCAATAATCAATCCCGAGACAGATGACAACATCAAAACGATAATGAGTTGTTCATACCCAAGCCACGCTCCTCCAGCAGCCAACAGTTTAAAATCTCCATAGCCCATTCCCTCCTTACCTGTTATCAACTTAAATAGATGAAAAACACTCCAGAGTGACAAATAACCAACTAACGCACCAATGATTGCTACCGAAGGAGGTATGGAAAACTCAAATAAACTAAAAAACAGACCAAACCAAAGCAAAGATAAACTGATTTGGTCCGGTATCAAAAACGTATCGATATCAATCCACGTTATCGTTATTAAAAAACAAACCAAAATTACCGCAGCAACAAACTGCAGTTCAACACCGTACAAATAAGCCATCAACGCAGACAACACACCAGTTAGCAATTCTATAAAAGGATAACGAATTGAAATAGGCTGGCCACAAAACGAACATTTACCTCGCAGTGAAATATAGCTGATCAGAGGAATATTGTGATACCAACGAAGTTTATTTTTACATTTTGGACAATGAGACCTGTCTAATCCTATACCAGGAGGAGCAGGTTCTTCGAATTTGGCTTCAGTAAATTCTGCGTAATCTTTTTTCCAGGTATACTCCATCAAAGGCGGCAACCTGAGAATCACCACATTTAAAAAGCTTCCAATGACCAGTCCTAAAACAAAAGCCGAAACAATAAACAACATTGAATATTGTTGTAATACTTGTAAAAAATCCACCTAGAAAACCGAGGCCATTTTGAAAATTGGCAAATACATAGCAACCACCATCACACCAACTAAGCCTCCAACTAAAACCATAATAATAGGTTCCAACAAACTACTCAAGGCATCTACTGCATTAGAAACTTCCTGTTCATAATAATCAGCTACTTTTGCCAACATGGCATCTAAATTACCAGACTCTTCACCAATGGCTGCCATTTGCACCACCATATGAGGGAACAAGCCTGTTTGCGACATAGCCAACTGTAACTGATGACCTGTACTTACGTCATCCTTAATCTTCAATACCGCATCTCTGAAAACAACATTACCAACAGCCCCTGACACAGTATCCAATCCCTCCACCAAAGGAACACCTGCTGCAAAGGTGGTTGAAAGGGTTCTGGAAAATCTAGCAATGGCCGCATTAAACAAAATACCACCAACGATTGGAATTTTTAATGACAATCTATCCAAGGCATGAGCAAACTTTAAGGATCTTTTCTTGAGATAAATAAACCCCGAAACTACGCCCACTAAAACGGCTAACACTATAAACCAATATTTTTGCATGGTATCTGATGCATGAACCACCATTAACGTTAAGCCCGGCAAATCAGCACCAAATCCCTTAAACATGTCTTGAAATTGCGGAACAACTTTCACCAACAACAATATTGTTACACCAATGGCAACAAATAAAACTGCAGCCGGATAAAACATGGCCTTTTTGATTTTTCCTTTAATCTCTTCAGTTCTTTCCTTATAAGTTGCAATGGTATCCAGCAGCTCATCAAGCACACCCGCTTTTTCACCTGCATTAACCAAATTACAGTACAATTCATCAAAATAAACAGGATGCTTTCCTAACGACTCTGCCAAGGCTGAGCCTGATTGTATTTCTGTCTTTACTTCATTAATTAACTTGGCCATCCTTGGATTAGCCTGCCCTCCTTCAATGATCTCAAATGCTTGCACCATGGGAACCCCTGATTCCATCATAGTAGCCAATTGTCTACTGAACAACGCTATATCTTGGGCTTTTATCGCCTTTCCCTTTGAAAATAATGATTTTCTTTTCTTGTATATCTTTTTGACTTGAATACCCTGGCGTCTGAGTTCATTTTTAGCCAATGTTGATGATTTGGCCTTTTGCTCTCCTTTTAACTTTTTACCAACTTTATCAACACCAACCCACTCAAAGGTTTGCACCTCTTCTATTCTTTTTGCGTTTGCCATATTTTTAATCCACTGTTACTCGATTTGCTTCAACCAAACCGGTTATACCATTTTTAACTTTAAGCAAGGCTGATTTTCTTAAATTCGCAATACCATCTTTCTCTGCTTGCTCTGCAATCTGTATGGAATTACCGCCTTCTAAAATTATTCTTTTAATATTTGTTGTAATTGGCATAACTTCATATATGCCTACCCGCCCCTTATAGCCTTCATTACATTTTGAACAACCTACCGGATCAAAAATAGTCGCATCTTCCAAATCTTCTTTTGTAAACCCAGCTTGTAACAACGCCTCCTCTGTTAACTCGGTAGGCTTCTTACATTCACACAATCTTCTGGCAAGCCTTTGGGCAATGATTAGGGACACTGCCGATACTATGTTGAAAGGTGCCACGCCCATATTAACCATTCGGGAAACAGTCTCTGGTGCATTGTTGGTATGCAAGGTTGATAACACCATGTGACCTGTTTGTGCTGCTTTGACCGCAATTTCAGCAGTTTCTAAGTCCCGGATCTCACCCACCATAATAACATCTGGATCTTGTCGCAAAAATGAACGTAAAGCTGCTGAAAATGTCATACCTTGTTTTGCATTCTGTTGAACCTGGTTAATGCCATTCACCCTGATTTCCACAGGATCTTCAACTGTTGAAATGTTTCTTCCCTCAGTATTCAAAATATTTAAAGCAGTATACAATGACACGGTTTTACCAGAACCAGTTGGACCTGTTACCAAAACCATGCCATAAGGTCTGACTATGGCATCCATAAACAATTGTTTTTGTTCATCTTCGTAGCCAAGTTTGTCAATACCCATTTTTGCAGCCGATGCATCCAGCACCCTCATTACAATTTTTTCACCAAATAACGTAGGGCAAGTACTCAAACGAAAGTCAATGGCTTTATTTTTAGTCAGGTTTAGCTTTACCCTACCATCCTGGGGCACACGTTTTTCAGCAATATCAAGTCTTGACATTACTTTCAACCGTGAAGCAATTTTGTTGGTCATGTTTTTTGGAGGCTTAATCACTGTTTTCAACATGCCATCAATCCGGTAACGGACCCTGTATGTTTTTTCATAAGGCTCAAAATGAATATCTGATGCCCCTCTTTTGATAGCATCTAACAACACTTTATTCACTAACTTAACCGCAGGAGAATCTGCCGTATCATCCTTGGAGTCATCCATTGATGACTCTTCAGTTTCATCATCATATTCGAGATTTTCCAACCCCTCATCATCTAAATCATCCAATACCGAAGATGACTCTTTCATAGCCTCTTCAATGGCATCATGCAAGTGATCCTGCTGCACCAAAATAGGTTCAACAGTTAAATTGGTATGAAACCTAATCTCCTCCAGCGCTCTTACATTCGTTGGATCTGAAATCCCAATAAATACTTTTTTACCCCTCAGAAAAAGCGGTAACACTTGATGTTTTTCAATCAATTGTTCAGATATCAATTCCTTTGGCATCAAACCAAAATCCATTGCCCTAACATCAACTACAGGAACACCATATTCCTGGGACGCTGCATTACATAACAATCTGGCATCAACCAATTTATTATCAATTAAATAAGTGAACAATGGTATTTTTTGCTTCCTAGACTTTTCATTAGCCTCTGCAGCATCTTCTATATTCAAGACACCATCCTGAACAAGACGCCTCAAAGCCCCACTGACCATTGTTTTTGTGCCGGCTACATTCATGTTGTTATACTATTTCTCTGAATTTATAGGTTTTACCCACAATACTTTAACTGAAAATATCAATTGATTACAACTATTTAGCACGTTCATTTTAAGGAAAATGCAAAACCCTAATCAGATTATCCTTCTATAAAGATTTTCAAATTGTATTTTCTCCGTTTGATTGGTTATGCGACCACTTTCACAATTTATTCACGCAACAACAAGTGAAAGAAGTAAAATCTCTACTTTTATCTATAATTTCATTAATTGCTTACTATTCTTTTATTCAAATACATGCAAATTTACCTTACCACTTAACTCGATTAACCGGTTAACAGCAAACACACAAGAGTGAAAGTTGCCTAATCTGAGTCAAAAGCAATTTGAAAAGCCATATATACTTACTCAAGCCAGCCCCAAAAGAATCAAGTTAGTGAAAGTGCTTAATATAAAGAGCTAGATGAATTTTTCATGACTGGTCATTTATTCACACAATAACCCCACAAATACAAAGCTTTTTCAGCTAAAATGTGGCGCGTCTTTTTGAACATTAAAAAACCAGGAACAAATCATATGAATTTTCATGAATATCAGGCCAAAGAATTATTTGCCAAATACAATATTCCAGTCCCCAATGGTCAGGTTGCCCGCACGCCTGAAGAAGCGGTGGAAGCAGCTACAGCACTTGGCTGTGACATGTGGGTTGTCAAAGCTCAGGTTCATGCTGGTGGACGAGGGAAAGCAGGTGGTGTCAAACTCGCTAAAACATTAGAAGAAGTCAAGCAATATGCCACAGATATGCTCGGCATGAAAATTCAAACTTATCAAACTGGAGGTTTAGCACTGCCTGTCAATGAGGTTTTGATTACAGAAGCTGCGGATATTGAGCAAGAAATATATTTAAGCTTGTTGGTTGATCGTGCGAATAAATGTCTTTCTTTTGTTGCATCGGCTGAAGGTGGCGTAGAAATTGAAGAAGTGGCTCGCACCAATCCTGAGAAAATCCACACCATCAAAGTGGATAATACAGAAGGTTTATTCCCCTATGCTTGTCGCAAAGCGGGATTTGCAATGGGTCTTAATGCAAAACAAGTGAGACAATTGACTCACATCATGATGCAAATGTACAAGATGTTCAATGATTTGGACTTATCCTTGATTGAAGTCAATCCTTTGATCATCGATGACAAACAAGATGTTATTGCTTTGGATGCTAAAATCAATTCAGACGACAACGCTGACTTTAGACACAAAGAGCTGGCAGTGATGAGAGATGTCTCTCAAGAAGATCCAGCTGAAGCCAAAGCACACGAACATGAACTGAACTACATTAAACTCGACGGCAACATTGCTTGTATGGTTAATGGCGCTGGCTTGGCTATGGCTACTATGGATGTCATTAAGCTTAAAGGTGGCGAGCCTGCCAACTTCTTGGATGTTGGTGGTGGAGCAACAGCAGAGCGTGTTGCCATTGCTTTTAAAATTATTTTGTCAGACCCAAATGTTAAGTCTATCTTGGTTAACATCTTTGGAGGTATTGTGCGCTGTGACCTGATTGCTAACGGCATCATCTCTGCCATCAAGGAAGTGGGCGTTGAAGTACCTATTGTGGTTCGCTTAGAAGGCACCAATGTAGAAGAAGGCAAGAGAATCTTGAACGAAAGCGGTTTGGCTGTGATTTCGGCCGATAATTTAGACGATGCTGCAAACAAAGCAGTGGCAGCAGTAGGAGCATAACAATGAGTGTATTAATTAACAAAGATACCCGTTTATTGGTTCAGGGATTCACCGGCTCACAAGGTACATTCCACAGTGAACAAGCCATCGATTATGGCACCAACCTGGTTGGTGGTGTTACCCCGGGTAAAGGAGGCAGCAAACACCTTGATCGCCCTGTTTTTGATACGGTTGCAGACGGCGTTAATGAAACAGGTGCCAATGCTTCAGTTATTTTCGTACCACCCCCATTTGCTGCAGATGCCATATTGGAAGCCATTGACGCAGGAATCAAAATGATTGTAACTATCACCGAAGGCATTCCTGTGTTAGATATGATGAAAGTCAGAACTGTATTGGATGCCAACCCTGATGTAGTGATGGTAGGACCTAACTGTCCCGGCGTAATCACCCCGGGAGAATGTAAGATCGGCATCATGCCTGCGGCCATTCACCAACCTGGCCGCATAGGCATTGTCTCTCGGTCAGGCACATTGACCTACGAGGCGGTTCATCAAACCACTTCAGTCGGTTTGGGCCAATCAACCTGTATTGGCATAGGTGGCGACCCGATACAAGGCACCAACTTCATTGATTGCTTGAAACTGTTCCAAAATGATGATCAAACCGATGGTATCATCATGGTTGGTGAGATAGGTGGTTCTGCGGAAGAAGAAGCCGCCGATTACATCAAAGAGCACGTGACCAAACCTGTAGTATCTTATATTGCTGGCGTGACAGCTCCTGCAGGCAAACGAATGGGGCATGCTGGCGCGATCGTGGCGGGTGGCAAAGGTACAGCACAAGCTAAATACGAAGCCCTTGAAGCTGCTGGAGTCAGTACAGTTAAGTCACCAACATTTTTAGGACAAACCATCAAAGACTTGCTTTCTTAGAGACATTTGCTTGATTCTGGGCAATTGAGAAAAAGAATTAAAAAGCAACCATTCTTAATAAAGCCAGCACGATGAAATTTGTGCTGGCTTTATTATGCACACAATAGATTGTTTTTAACGTCAAATTGACATTGGGATATGTTATATTATTAAGTAATCAATTACTTGAGGTATATAACATGAAAAAAGTACTCATATTGATAACCACTCTCCTGCTTTTAGCAGCACAGATAACATACGCTGAACAAAAGGTCACTGTGGGAAAATACGAACTCCATTATAACACTTTTCCATCTACTTTCTTATCCAAAGAGGTGGCCAATGCCAACCAAATTCAACGCTCAAAAAGTCGAGGAATCGTCAGTGTATCTATACTTGATACTGAAACTGAACACAACACAGCAGTAGAAGCTGATGTTACCATTCTGGCAAAAAACTTACTTAACCAAAAAAAAGACATCACGTTGTTTAAAGTGGTTGAAGAAAACAAGGCCATATACTATTTAGGAACTTTTGCCTTAAACAATCAAGAAGACATCAATTTTACTATTGAAGCTGTGCCCAAAGGAGCTGCTGATACGAAGTTGCAAGTCAAATTCAACAGAGAATTTTTTACTGATTAAATTGATGATGAATAAATTAATCGTCCTCACCACATTGTTGGCAATAAATATGAGTCAAGCTAAGAACAGCATTACCGTTTACTCAGGTAATCATCAAGGGCATTTGTCCCAGAACCAACTACAAAACATCCATAACATCAGTGGCTTTGCCGTAGTAAAACAAACCCGCGAAGCCCAATTTAAAAAAGGTGTTTTTGAACTCGCATTTGATGACGTGGCCGAACACATTGACCCGACCACGGTTTCTTTCAAACTCAGTAAAGAGGCAGATCGCGTCACTGTACTGGATCAAAATTTTCAATTTGATTTGGTAAGCACAGATAAGTTACTACAGAAATACCTGGATCAGGACATCAAAGTAAGCCATGATTTGGGTGACAACAACATCATCACAGAGGGGACATTGTTAAGCACAACAGGTGGGCTTACTTTAAAAACCCAGAATGGTCAGATAACCACCATCAAAGAATGGAACAAAATTGATTTTCCAGACTTGCCTGGTGGCTTATTAACCAAACCTACTTTGGTTTGGCTGCTGAAGTCAACCACCAGCGGTGAAGAAAATATTGATTTGGCTTACCAAACAAAAGGTATGACCTGGTGGTCAGATTACATCATAAACCTCAATGAATCAGATAAAGACTGCATGCTTGACATCATGTCTTGGGTGACTATTGTCAACAAATCAGGTGCAGGTTATCAGGAGACACAGTTAAAGCTTATTGCAGGCGATGTAAACAGAGCGACATCAAATCCACCCAGAACCATGACCATGGAACGCATGGCCAAGGTCGCCGACAGTGAATTTACCGAACAATCTCTGCATGAGTATCACCTGTACAAACTACCCAGAAAAGTAGATATTCCGAACAACTCAACCAAACAGATTCAATTGTTGCAAAACACCCATAACATTGCCTGTAAAAAAACTTTGCGTTTTAATGGCAGCGGCTATCTGGGCATGAACTACCATCGACCAATTACTGACCGAAACTACCTTTCTCATGCCGGCGCAAAAATTGAATCGTTTTTAATTTTCAAAAATGACAAAGAAAACCAACTTGGACTACCCTTACCTGCCGGTCGAGTGAGGGTAAATACCATTGACCCAACCGACCACAGTCTTGAATTTATTGGTGAAGATAGCATCGATCACACACCAAAAAATAAAACCATCACATTAAAGTTAGGCAATTCCTTCGATGTAACTGGCGAACGAAAACAAAGTCAATTTCAACTACTTAAAAACAGCATCATTGAGCAGTTTGAAATCACCATAAGTAATCAAAAAACCGCTACACAGCAAGTTGAAGTGATAGAGCCACTTTACCGCTGGTCCAACTGGCAGATTACCCAACATAACGAGGAATATGAGCAATTGGATGCTGCCACCATCAAATTTATGGTTGATGTTGCAGCAGAAAGTACCAAGACTTTGAAGTACACAGTTCAGTACCACTGGCCAGAAACTAAATAAGGTTATAAGTGCCCTTTTTTGGCACAAACAATAATTCAAGGAACAGCAACGACAAAAACACAATTTATTGGTGTTACAAAGTCACCATAAAAGCCCTGTAAAAACGTTAATGTGAACCTACTCACATAAATTTTTATTTATCTTGCTACATTGAGTCTAGGAACAGTGACTGCGAACGACCATGAAAGAAAAAAAATCTCAAGATAACATACTAAAAATAACACCAGAGTTGAAAGAAAGAATCAATCAGGGTCGTATACTACCTCATGTTCATAAGCTATTTCTGAAAGGTCTCAAGCCAGCCATCCAAGACTATTATAACAACCTAGATGACTCCTTGTTCGATATTGCAGAAAAAGCCGACAGCAATGAGCTACAGACTGAATACTTTGCAGCCATGCGTGAGGTAAGAAAGAAAAAAGAACTTATGGTTCGAAAGTTTTCTGAGAACATCCAGAATGCTTTCAAACAGTTCAAAAAAGGCGACTATGACTATTTCATAAAACCGCAACCTAAAGATTCAGATGATTCATTTAGCCACTTGGCTTTGGTGGACGAACATGAACTAAACCAAAAGTTGGCTGTAACTAATATGATTGAAAAAAGCAATACTTATTTGCATCAACAATTATTTGCTTTTCAAAAAAGATTTACCCTATTGGCTGGCGGCAGCGAATTAGAATATGCGCAAATCCCGGCATCGCCATCCGTCATCATTCAGTCATTTGCAAACACTTTCTCTCACCTAGAAATCACACCGAATGTTGAGCTCATTATGCTTAAACTTTTTGAGCGCAATCTGCTTCCCAATTTAAACCTTACCTATGATGATATCAACAATTACCTCAGAGAAGAAGGGGTTTACCCAAGCCTGAAATATAAGGTTGCCAGCCGCAGAAGCGCAAATAATTCAATGACATCCAGTTCTTTGCCTGAAAATGAGGCTAAGCAATCTGTACCCGAACAAGTACTTCCGCACTATGAAGATGAAAACTTCCAGGTGATCGCCAATGCCCTGAATAAGCGTCATTCAGGCTCACCCAATCCTCATCATAATTGGCCAATTTTTGAAGCAGCTTTAATAAGCAATATGCTCAATGTATTGCAAAATCAGGAACTGCAAAACCTGAATACACGACAGGATTCAATGACACCTACAGAAATCAAGGATCAATTGTTAAGCCAATTAAGAAGCAAGGCCGAACAGGAACAGAAACAAGTCAATAAGCAAGATGAAGACATCATAGACTTAGTTGGAATGTTGTTTCAATTTTTGGTTGATGACAGAAACTTGCCTCATCGAATTCAAGCCGTCTTGGCTAAGTTGCAAATTCCATATTTGCATTTTGCTTTAAAAGATCGGAAGTTATTTACCAATAAAAACAACCAAGCAAGAAAACTATTGGATACCTTAGCCCAGGCATCCGTTGGCTGGACAAAAGAGGGCGACAATAAAGGAAACTTTATAAACAAAGTTGAGCAAGTTGTTCAACAAGTACTAGAAACAAGCTATGAAAATCTAGACTTTGCAGCTTTGGTTGAAGATTTTGAACAATTCCATCAAAAGCATACCAAACGCGTCAATATCATTGAAAAAAGGACATCAGAAAAAGCCTTAGGTCAGGAACGTATCCAGAAAGCCAAAGAAAATACCGCAGAAATATTACAAGCAAAAATGAAAAACTACAGTTTGCCTAAAACTGTAACCGATATTTTATTGACTCCCTGGGCCAATGTTTTGACTTTGGCATATTTGAGACATGCAGATGAACCAGAGAAAATTGATGAATACGTCAATTTCATCAACAAACTGATTTATGTCTCTGTAAAAAATAAGAAAAATCAGGCAACCAAAGCACAAATAAGTCATGTAATACATCAATTAAGCAACGGCTTGCGGCTAGTTGCTTTTGACGAACACAGTATCAAACAACAAAGTAAAGAACTGTACCAACAACTGCTCAGTATCAATGGCATAGATCCAAACTCTTCGGCAGAAGATCATGAATTTATATTACCTCAAGAAGCTTTCAAGGTAGACGAAAGCAGCGATGAAGACAAACCTGAAATAGTCCACTTTATTGCTGACAAGAAAATCAACCGACTGGAGCCTGAAGTTGAGCATATAGAAGATGTTTTCTATCAAGAAGCTACAAAAATGACTCCTGGTGACTGGATAGAATATGTGGCTGACAAAGAAGAAGATGTTATCAGAGCTAAACTTTCATGGATCAGCCCAATCAGTCAAAAATTATTATTTGTTAACGCACGTGGTGTCAAAGTTACAGACAAAAGCCTGGATGAACTGGCTTACGATTTACGCCATAAAATTGCAGTTATATTACAGCAAATACCTATTTTTGACCGAGCAATGACTGCGATTGCAAAACAAGTGACAGAAGAAACCCAAAAAAATGAAACAACCAAAGTCACTTCAAGCAGCTAAAGAACAATCCTGACTGACTATTGATCAAAAGAACCTTGTGCTCAAATCGTAGATTAAACAATGAACACTAAATACCTATAAACTGGCTTCGTAAGTATTTTGCATCAAAGTAGCTACAGTCATTGGACCGATACCACCAGGAACGGGCGTTATCCAGCTGGCTTTCTGTGAGGCCACTGCAAAATCCACATCCCCACAAAGCGAACCATCATCTAAACGGTTAATACCTACATCAATAACAATAGCTCCTTCCTTAACCCAATTAGCATCAACAATATTTGGATTTCCTACTGCAACACAAAGCAAATCTGCCTGTTTCACATGTTCAACCAGTTTTTTTGTGAAGCGATGACAAATAGTCACTGTGGCACCTGCAAACAAAAATTCCAACATCATTGGCCGACCAACAATGTTAGATGCACCAACCACCACACAATGCATGCCTTTAGGATCAATGCCATAATGATGCAATAACGTCATAACACCACGGGGCGTACAAGGACGTAATCCAGGTTGTCTCAAGGCTAAATGACCAACATTTCTGGCATGAAAACCATCAACATCCTTATCCGGATTAATGCGATTGGTCACTTCGGTTTCATCAATATGCTCAGGCAGAGGTAATTGCACCAAAATACCATGGATATCTTCATCGCGATTCAACTCATCTATCAGTTCATACAATGCCACAGCCGAGGTTTGTCTTGGTAAAAAATGTGCTTTAGAGTTGATACCAGTTCTTTCACAAGCCTTAATTTTATTGTTCACATAAACTTTAGATGCCACATCGTTACCAACTAACACCACAGCCAGACCAGGTGGCTTATGACCGGCTTCTACCCTGCTTTTGATTTTGGCCGCAATGCTGTCCTGTAATTCACGAGAAACCAGTTTGCCGTTGAGAATTTGATGTGTTGTCATATGATCACCGATGCGGACATTGTAAATCAGCTGGGTATTTTAACATTTTAAAACGATGAGTCAGCACATTATAACTAAGCAACTGTCGCTGTAAACAGTCACCCAAACCCACCAGATACTTAATTGCCTCTGTTACCTGTAACAAGGCAGCCAAACCTGTTACCACACCCAAAACACCTTCTGTTTCACAATTTGCTGTCAGAACACTATTGGAATTAGGATAAAGACAACGCAAACAAATGTCCTCTGGATAAGCCCCCAATATAGCTATTTGCAATTCAAAACCACTGACCGCCGCAAAGACCCAAGGTTTGCTATTAGCCAGACAGTAATCATTAATCAGAAAACGTGTTTCAAAATTATCAGTGCCATCAATGATGAAATCCACATTAGTTAAAAGTGCATTAACATTATCTGCCACCAACCTGGCTGTATGTGCCTTGAGCTGACATGTCGAATTGTGTGAAACCAACTTACTCCTCGCTCGTGTCGCCTTATTAAGCCCCACATCTGCTTCAGAATACAGTATTTGTCGATGCAAATTTTCCAAAACCACCTGATCATCATCAATCAAGGTGATTTTCCCGACTCCTGCAGCCACCAAATACAACAAGGCCGGCGAGCCCAAACCACCAGCACCAACAACCGCAATATGAGCAGCGGCCAACTTTTGCTGTGCTGATTTTCCAAAACCTGGAAGTTTTATTTGCTGTGAATAACGACTGTACCAATCAATTTTTTCATTGGCTACCGTGGGCAGCCCAGCCACCTGCCAGTCATCAAAACCACCAGTTATTGACAAGAATGGTGCCCCCAGAAGCTCTGCCAATTGTTGTGACTTATGCCCATTTTTACAAAGTAAAAACACCTGATGATATTGCTCTTTTAGAGCATCGGCATGTTGAAGAAGCTGTTGATTTGAAAATTTTTTTGCACCAGGCACCATACTTTCTGTACCTGATCTGATATCAATGATAACGTGATTTTTAGTGGTCTTATTTGACTCAATAAGTTTATAAACTTGAAGCGGGGTCATCACAACAGCCGCCATCAAAACAGCTGATTAAAAGGTTGAATCACCACAATTTGTCCACGTTTAAATTCCAACTGAGACTCATTCATCACAATCAGACAATTGGCCTCTGAAAGCGATTTGACACGACTGGACTGTTGATCGCCACAGACCATCACCTCAAGACCTCCTTTGGCGTTGACTGTATAAAAGCCGCGGACAAATTCCCTCTTCATGTGTGGTTTGACTAAATCTTGTAATATTTCAGCACGCCAACAAAGCAACGACTGATTCTCAGCTTTGAACAAACCTAGCAAGACAGGATAAATGAATTCAAAGCAAGTGACAAAAGCTGAAACAGGATTACCTGGCAATCCAAAATACAAAGCCTCCCCCAACTTACCAAATAACAAAGGGAAGCCAGGTTTAATCAAACATTTATGGAATAAAACCGTCCCAGTTGAAGCAAAAACTTTCGGTAACAAGTCACGATCCCCCATCGAAACCCCGCCAGCAGTAACCACCAAATCATAAGACTGCTGGGAAAGTGTATTAAACCGCTGGGTTACTTCAGTTATGTCATCCTGTAAAACCGGCAACAAACTTACTTCGCATCCCATTTGTTGTAACAACCCCATGAGCATGAAAGAAATTGAGTCATAGACCTGGCCTGCTGACAGCATTTCGGGGGTTATTTGGCCTGCTTTGACCAATTCATTACCCGTCATAATTAATGCCACCTTGGGTTTTTTATAAACTGCCAACTGATGTAAACCCACCGAGCTCAACAGCCCTAAATCAGCTGCTGTGATTTTATGACTGGTTTTAAGTAAAATTTGTCCCTGCTTAATATCTGAACCTGTTTTCCTTACATGTTGTGCTTTTTTTACTGGTTGACTGAATTGAATGGTTTCACCATCACAAATGACATGCTCTTTCATTACTACAGTATCAGTGACTTCGGGCAACAGCGCCCCAGTCATAACAGGTACTGCAAACAACCCTGATTTTAAATCGTTGATTTTTGCCAGTCCTTCACCAGCAAATTGTGGTTCAGTTATCTTGAACTTGCCATCTTGATGATCACTGTAAACGTCAAATTTAATGGCATAACCATCCATTCGAGAGCAATCAAAAGTCGGCACCTGAATAGGTGATTGTAAATTACTGGCAAGGATGCGATGCAAAGCCTGGTCAATTTCAATCGTTTCAGTTTTTAAAACCTGATTGCAAACCTGTTGTTGGATAATCTTACTGGCATGGCTGAAACTGATGGCGTAAGGGTAGTTTTTTTCAGTCATGTGATTCATGTTTATGCTTCACATTATGTGGCTGTTTCCTTCGTGATGGAAACTCTTTGCCTGGATGCTTTTTGTCTTTATATGGATTTTTACCATCACGAAATGACATCACAATCGGCACCCCTTTTAAATTGAAAGCTTTTCTAAAACAATTTTCCAGATAACGTTTATAACTGTCTGGTAGTTTAGTGGTGCGTTTGCCATGCACGATAATACGCATGGGATGATTACCTCCCGAATGGGCAAACTTCAATTGGGAACTTAAACCTTGAACCAGAGGTGGTTGATGAGCCTTATAAGCTTCGTTCAACACATTCGTTAATTGATTGGCAGTTAGCTCAGCATCGGCCTTTTCCATCAACAAATCAATCCGTTCCATCAAGACCCGCAAGCCGGAACCATGCAATGCTGAAGTGAATAACAACGGTACCCATTCAAAAGCCTGCATTTTTAAATGCAACTTTTCTTTGACATAACTGCGGTGTTCTTCGCTCAAATGATCCCATTTATTAACCACCAAAATTACTGGTTTAGCGTGATGAACAGCCAAACCCAATAAATGCAGGTCCTGGTCAGTAATACCTTCTTGTGCGTCAATCATCACCACACAAATTTGGGCCAATTTGATGGATTCTATGGTTTTTAGAATGCTGAACTTCTCTATGCCTTCATCAATTTTTGAACGCTTTCTTACCCCGGCAGTATCAATCAAGGTATAAGGCATGTCATCCCAAATCAAGGGTAGACTGATACTGTCACGAGTGGTTCCAGGCATATCAAAAGCCAAAACTCGATCTTCCCGCAATAACCGGTTGACCAAAGTAGATTTACCGACATTAGGTCTGCCAACAATAGCAATTTTGGGGCCGTGATCTTCAATGAGTTTTTTTGAAAATTCAACTTCAGCTTTTCTAAAAAAATCATTCAGTTGATTCTTCAGTTCAAGCAAACCTTTGCGGTGTGCTGCGCTGACCGAAAACATCTGTTCAATACCTAATTGATAAAATTCAGCCAAAGCCATTTCATCAACCTGCCCTTCTGCTTTGTTTGCCAATAAGATGATAGGTTTTGCAGTGTGCCTAATTCTCTTTAGAATTTTTTCATCATCACCGACCAAACCATCTCTGGCACTAACCACGAACAATACCAAATCAGCTTCATCAATTGCTGTCAGGATTTGTTGATCCATCAACTGGGTTAATTGCCCTTCATCACCCAACATACCACCGGTGTCAATCAGTGAGGCCTGAAAATCAGCTAACTCTATTTCACCGTATTGTCGGTCACGGGTCAAACCTGGCAAATCCGCAACCAAAGCATTACGCGTATTGGTTAAGGCGTTAAATAAAGTGGATTTGCCTACATTGGGTCGTCCAACAACTGCGATAACTGGCAACATGACCTGACATTAATGATTTACTTTGTGTACCTGATGGCCATGATTTGTCCATCATAATTGTAGGTATAGAAGGTATCTCCTATCACCACAGGCGCACCGTATAAACGGTCACCACCAGTCCTGATGCGGTTAATCAATTCACCTTTAACACCATCAATCACATGTAGATAACCCTCAAAATCACCTACCAATAAATCACCTAGGTAGTAACTTGGTCGGGTTAAATTGCGGTTTAACAACTGATCCTGACTCCACCCCCTGGAACCATCCATGCGATTAAGTTCATGAACAATAGATTGATTATCTGACAAATACAATGAACGTCTTGAAACAGTCACACCTGTGACTGATCCTATATTCTGACTCCAGAGCACTCTACCTGACTCTGTAGCAACGGACATGGTTTTGTCTGCGGCACTAGATAAATACAAATCTGTAGCGACCACAGCAATATCACCATCAATATCAGCAATTCGATCAATTTCAGTTTTTCCCTGTCTATTGATAACATTTTGCTGCCACAATACTGTACCATCGATGATATTGAGGGCTGCCACTTTGCCGTTGTCAAATCCAATATAGATACGACCACCTTTGGCGATGGGTTTACTGTTGCCTCGAATGGTTAAATTGGGAATATTAGTATCAAATACCCATTCACGTTCTCCAGTTTGAATTGAAAACCCATAAACACGCCCATCCTGGGTACGTACCACCACCTTATTACGGTCAATCACAGGAGGACTGAGTACTTCGGAAGTTACATTGGTCTCCCACAACTGGGTTCCGGTATCAATATCCAAAGCAATCACTTTGCCCTCAGGACCTCCAAGAACCAATAAAGTGTCACCAATACCAGGACCTGCGCTGATTTCAACTTCCAGATTGACTTTCCAATTCACTTTGCCAGTTTTGGCATCAAAACTGACCACTTCACCAGGCTGCGAAGCCACATAAAGATTACCATTATTTTCAGCCGGAATCAGTTGATAACCATAGGCATCATCAGCCTCCTTCAATTGATGTTTCCACAATACAGTGAAACGGCCTATTTCACTGATGTCATTCAATTCACTGGGCTTGGTTTCTTCATTTTTATTACCACAAGCAGCTAATAAAAAAACCATCAGTAATAAGGTATATCTTTTCATGGTGACCTCTGTTTATTCAGCTGCTTTTACGTCAGCAAGTTTCATTTCAACGATTTGACGTCCTGAGTATCCCTCACCTTCATTCAAGGCCAACTGATAAGCATCCTTGGCTTTAGCTAATTCACCCTGAGCCAAATGCACATCACCGGTAATTTCTTCAACAATGGTTTGGTAGGCTTTGGATTGAACCAGGTTTAATTGTGCCAAAGCATTGACAAAGTCACCATCAGCCACCAACAATCTGGCCAGCCTCAAGCGTGCCATTTCAGCAATTGCCTTATCCGGTTTGGCATCAATGACTGCTTTATACTGAGCTTTGGCAGCTGCCATGTCATCTTTTTTCACCAACTCGCCAGCAGCCATCATTCTGGCTTTTATCGCGTAAATGTTGTTACCAAATTTCTCAGTATATTCTGCAATCATTTTATCAGCTTCAGCCACTTCACCCAAGGACAAAACCTGTTCCATTTGAACAAAGTCATTAGCTGCAGTATACGACTTTTCTTGTTGGGCCAATTGCCATTTGCCATAACCCCAAAGTCCACCAATACCCAAAGCAATACCAGCGGCAATGGTTAGCCAATTATTGCTTAACCATTCCTTGACCGCTCGTTCTTGTTCAAAATCATCTAATTCTTCAAATGCCATATTAATTGTTCCAATGGTAATCTGTTTACGAAAGCAGGCTATTTTACATGATGAGTTGTAAAATTTCATCAAGCCTTTTTTGCTATCGCAATGAAAATTGCGCAAAAAAAAAGCCACTTATAAAAAGCAGCTTTTTTATGTGTTTGGCTCCCCGGGACGGGCTTGAACCGCCGACCTAGTGATTAACAGTCACCCGCTCTACCGACTGAGCTACCGGGGAAAATTGTAACGACTTGCGTTAACAAGAATTGCGCATTTTACAGTTAACCAAACAACTGTCAAGCAATTAAATTTATTTTTTCAGATTCTTGTTCACTGCACTCAAAAAACCACGCAGAATGTCCATTTCATGTTTTTCGATACGTAAACGATTAAACATCATGCGAATTTTTTCTTCTAACGACTTTTTATTATCGGTTTGCATAAATTCAGTTTTTTCCATAATGCCAAATAGATGCATGTAAAAACTTTGCATTTTTTCAGCGGTAGCAAATGGAACCTCTCCAACCGCAATGTCTTGTTTTTTTGCTGCTAATTGTAAACATTCCATCCGCAATTCATAAGCCGCAACTTGTATCGCCGCCCCAAGATTCAATGATGAATACTCAGGATTTGCCGGATATTTAACCAAATAGTGACACCTTTGCATTTCCTCATTGGTCATCCCATAGCGTTCCTTACCAAATATCAAAGCCACTTGTTGATTAGCAGCTGCATCGACCAACATGCCTGCCGCCTGATGTAAATCAATCACTTCAATGTCCATACCCCGATTTCTGGCACTGGTACCCATCACCAAGGTACATGGTGCAATGGCATTATCCAACGAATCATGCACTTTAGCCGCATACAGTACATCATCAGCACCAGAGGCTCTTGCAGTGGCCTCAGCACTTGGGTAATCGGTTGGATTGATTAAATGCAAATTATCCAAGCCCATCACCTTCATGGCTCGAGCAGCTGCACCAACATTACCGGCATGCGAGGTATTGGAAAGCACAAATCTGATGTTTTTTAATCTATCCACAGCAGTGTCAATCATCGAAAAGATTTGGTATCATACGCGCTTCCCTGTATAACATCAATGCAGCAACATCAAACACAACAAGCAAATATGTCACCAGAACTGAATATCGCCAAAAAGGCAGCCCTGAAAGCTGCCAACTCTATTGAGCAATTGATTCACAAAAATCAATTGCTATCAGTCAACAAGAAACTTAACAATGGCTATGTTGACCAAGCCATTAAAGTTAGTTTAAATGATTTGTTTTTCACGCTCAAACGAGCCTATCCTGATGATGAAATTCAAAGCGATGAAAGCACTTTGACCGAATACCGAAACCCTGAACGAGTATGGTTGATTAACCCACTCAGTGGCATTACCAATTTCCTGTATGGCATTCCACATTGCGCAATCAGTATCATCTTACAAGAAAATGGCGTTACCAAAGAAGCACTGGTCTATAACCCCATCACCGATGATGAATACAGCGCCACAAAAGGCAAAGGCGCCTTTCTAAATCAACATCGATTGCGGATCAGCAATCACAACGAACCGAATGAATCCCTGCTGGCCACCAATCTCACAGAGGATAAAAACAAATTGGCAATCCAGTCCAAAGCCCTGCGCACCATTGGTAAACATGTGGCAGACGTTCGTGTTCTGGGCTGTCCAGCGCTTGATTTAGCTATGGTATCATCAGGTAAACTCAACGGTTATTGGCAACAAGGCATCAGCTCATCAGAGATGCTCGGGGGCATTTTACTCACAGAAGAAGCCGGTGGCCAATGCATGGACTTTGCCGCCAAACGTAATTTCAGTGATAAAAACCAGGTCATCGCTGGCAATTTAAAAGTCTCTGCTTGGCTCAGCACCCAATTAAAAGACTTATACCAAGCTTAAAACCATTCAATTTCACTCTGTCTCATACAGTAATGAATGAGGATTTTTTTAATAGTCGATCAATAAAAAGGCGCTGTTCTTTAAAGAACAACGCCTTCGATTTGTGAATAAAACTTCGTTAAACAGCTATGCGCTTAGTTCTGTTCACAAATTCATGCTCAAACCATCAATGTCAATATCGAAATTCCCAGTGACTTGCTTTAGGTTAGCGACATCAATAAAGCCATCCATTTTGATGTAAACAAACTCATCACCTGGCTCATATACGATGATTGACAAATCAACCAACGATTGACCTTCAACTCTGGCTAATATGTGTACACGCTCTTTGCCGTCTACCACTTTCACAATCTCTTCTACACCGTTTTTGGCCAGTTTTTTGACTTTATTGCTGACCCAATCACTGACATCGTCATTGGCCGTCTCATCTTTTAATTCAAACACATTGATGGTCAGGTCTTTTAATCCAGACAAAACAGCCTGTGCCTCTGGATCATCTTTGGTAAATAAATTGGCCAGCCCCAGCATGCCTGATCCCAAAGTGATTTTTACATCAGCTTCAGTACCCAGCAATCGTTCCAACTCATCAACATCATCCGCCCAAGCCGAAACCGATACCATACCCAACAATAAAATCATTAGAAACTTCTTCATCTTAAATTACCTCGTTAAACAATAAATGACATCCGCCATGGATTTATGTGTCTAGAACGGAGGAGAACTCACTTTGTTACATACTAAGAAAAATTATTTGGAAAGCCGCCCATAGCTCACCACATCAGTTTGAGTTTTTTTATCATTTGACAATGAACCTGTGGCTATTCATGTATCAATCACACTCATAACCACTTATAAAGACCTTCGGGGTAATTGACTTCAGTCAACCTGTTTGGCTAAGGTAAGCTGCTTGGTCGGCTAAAGCCAACTACCCTTTTGCTAACAAACCACTGGTCATATGCACTAAAAAAGCCCGTCTGGCGGGCTTTTTCTGAATAATGTGCAAGAAAAAGGATACTTTTAAGGAATATGATCCAAATTAGCACCTTCTTTCTCTACTGGAATCAAATCTTCACGACTGATGCCCAATGCTAAAGTGGTTGTGCTGGCCACAAAAATCGACGAGTAAGTACCTACAATAATACCCACCAACAAGGCAAAAGCAAAGCCATGTATCAATGCACCACCAAAATAAAACAATGCCAATAACACCAACAAGGTGGTGAATGAGGTAATCACTGTTCTAGATAAAGTCTGGCTGATAGAATTATTAATCACGTCTTCAGTGCTGGCTTTACGCCCTTTACGGAAATTTTCCCTGATGCGGTCAAACACCACGATCGTGTCATTCAGCGAATAACCTATCACCGCGAGTAAAGCTGCAAGTACCGTCAAATCAAATTCCACCTGAAAGAGAGAAAATACCCCAGCAGTAATCACCACATCATGCACCAAGGCGGCAATTGCGCCGAGCGAAAAACGCCACTCAAAACGAATGGTCACATAAATCAAAATGCCGATGATGGCATACAACAAGGCCAAAGAACCTTGTTCCACCAATTCATCACCCACTTGAGAGCCAACAAAGTCAGCCTTGCTGATGTGAGCAGATGAATCTAACTGGCGCAATTGTTCCAAAATTTCATTACTGAGTTTGGCTTCGTCACTTTCGGTGGCCGTAACTATCTCATCTGCCGTACCTTTTGGCTGTTGAGGCGGTAAAGTGATTTCAATGTCTTTACTACCACCAAAGTTTTTAACCACGATGTTCTCAAATCCAGAGCCTTCCAGTTTCTCACGAACATCTGTGGCATTCATGGGTTGGTCAAAATGAACCACAACCACTGTACCACCAGTAAAATCCAAACCAAAGTTCAAGCCTCTGGTAAACAATGAACCAAAGGAAATCAAAATCAGGATCGACGACAAAATCAAAGCCAGATTTCTTTTACCCATGAAGTCGTATTTAATGTTTTGTAATATATTCATCTTCCACTCCTTAAATCGAAATCGACTTCAATTTTTTCTTGCGACCATAAATCAGGTTCACAATTGCTCTGGAAACCACAATGGCTGTAAACATCGAGGTCATGATGCCGACACTCAAAGTAACAGCAAATCCCTTGATAGGCCCAGTACCAAATGCAAACAACACCACAGCAGCAATCAATGTAGTTACATTGGCATCAGCAATGGTCGAAAAGGCTTTGTCATAACCTTCCTTGATACTGCCCTGAATGGTGTTACCATCACGCAATTCTTCCTTAATCCGTTCAAAAATCAGCACATTGGCATCTACCGCCATACCTACGGTCAAAACAATACCTGCGATACCAGGTAAGGTCAGGGTCGCTCCGAATAATGACAAACATGCCACCATCAACACCACATTGATGGTCAAGGCAATGTTGGCAATCAATCCAAACATGCGATAGTAAATCAGCATAAACACCAGCACCATAGCCAAACCGATTTGCACCGACAACACACCTTTATCAATATTATCTTGCCCCAAAGATGGGCCAATGGTGCGTTCTTCAACGATTTGTACTGGCGCGGCCAAGGCACCGGCTCGCAGTAACAGAGCCAATTCGCTGGCTTCTCTCGGCGAGTCCAAACCAGTGGTTTGAAATCGGTTAGAAAAGACACCATTGATGCGTGCGTTGCTGATCACTTCTTCCTTGCTGCGATACTGCATCACACCGTCTTCATTTTCACCGATTGGAATGCGCTCTTTAAGTATGACGCCCATAAAATTACCCACATTATTTTTGGTGAATTCCAACATTCTATTAGCACCAATACTGTTTAACTTAACAGATACCGCTGGCGTACCTGATTGTTGGTCAAATGTCGATTGTGCATCAATTAACTGATCACCCGTCGCAATGACACGGTTTTTAAGTAACACAGGCAAACCCTGACGATCATAGTATAGAGTTGAGCCAACGGGAGTTCGACCAGTTCTGGCTGCCAGTTCTGCATTATTTTCCATGTCAGTAGGACGGTATTCCAAAGTGGCTGTGGCGTCTAACATGATTTTAGCTTGAGTGGTGTCTTGCAAGCCAGGCAATTGCACCACAATCCTTTCTAAACCTTGTCTTTGTATGATGGGTTCTGCAACCCCAATTTCATTAACACGGTCTCTTAATGTGGTCAGGTTCTGATTTAAGGCATTTTCCTTCACAGCATTAATTGACTGTTCTGTTAATAATCCAATGATTTCAAAGGTATCAACACCGACATTATCTCGCAAAGTCAATTCATCAAAATCTTTTTTAATCAGGGTCATGGCCTGTTGCATGTCGGCTTCATTGCGGAATTGAATGGTCAGTTCATTGTCTGACCAACTGATGCGCTTTTTCGGCACTTTGGATTTTATTAACAATGAAGTGATGTCAGAGCGAATTTGCTTGCGCTTGTTTTCTGCCGCTTCCTGCATATCCACTTCCAACAAAAAGTGTACACCACCACGTAAATCAAGGCCCAGATTCATGGCTTTTCCACCCAGCTCTTTTAACCAATCTGGCACATTAGGGCGTAAATTCATAGCGGTATCAAAGCCTTTGAGTTCTTCTTTTAGAACATCCTGACCTCTTCGTTGTGTATCCAAATCTACAAATTTGACAATCGCCGTTTCACCATCAATGCTAACCGCTTCATAAGACACCTGATTCTCATTAAGGATATTGGCCACTTGATCCAAAGTGGCTTGATCTACAGCTTTATCTTGTTCGGACTTAATTTGAACCACTTGGCTTTGTCCATAAATGTTCGGCAAAGCATACAAAGCACCCAGTGAGACAATCACCAGAATCAGTATGTATTTCCACATAGGGTATCGATTCATTGTTTTTTCCTTCTTTATTATTGTTTGGCTTTACAGCCTCGACTTATTTCAGTGATTTGATGGTGCCTTTCGGTAAGACTTTGGCCACAGCAGTTCTTTGCACGTGAATTTCTGTGTCTTTGGCAATTTCAACTTTGATAAATGATTCATCGACAGCAACTACAGTGCCCAAGGTGCCACCATTAGTAATAACCTCATCACCCACTGCCAATGCACCGACCATCTCATTGTGGGCTTTCATGCGTTTTTGCTGTGGTCTGATCAACATGAAATACATAATGACAAAGAACACACCAATAAAAATAAACGAACCCATTGGGTTAGCAGCTTGTCCGCCTGACTGGGCCATGGCATCAGAAATAAAAAAATTCATCAGTAATCTCGTTTCTATTTAAATAAAAGCGCGCTATTATAGCACCAAAGGTCAGCTGTTTAGTCATCATAAAATAAACCGCAAAACCGAAACTGACATATAGGATTGCAATGACTGAAAATCAAGAGCAAACAACAAAACAAGACCATCGAATCAGCGGCGGATGCCATTGTGGTGCCGTGCGATTTATGGCTTTGATGCCTACCAATCAAACCATCCTGGTTTGCAATTGTTCCATTTGTTCAATGACAGGATTTAAACATTTGATCGTTCCGCACCAACAATTTACCCTGCTATCTGGTCATGACAAACTGACCAGCTACCAATTCAATACAAAAAAAGCCAATCACTTATTCTGTTCTGTATGTGGCGTTAAATCCTTTTACCAACCCAGATCTCATCCTGAAAGCTGGAGCATTAATTGCCATTGCCTTGACGATTTTAATGAGCAAGATTGGGTGTTTGTACCATTTGATGGAAAAAACTGGGAACAAGCACATCAAGAGCTAGACAAATGACCAACATCACCACACCAAGACTCACGATCAAGCCAACCCATCCTAACTGTTGGGCAATTTATGACCAACTGGATAATCAATTGGTCGGTAAACTTTTTTTTCGCAACCAATGGTTTAACATCATTCTAAAACCCCAGTCTTTACATCTCGGGGTTGCTACCGAAGCCAGTTATCACTTGCTCAAAGCCCTTAATAGTCCAAAGTATAAAGCCAAAACTGACGTACCACATGCACAACAGTTTTTGCTTGATTTGGGGTTTGTTGATCAAGGCGAATTTTATGCCGCAACTGCGCAATCATTGAAATATCCTGATCTTGGTGAACTGCTTATTCAACAATTTGGTATTGACAACTATCAGTTAACTCAACCACAGCACAACACCGCCGTACAATTGGAAGATGTGGGTAAGGATTGTTTTGACCGTCCGGCCAAACTACACCCTAAAGCCAAACAAGCCTGGCAATCAATGAAAAATGCCGCGACTGGAGCTGGCATTGATTTGCAATTAGTATCAGCCTATCGCAGCCTTAAATACCAGGCTAATTTGCTACAAAACAAGATCAATGATGGGCAAATGCTTGAAGATATTTTACGTATTAATGCAGCCCCCGGACACAGTGAACACCACACGGGGTGCGCCATTGATATCACCACTGAGGACTTTATGCCATTGGAAACTGAATTTGAAGAAAGCCCCGCTTTTATCTGGCTAGTGAATCACGCCCAACAATTTGGTTTTCACCTGAGCTACCCCAAAGATAACCCTCAAGGTTTTATCTATGAACCCTGGCATTGGTGTTATCAACAATAGCGTCTTTCTCCCCCTGACCATCATTAGCGCAAAGCGATGCGCCGACCAAGACAAGACACCTTAATATGGACTACCTGAAGCCGACTATTCTTTGAAAATTCACTGCGGACGATCTTAGTTAATCAAACACATCTAGACCCCTTCTGTATTTTTAGCACAACTTTTGATCTTAGAGTAGTTAGCCGAACCTGAAAAAGTCATAACTTATTGTTAAACATAAGAAATCACATACAAATTCCATTTTTTTCTACCAGAAAACAGAGGATTGCTGCATTTTCTGGACTGCGATTTGACAGATGGACGCGCCATCTTGAGCAGTAAGGCTCAAGATAAGGTCAAAAGCATCAACAAAATCGCAATTTTGCGGTAAAGTGTTTTTTGGCTGATACTGAGAAAGGTCAGGATGGACTTTTTCTGGGACGACTAATTGATTTCAGACAAGCTGTTTGACCCAGGAATGCCGTATGGTTAGACTGCACCACACTACCTTTTGGTTTTAAACCATTATCAGTAATTATTGATCACAAAATCCTCAAGAATTGCAATGAATTGAGCAGCGATGTTGTCACCTTTCAGAGTATGGGTTTTCTTGCCGCGTATAAAAATCGGTGCAGACGGTGCTTCACCGGTTCCGGGCAGTGAAATGCCAATATCTGCGTGTTTCGATTCGCCAGGGCCATTGACGATACAACCCATAACAGCCACATTCATGTCTTTAACACCGGGATGAGAAATACGCCATTCCGGCATTTTTACATCCATAAAATCGGTGACCTGCTTGGCAAGGACCTGAAAAAATTCACTGGTGGTACGACCACAGCCGGGACAGGCAGTCACTTCTGGCTTGAATGATTGTAGTTCCAGCGACTGCAAGATTTGTTGGGCTATTTTAACTTCTTCAGTCCTGGCCTGATTCGGTTCTGGGGTCAGTGACACTCGTATGGTGTCGCCAATACCTTGTTGTAACAACACCGACAATGCAGCGGTTGATGCAACCACGCCCTTGTTACCCATACCTGCCTCAGTCAGTCCTAAATGCAAAGCATATTCACAGGAATGATGCAGTTCCTGATAAATTCTGATGAGTGATTGAACTCCGCTGACCTTACAACTGACGATGATTTTATCAGCTGGCATCCCAAATGATTCTGCTTGTTCAGCACTGGTCAACACCGACTGTATCAAAGCTTTTTCAATCAATTCGCCACTGGATAATGGCTGGGTATTTTTTGCGTTTTCATCCATCATTTTAGCCATCAGTTTTTGGTCTAAACTGCCCCAATTTCCACCAATGCGGATGGCTTTATCCAAATCCTTGGCCACTTGAATGATCTGTTCGAACTGTTCATCCCTTTTTTTTCCAAAGCCAACATTACCTGGATTGATTCGATATTTGGCCAGTTTTTCAGCGCAAAGCGGATAATCCTGTAACAAACGGTGACCGTTGTAGTGAAAATCTCCAATCACTGGCACCTGACAATTGGCAGCACGCAAACGATCAATAATTTCAGGCACAGCTGCTGCTGATTCTTCATTGTTGACGGTAATACGCACCAATTCAGAACCTGCTTGATGTAACTCGTAGATTTGTTGAGCAGTTTTTTTTGCATCTGCAGTATCGGTGTTGGTCATCGATTGAACCACAACTCGCCCTCCACCCACATGGACACCACCAATATCAACCACATGCGTTGCTCTATTTGTGCTTTTTATTTCATTCATCATTTAAACCAACCAATACCCGGGCAAATTTTCCGCCACCCAAACGGGACCTCAACATCATATACCAAAAGTTTCCTAACGATGAAGACAAGCTTACTGCAATGAATGCGGGGACATGCCAACTGGCTTGTAGTTCAGCTTGTTCTACTTGATGGGAGTCCTGGTGTACCAAATGCCACTGATTTTGCGCATTCAAAACCAGGTGATATTCGGCATGATTTTTAATCTTTTGTATATTATGCCAATAAGCAGCCAGTAACAGTGGTAACAACAAACAAAGCCAATAAGAAAATGCCATCATCGAAACCAGCACCAGTAATACCAGGCCGATCAATACATATTGCAACCAGCTTAGAGTCACAACTAATTCTTTATTTCTGATGGTAACCGGCTGCACAAATTTCTTTCACTAACGAGGCAAATTGTTGATATTCCCCCTCAGGTTGTTGTTTGCCACTAAGCCAATACCACAACAACATATCCTGCTCCTCCAAAAGCTGGTTGAACAAGGTTTGGGTAGTAGTCGACATGGTACCAAATCGAGCATCCAGATAACGATTAAGGATAAAGTCCAACTCCTTCATACCACGGCGACAACGCCACCTGAAATAGCCTTCGCCTAATTCCTCGCAATTTGAGTTCATCACGCTGTTGAATTACAGGGCGTGCCTTTGCGTAATCATTTTCTTTATTTCACCAATGGCTTTACCGGGGTTTAAGCCTTTGGGGCAAGTATTGGCACAGTTCATAATGGTGTGACAACGGTATAATTTAAACGGATCTTCCAGCTCTTCCAACCTTTCACCGGTGTATTCATCACGAGAATCAGCCAGCCAGCGATACGATTGCAACAACACTGCAGGACCCAAATAACGATCACCATTCCACCAATAGCTAGGGCATGAAGTCTGACAGCACGCACACAAAATGCACTCATAAAGACCATCCAGTTTTTCACGATCTTCAATCGACTGTAAGCGCTCTTTGTCAGGCAATGGTACTGAATCTGTTTGCATCCAGGGTTTGATAGAGGCATATTGCGCATAAAAGTGAGTCAAATCGGGAACCAAATCCTTAATCACTTCCATATGGGGCAAAGGATAAATGGCGATTTCCTTGCCTTTGAATTGTTTGATAGATGAAGTACATGCCAAAGTATTGGTGCCATTGATATTCATCGCACAAGAACCACAAATTCCTTCACGACAAGAGCGCCTGAAAGTCAGTGTGCTGTCCATTTCATCCTTAATTTTAATCAAAGCATCAAGCACCATTGGGCCACAACTATCCAAATCGACTTCATAAGTGTCGGTTCTGGGATTTTCACCATCATCTGGTGACCAGCGATAGACTTTGAAAGTGGTCAAGTTACTACCACCGTTGGCTTTATGATGTTTGCCTTTGTTTATTCGGGAATTTTTTGGTAATTTAAATTCTGCCATGTCAATCTCTGTCTCTTGGGTCTTTAATAAACACGTGGCTTGGGTGGAATCACTTCGCACTCATCCGTCAATGTATTCATATGTACTGGTCGATAGTCAAACGCCACTTTGCCATCATCACCAAGGTACGCCAGGGTGTGTTTCATCCACTGGTCGTCATTACGATCAGGGAAGTCCTCTCGGGCATGCGCGCCACGTGATTCTTTACGATTTTCTGCAGAAAACATGGTCACTTTGGCCTGACTCATCAGATTACGTAATTCCAGAGTTTCCACCAAATCGGTGTTCCAGACCATTGAACGGTCGGCCACTTTAACATCCGGTAATTTAGCGGCAGTCGCCGTGATTTTCTCACACCCCTCCTGCAAAACCTCACCTGTTCTGAAAACAGCGGCATTGTTTTGCATCACCTTTTGCATTTCAAGGCGTAATTCTGCAGTTTTAATTTCGCCATCGGCATACCTTGCCGAATCCAAATCTGCCAAAGATTTATCCAGTGCATCTTTGGCCAATTCGCTGTGTTTGGCTCCAGGTTTGATAATTTCAGCACAACGATTAGCGACAGCTCGTCCAAATACAATCAAGTCCAGTAAGGAATTTGATCCCAATCTGTTGGCGCCATGCACCGACACACAAGCCGCTTCACCAATGGCAAACAATCCAGGAACCACCTGATCCGGATTATCACCGACTTTATTAACCACTTCACCGTGATAATTAGTCGGAATACCACCCATGTTGTAATGCACAGTAGGCAATACAGGAATGGGCTCTTTTGCCACATCAACACCGGCAAAAATTTCAGCAGATTCAGCAATACCCGGTAAACGTTTGTTGATCACATCAGCACCCAAATGTTCCAAATGTAAGTGAATATGATCGGCTTCGGCACCCACACCACGACCTTCCCTGATCTCTATAGTCATCGAGCGTGAAACCACATCTCGAGACGCTAAATCTTTGGCATTAGGCGCATAACGTTCCATAAAGCGCTCGCCCTTGGAATTAGTTAAAAAGCCACCTTCTCCACGAACGCCTTCAGTAATTAAGCAACCCGCACCATAAATACCAGTCGGATGAAATTGCACAAACTCCATATCCTGTAAAGGCAATCCAGCACGTAATACCATAGCATTACCGTCACCAGTACAAGTATGGGCAGATGTGCAAGAAAAATAAGCACGACCATAACCACCGGTTGCAAGAATCACAGAATGTCCACGAAACAAATGTAACGAACCATCAGCCAAATTCCAGGCCAAAACTCCTTTACATTCACCATTTTCCATCACCAAATCAATGGCAAAATATTCAATGAAAAATGATGCATCATGTTTTAAGGATTGTTGATACAAGGTATGTAAAATAGCATGACCAGTTCGGTCAGCCGCTGCACAAGTTCTTTGTGCTGTGCCTTCGCCAAAATTGGTGGTCATACCACCAAAAGGTCTTTGATAAATTTTGCCTTCTTCAGTTCGCGAAAACGGCACACCATAGTGTTCCAATTCAATCACCGAAGGTACCGCTTCACGACACATGTACTCAATGGCATCCTGATCACCCAACCAGTCAGAACCCTTTACTGTATCGTACATATGCCAACGCCAGTTATCCTCACCCATATTGCCCAATGAGGCAGACATGCCACCTTGAGCTGCCACGGTATGGGACCGGGTTGGAAATACCTTGGTAATACAGGCGGTTGAAATTCCTTTGGTCGCCAAACCCATGGTAGCCCGCAGCCCAGCACCGCCAGCACCAACCACAATGGCATCGAATTTATGTTCTGTAATTTTATATGCTTTAGTCATTATTTATCCAAAAAGAACTGAAGAAACAGAATAGGTATTAACCATCATAAGTAATATCATGATAATTTTTATGAGATACTGAAGCACCAACTGAAATGCATGGCTACCGACATAATCTTCCACAACCACTTGTAAACCAAGCGCCCCATGGTAAGTTGCTGTCAGCAGAAACAACAGTAATAAAATTGAATTGATGGGGCTTTGCATCCATGAGACCACTGTCGCTGCCGTTAACCCATCCAGCTTCATAAACGATATCAATACAAACAACCCCGTAGGCACCAACAACACTGCCGTCAGTCTTTGCATCCACCAGTGACCAAACCCATGTTTTACAGAACCTAGGCCTTTTACTTTGGCTATATCAGATTGATAACTCATGCTAACCTCCCCATAAAAAAGATGATGGCTGTTAACAGCACTGCCATTACAATGACAACAACCCCTGATTTATATACAGTGGGGATTTCAAATCCTTTGCCAGCATCCCAAAACAAATGTCTAATACCATTACAAAGGTGATAATTAAAGGTGAATATCCAGGCAAATAACAACACCGTGCCGAGTCCAGAGGCGAAAAAAGTCGTTATTTGATTGGCAATATTGGCATCAGTAACGATTCGATACAGCCAGTAAGTGAAAACCACTAAGCCTAAAGCCAGCAACATACCAGTGAATCTGTGTAGAATCGACATCATTGAGGTTAATTGCGGTTTGTAAACCTGTAAATGTGGAGATAAGGGACGATTTGTACTGCTCATGAAAGCTCCAAATATTTTTAAAAATCAATACAACGGCCATTTTTCTCCCAATCACCATAGCGAGTGGGATCTAATCCGTCTTTACGACCACCTATTTCTTTTGGCACAGCAACCGGTGCCGTGGTATCGGTGGTTTTTTTAATAACTTTAACTTTGTCAGCGTTTTTGTCAGTTTTTTTATTATTCATGTTTACTGGACATTTAGCATTTATTTCTGAATCCCACCATAAGTTGATGATGAATAAGGACATTTTCTGTAGGTAAAAACATCCTGCAATAAAACCCATTCTAAAGTCGCATACAAATCCTGAAAAAGGCTGACCAAGCAGCTGGAATTTGATGCTGGCTGATTATATCATTGAACCAATTTTATTAAAAGAAACTAAGCGGATGAACACACCATTGCTTTTAGACCAATTGACCGTTTTTGAACTATCAGGAAAGGATGCGACTACTTTTCTTGAAAATCAAATCATCTCAAACTTGCCAGAAAATAAGGATGGTATTTATACAGCTATTTGCAACCCCAAAGGCCGAATACAGTATAGTTTGTTCATTTTTAAGAAAGATGAGGGCTTTTTTGTGGCAGTAAATGACGATTTAAGTGACAATTTTTTTCACTACGTCAGTTTGCGAAAGTTCAGGATGAATTTCTCTATAAATAAAAGCAATCAAAGACTCGTTACCCAATCAGAACAAACGCCTAATAATGCCATACTGCCATTGCAGGTTATGAAGCCTGATGATTCACTTCAAAGTGCCTCCAACGACCAATTCTGGCAATTTATTTTTAAAATTGAGCTACCCTGGATAACTAAAAAAACTGCAGAATTGTTTATTCCACAGCATGTCAACCTGGATCAAAAAAATATCATCGCTTTTGATAAAGGCTGTTACCCTGGCCAGGAAATCATTGCCAGACTTCATTATTTAGGCACGGTTAAAAAACGAATGCAGTTAGTCACAGTCGATAAATTCAATTCCCATATCTCAGGTGAAAGTGTTTATATACCTGAATTTAACGAAAAAGTTGACATTTGCTCACCTGCAATTAAAAACAAACTTAGTTGGCAATTTCAAGCCATCTGCCCGGTTAAATGAACAAAGTATCCCGCATCAGAACTATTTACAGCATTAAAACACTAAAGAATAAACCAAAGCAGTATTTGATTGGGTTTAAATATCTTTAAAATCATGATATTATCATTAGAAATTATAGCTATATCTAATGGTGTGTAATAAACATGGCGGGACAAAATATGAAAACAAAAAAAATAATTCTGATAATTTTTATGCTGATTCTCATACAATCAGTTTCAGCTCAAACAGTGACACTGGCTGTAGAGGCAACTTATCCCAAAGATCAAGCGGAATTCGTGTTTGAGCCTTTAAAGAATTGGCTGGAGAAGAAAACAGGGGTGACGGTTCAAATTGAAATTGCAGATAACTATTATTTTTACTGGCGTTCGGCACGCAGCAACGAACCCGAGTTTACCTTGGATGCCTCTCATATAGCAGCTTATCGCATGGCTGAAAAGGGTTATCAGCCACTGGCCAGGGTACAAGAAAACACAACCTTTCATTTAATTTCAAATTTTGAACCTGATGAAGGGCAAAGTATTGGTGAATTTTTGGTCGGTAACCGAGTGGTAACTTTACCTAGCCCAAACCTTGGTTCAGTTTTGTTCGACCAATGGTTTACTGATTTATTTTTACAGCCAGAAAAGGTGGTTACTGCACTTTCGTGGGAAGATGTTATTGAACAAGTGTTTGCGGGATCGGCCGATGCTGCCATTATACCCAGTTCATTATTTGAACTTTACCCTAATTTTGCGAGTTTAAAAGAAAGCGATCCATTCCCAGGATTAACCCTTTTAGCTTCACCAAACGTCAGTGTTCAATTGCAAGAGTCTTTCAAAAATGCTGTAATGAGCATCGGCGAAGACGATGAGTCTTTTGACATTTTGGCAGAACTGAATTCGGACGGCTTTGTTGAAGTGGACACTAACGACTATAAAGGGCTGGCTGAAATTTTAACTAAACGTATGTACTGAGTTTATGCTTGAATAATATGAAAGACCTTTCCTCGATTCGTGAACAAAGGTCGCTATGAATGTAGATTCAGTTGACCCATGGAAAAAAACAACAACATACACTACATGACTACAGAAAACCAACACGAACGGCGACGATTTACTCGAATTCCCTTGACCAAGGATGTTACTTTATATACAGGGATGCAAAGTTGGTCGTCGCAAATTCATGACATTTCCCTCAAGGGCGTGTTGTTATCCTGTCCTGAAGGCTTACAACCGAAACCTGGTGATTTGCTCAGACTCAGTATTCCAATAAAAAATTCACCAGCCATCACCATGAATATACAAGTGGTTCACATCATGGGCAATAACTTTGGTGCGGAATGGACACAAATAGATATGGATAGTTTTGTGATTTTAAAAAGAACCATCGAATTGAACATTAAGGAAAAAGAAAAATTACGTGATGACATCAGAAGACTTTCTGACTAAAGCATCAAATCAGTAGCAACAGTTTTATTTGGTCGAACCTGAAAAGGCCAAGATGAGCTTATCTGAACTGACTTAAACTAACAAGTTATTTTTCAGCAACAATATAACAAACCCAACTGGCATCAGCTGTACCAATTTTTGATTGGGTAAAGACCCCATCTCCCTCACCGGTTTCATTATCAGTACCCTCCCAGTATATCTCAGCAGTGGCAAAACCCGCTATCAATAACATTTCAGTAATTTCCGGTAAAGTCCACAATCGCCAGTAGTAAGAAAAAGCCCGATTCATTTTCACACCCTCATCGGTTTTAAAGTGAATGTAACATTGCATTTGTGAATTGATGGGATTGAACGAGGCCTGTTCCCAGATATAAGTGAAACCATCACACGCCCGCTCTTCTTTGACCTCTTTTGCAGCTTCATAACCTCCAAAGGCATCCAGAAAGAATACGCCATCGGCCGTTAATGAATCCTTAACTGACTTGAAGTATTGAATCATCAAATCTCTTTCCATAAAGATAAAATAACTGAAATTCATGGCCAGCACGACATCCATATTAACAATTCCGCAGTCCAAAACATTGCGGTTGATTAATTCAATTCGGTTGTATTGTTGTTGAGTTAATTCAACCAGGTTGTTATTTTCACCCCAAAGCAAGACTTCTGCATCAAGGTCGACACCCCAAGCAATGTTTTCAGCATGCCGGCGAATCCACTCACAGGCAGATTGTGCGGTGCCACAAAAATCCTCACGTAAACGTCGAGCAGGTCTGCTTTTCAGGCTTTGAAAAGTTACTTCAACAAAATCAATTTCAGCCTCAACACACTGGACGGCGTTTTGATACAAAAAATGCTTGTCCAAAACCTATCTCATCGATTGATTCAAAACATCTAACACCGTTGAACCTGGACAAAGTTCCTGCTGACTGAGTTCATTCAATGGTTTGTCAACGGTGTTGATTCGACCATGGGTATCAAGCTCCTGTTGATTGTGGTAAATCAAACCAGTTAGAATTTTTTGTTGTTCCTTAACTGACTCAATGCGATTCATGGCTTCCTTGCGGCTGCTTAAATCATAATCTGCAGAGTTTTTATGCAACAATAATTCACTGCCATCATGCAGTTGAACCCGCCTGGATGCACCCTCGGGATAGTCAATAGTAATTTCAGTTTTGGCAGGAATAAAGTCAATGGTGTCGGTGGCCTCCAGATGATCTCTGACCCATTCATAACCCTTGGTTGAAGTCGGGGTGTTATTGAATGTCACACATGGAGATACCACATCAATAAACGCAAAACCTGGGTGTTTAATGGCTGCCTTAATTAAAGGTATCAATTGTTTTTTGTCACCGGAAAAACTTCTCGCAACCATACCAGCACCCAATTGCAAAGCCAACTGGCATAAATCAATGGAATCAAACACACTAGGAATACCTTTTTTACCGGCAGAACCTTTGTCTGTTGTGGCAGAATCCTGACCTTTGGTTAATCCATAACAACCATTATTCATCACAATATAAACCATGTTCAGATTACGCCTGACCACATGCGCAAATTGTCCCATACCAATTGACGCGGTGTCTCCATCGCCAGAAACACCTATGTACAACAAGTCCTTATTAGCCATGTTGGCACCAGTAGTTACCGATGGCATGCGACCATGTACCGAGTTAAAGCCGTGGGCTTTACCCAAAAAATAAGTTGGGGTTTTGGATGAACAGCCAATACCCGAAATTTTTGCAATTTTGTGTGGTTCCAGGTTTAAATCAAAACATGACTTGATGATGGCTGCACTGATAGAGTCATGGCCACAGCCAGCACACAATGTGGAAAGCGCACCTTCATAGTTTTTGATCGAATAACCAATCTCATTGGTATGGTGCTCTGGATGTCTAAAATTAGGTCTGATAAAAGTCACCTCAAGCCTCCTGTTGGTTCATTGGGTTGTTTTGATGCAAATTTCCCTGTATTTCATTGACCAAAAATTCTGCAGTGATTGGCATACCATCGATATTCAGAATTTCGATGAATTTGGCCGGATTTGCGCCCAATTCATTAACTAGCAAAGTCTTCATCTGTGCGTCTCTGTTTTGTTCAATCACAAAAATTTGCTGATGTGATGCGACAAATGCGGCCACCTCTTGACCAAATGGAAATGCCTTGATTCGCATGGCATCAATCGCTTGAGTGATTCTTAGTTTATCCAAGGCTTCCTGGCTGGAGTAATCACTGGTGCCATAATATATCACTCCTACCGAACTTTCATTGCCAGAGATTTCAGCAGGTGGTACGATTTTTTTCGCCGTATCCCATTTAACTAACAAACGTTGCATGCCTCTGGCATACACTTGTCCATCTTCGGTATAAGCCGCATATTCATCATGTGAGGATCCACGAGTAAAATAAGCCCCTTTTTCCGGATGGGTTCCCGGAATGGTTCGATAAGGTATGCCATCTCCATCGACATCCAGATAACGTCCCCAGCGCTCAGTTAAGTCGTTCAATTGTTGTTTATTCAGCACTTTACCACGATCATAAACTTTCGCATCATCCCATTGTATGGGGTCACACTGATGAACATTCATACCTAAATCGAGGTCACTCATCAAAATTACAGGTGTTTGTAAACGTTCTGCCAAATCGAAACCTACAACCGTCATTTGAAAACATTCAGTTGGATTTGCCGGGAATAGCAGCACGTTTTTGGTATCTCCATGAGAAGCATAAGCGGCTGAAATCAAGTCAGATTGTTGCGTTCTAGTCGGCATACCTGTACTCGGGCCGGTTCTTTGAATATCCATTAACATCACTGGAATTTCAGAAAAATAGGCCAACCCCAAAAATTCGCTCATCAAGGACACGCCAGGTCCTGAAGTCGCCGTAAAGGCTCTGGCACCATTCCAACTGGCCCCAATCACAATACCAATGGCTGCCAGCTCGTCTTCTGCTTGAACAATGGCAAACTTGTTTTTACCAGTCTCTTTATCAATCCGATAGGCTTTACAAAATTTTTCAAAGGCTTCAACCACAGAGGTTGAAGGCGTAATAGGATACCAGCCAGCAACGGTAGCACCGGCAAAAACTGCACCCAATCCGGCTGCGGCATTGCCTTCCATCAAAATTTGATCACCACACAAGTCACGACGATGAATGTTCAAGCCGCAAACATCCTCATGGTTTTCTCTGGCATAATTAAATCCCAACATCAATGCCTGAATATTGGGCTCAATGAGTTTGGCTTTTTTGGCAAACTGAGATTTAATGGAATCTTCAAAGACAGAAAAATCCATATCAAATAAATAAGCCAATGCCCCCACATAAATGATGTTTTTAAAAATCTGCCTTTGCCTGGGATCAGTGTATTGCGCGTTACAAATTTCGGTCAACGGAATGCCTATTTCAATGATGTCATCCCGTTTGAAAGTTTCCGGCAACCGTTTTGAGCTGTCATAAAAAAAGTAGCCACCAGGTAACAACTCATTATAATCGCGAGCCATGGTTTGACCATTGACTGCTACAATGAAATCATAACCACCACGACGCCCCAAGTAGCCTTGTTCGTTGATTCTTACCTCAAACCAGGTTGGCAACCCCTGAATATTAGAAGGAAAAATATTTTTGGCGGAAACCGGGACACCCAGTCGGAACACGGCTTTGCTGAACAAATTATTGGCTGAGGCTGAACCTGAGCCGTTGACATTGGCAAAGCGAATAACAAAATCATTGGTTGCTTTTATGGTATTCATCATCACCGCCCCGCTTTGGCTTCATTAAGTAAAAATTTCTGCATATCCCAGGCTCCAGTTGGACAACGCTCGGCACACAAACCACAATGCAAACAGACATTTTCGTCTTTGACCATCACCCTTTTGGTTTTGAGCTCTGCCGAAACATACAGGTCTTGTTCCTGGTTGGTGGCTTTAACCTTGAGTTTATTGCGCAATCTATCTTCATCTGCTTCGTTGTCAGTGAAATTAATGCAATCAACTGGACAAATGTCCTCACAGGCATCACATTCGATGCAACGATCTTTATCAAACACGGTTTGCACATCACAGTTTAAACAGCGCATGGCTTCATCGTAACCTTGCCCCAAATTGAAACCTTTTTCCACTTCAAGTTTACGATCAGCCAAAGCTTTCTGTTTATCTTCCAAAGCCACTATATGGCGATCATCATCCGATACATGGGCATCATAAAGCCAGTCATGAAAACCCATTTTCTGACTAATTAAGGTCACATCTGGTGTAGGTCTTTCTGTTGTTGGCTCACCTTGACAATATTTGTGAATGGAGATGGCCGCTTGATGACCATGAGCCACCGCAGTAATCACATTTTCAGGTCCCCAGGCCGCATCACCACCAACGAACACATTGGGCAAAGAGGTCTGAAAGGTCAACTTATCGACTTCAGGCATGTCCCAATCATTGAATTCAATCCCTAAATCACGTTCAATCCAAGGAAAAGCATTCAACTGACCTAACGCCATCAAGACATCATCACAGGCCATAAAAACTTCTTCACCAGTCGGCACCAAAGTACGGCGTCCATTGTCATCATAAACCGGTTCAACCAATTCAAACAACATACCTGTTAAACGACCATTTTCAGTAACAAAGGCTTTGGGATTATGGTTTTCATACATAGGAATGTCTTCATGCTCAGCATCTTCTATTTCCCAAGGCGAGGCTTTCATCTCGGCCTTGGGGCTGCGCACCACCACTCTGACATCTTCACCACCCAGTCGTTTGGCTGTTCGGCAACAATCCATTGCCGTGTTTCCACCACCGAGTACTAAAACTTTTTTACCAATTCTATTAATATGCTCAAAAGCAACGCTGGCCAGCCAGTCAATACCGATGTGGATATTGGCATCACCTTCCTGGCGACCAGTTAATTGGGGCAAATCGCGTCCTCGCGGCGCTCCGGTTCCCACAAACACCGCATCATAATCCTTAGCCAACATGTCTTTCATGCTGGTCACTTCCTGATTAAAATGTGTCATCACACCCATATCGAGGATGTAATTAACTTCTTCATCCAGTACCGCTTCAGGCAGACGAAACGAAGGAATTTGACTGCGCATAAAACCACCGCCTTTGCGTTGGTCATCGTATAAATCCACTACATAACCCAAAGGCATCAAGTCTCTGGCCACAGTCAAGGAAGCAGGGCCCGCACCTATCAATGCAATTTTTTTACCGTTTTTTTGCTCAGGTATGGCGGGTAAACGGTGTCTGATATCGTTTTTGTTATCAGCTGCCACCCGTTTCAACCGACAAATGGCCACAGGTTCTTCCTCCACCCTACCACGACGACAGGCCGGTTCACATGGACGATCACAAGTTCTTCCCAAAACACCCGGAAACACATTAGACTGCCAGTTAATCATGTAAGCATCATCATACTTACCAGCGGCTATCAAACGTATGTATTCAGGAACAGGAGTATGTGCCGGACAGGCATATTGACAATCCACCACTTTATGAAAGTATTGTGGATCAGAGATGTCGGTTGGTTTCATTTATAATCTTACCTCTTTGGGCATTATTTGCCGTTTTTTTCTGCCTTATTGTTGACTGTTTTCCACAATTGCTGACGATAGCCTTTTTCAATCAAAAAAATCAACCATTTATTTAAAAAACAGTTCTGACTGTATCGCAAGTTTGCCTGGTTACTGATGTCAACCCGACCACCCATCTGTCGATACTGTTTTTCAAATTCATTGGAATAAACCAGTTCAGCCAATTGTGCATCGTGATAGATACGAATGACCAGTGCATCTGAGACCACCTCATCAAACACCATACACATAGAAATTTCAGTGGTGAATTTAAATCGTTCTCTGACCTTGACTTGCAAAAAGGTTTTATCATCAATGGTGGCATGATAAAAATTACCAGACCTGAAGGCCGGCAGCAAATAGGACAGCAATTTGAAATTATATTCATGTAATTGCGTCAGGCTAATGTTATGCCGATGAATGAACTGTCTGTGGGTTAAGTACTGTTCCGTTAAAATCATTAATACAATCTTTTGTTTAAATCCAAAGCAATTAATATCTTACCTGAAATTTCTTCAATTGAGGTCAATGTCGTGTTCAAAAAAGAGATTTGGTTGCGATGAAACATCACTTCAGCATCGCTAACCTCCATCTGACATTTACGCAACTCGGCATAACGCGAATTAGGCCGACGTTCACTACGAATTTGTGAAAGTCGAAAAGGATCAATAGTCAAACCAAACAACTTGTCTTTATATTGCATCACTTCTGCTGGTAACTGCATGCGGTCCAAATCTTCATCTGTGATGGGATAATTAGCGGCCTTCAAACCATAATGAAGCGCTAAATACAAACACGTCGGTGTTTTACCTGATCTTGACACTCCAAGCAATATCAAATCCGCTTTTTCCAGATTTAGATTCATACCATCATCGTGTGATAAGGCAAAATTTGTCGCCTCAATTCTTTTGTTATAGGCATAACTGTCGGACATACCATGCGCCCGACCCACTACAGGTTTCGCTTTGATTTGCAAATTCCTTTCAATTCTTCTGAGTAAGCGATTAAAAGGATCCAGTTTTAAACCGCCTGCTGAGTGAATGATTTTTCGCAATTCAATATCAACGACCGTGTTAATGACCAGAGGTTGATAATCCGAAGGTGTGTCTTTGATGATTTTTGCTGCCATCTGTGCAGTTTCAACATCATTAATAAACGCCAATCGCTTCTCAATAAATTCAATGTCATCAAATTGCGTAATTAAACTACGTCCCACCGTCTCAGCAGTAATCGCTGTCCCGTCTGACACATAAAAAATCGCACATTTTTTCTTTTTTATCATCCAGTCCTCTAGCCACATTGAAAATGTGTCTTATATGATAACTCAATGAAGAGTAATCCCAAAAAAATACCACAACATCATGAAAAAGTATATTTTGTGTATAGTTACTCAGAAATAAAACAACCAATAAGATAAAATTCATCATTTGCATGTCAGCATTGGGTGTGATGGAAAATCTTTCAGCAACAGCAGTCTTGTTGGATCAAGCAAAAAAAGGTGATCAAGAAGCTGCTGCAACTTTGATGAAAATATTTGACCCCATATTACGACAATGGGCTCATGGTCGGCTGCCACAATATATGCGTAGCTTGTACGAAACTGCTGATGTGGTGCAAGAAACTTTGTTGGTTGGATTCAATAAAATTGACCAGTTTGAATCACAATATGCAGGTTCTTTTCTGGTGTATTTAAGGGTGATTCTGGCCAACCGCATCAAAAAACTCATCAGCACTCGCCCTCCGGAAAGTGAATTGAATGTAACCAAAGCACTTGAACACAGCACTTTGCATCACAGTGCTCACTTGGATTCCATGTTGGCTTACGAGGAAGCTTTGAGCAAAATCAGTCAAGATGAAAAAGAAGCGGTGGTGATGCGGGTTGAATTTGGCTTCAGTTTCAAAGAAATTGCTGCTTTACTGGGCAAGCCATCGGCCAATGCCGCCAGAATGTATGTCAGCCGATGTTTACTTAAACTGGCCGAGGTTATGTCATGAATGACATGGAAAAACTGTTGTCTGAAGCCGAACAACTGGCATTAGGAGAAACCGTTCAGCCCCATCATTTCATAGCCCAATCATCCCAGAAAATCAGTGACTCTTTCAGAAAAATTCAACGGGTAAAACTTGCCTTCCAGCACAACAGAAGTTTTACCGACATAGATTTGTCTGGTTCGGTTTGGGATCGACTTGAAGTAATCCAGTGTATTGGCAGTGGTGGCGTTGGTGCTGTTTACCAGGCCTTTGATCCAGTATTGGATCGACATGTGGCGCTGAAAATCCTGCACCCGTTCAGTAGCCATTACATCAGTCCGGAAAAATTTGTCGGAGAAGCCAAACGCATGGCTCAGGTCAGACACCCACACATCATGGCGGTGTATGGTGCTGGCTTCGATCAGGGCTTTGCCGGTTATTGGGGCGAGTTGCTTAAGGGCAAAAATCTGAGTGAATATCTGACTAACCATCCAGAGATGACCATTGAAGACAAGCTGAATTTGGCGATTCAACTCGCTGAGGCGGTTGCTGCCGTTCACAACAAACAATTGGCTCACGGTGACATCAAAAACCTCAATATCATGGTCGAAGATGAGCGCGGCGTGGTGCTGATGGACTTTGGCACCAGTGTGAAGCAGGACGGATCAGCAACCACAAATTTGCAACCATTAACTCCATTGGCCATGGCGCCCGAACAGTTTCAAGGCGCCCAGCCTTCGCAAATGGCTGATGTGTTCTCGCTGGGAGTGGTCCTGTATTATTTATTCAACGAAAAATACCCCTTCCAAGCTGCAGATTTCGCCACCTTGAAAAGTTCGGTTTTATCAGAACAAGTAGAACCGTTTACCCTACCGTCTGTCTACGGTAAAAAAATCAGGTCTTTGATCATGGCCATGCTCACTCCTGATCCGCAACAAAGACCCGACATCCATCAAATTCATTCGTCGCTACAGGAAATCGAGCGCATCCCGGCCAACCGCAACAAAAAGCAAAAAATAGGTCTGGCCTTTTTGTTGCTGTTTTCCATCACAGCACTGAGTTGGTACAACACCTACCAAACCGGATTGGCCAACCAAAAGCTGATCCAGAGCCAAAAGGAAACAGAAGCTGTGAATGAAATACTGAATGACATCATTCGTTCACCATCTTCCATTGAAATGGGTGAAAACATCTTGATGAAAGATGTGGTGTTGCAAAAAATCACAGAAGTCCAAAACAATGCGGTGTTATCAGATGCAGTGAGAAATCGAATTTATTATTCATTCGCCCATAGCTTAGATAGCCTCGGTGAATACAGCAAGCAAGCTGAATTGTTGCAGGCCATCATCGACAATCCGAATTCAAAAAGTAGTTATACCATCAGTGCCTTGATCCGCATGGCGGACATTAAAATGGTACAAAACTCACTGGATGAAGCGGCACAATTACTGGCCCAAGCTGAGAAACATGCCACAACAGTCCTGGATCAGCAAAAGCGCATAAAAATTCGGCTATATGATGCCTTCACCAGCCTCCATTTGAAACAGCAAGCTTTTGATTTGGCCAAACAGTACAACCAAAGATCTATACAAATGTGGGAAAACGAAGTCATCAACTTCGATGCCTCAGTCACATTTCAACAACAGGGGCAAATTCTGATTGAACTGTCAGAATTCGAAGCAGCGATACCACCACTACAACGCTGTGTTGAAATTGCTGAATCATTCCGCGGAACCTCGAACTGGAATGCCATTGGTTGTCATTTGATGTTGTCCAGGGTGTATGCGACATTGGGTAAGTTCGACCAAGCCATTACCACATATGAAAGGATCTTACCCATTGCCAACCAATACCTGGGCAATGACAGTGTCCAGCTGTTTCAGGTCAGAATCAATTACGCCAGCGTTTTGAGTCACTCTGGGAAATTAGAACAATCCCTACAGGTTAATGAAGAAAACCTGGCAGATGCCATCAAATACGACATGCCAATGGCCATTAGGTTATTCATCCAGAACAATTTGGCCAGTGGTTACATCAATTTTGGCCGTTATGAACAGGCGGAACAGGCCACCAAAGAGCTGATCCCGGCCTTGATTGAGCACTATTCTGCCACCCATGAAAGCACTTTTCAGGCACAAAGCAGTCTGGCTGAGATTTATCACAAGACTGGACGGCCTGAAGTGGCCATCGAGTTATTGCAGACGCAAATTCCCCTGGCTCTGGCCTCCATTGGTGACAATCATTTAGCCACTTTAGAAATGCAAGGTTCGTTGGCTTGGAGCTATCATTTAATCGGGCGAAATGACCTGGCCCAGCCTTTGATAGAGTCGGTGTTGGAACGCAAAACTCGAGTTTATGGAGCGGATCATCCGATCACTCAGCAAGCCCAACAAAGACTGGCGAAGATTGCTCCGCTGAACACCCAATAGCCATCAAGGCCCATCAAAACCATCGTAAAAAATCAGATCAATTGCATAAACATAAGCCGATCCAGACTGCGACCCGTTGTCATCATCACCGGGTACCCCGATCAGTACGTGGTCGGCGAAGACACTGACGGCTTGGCCAAAATTGTCAAAGGCGGTGACATCATGGGCCGCCAGTTTTTGTGATTCACCCCAAGTAATACCATGAAAATCATACACATAAACTGAACCAGCGTTGGTACCAATTTCATCATCCAGGTGTGCCCCGATGATGGCGCGATCACCGGACAAACTCACCGAGCTGCCAAACTCTTTGAATGCCGCAGCATCCGAGGCCGTCAGTTTCTGCGTCTGTTGCCAGTTGTTCCCATTGAATTCAAACACATAAGCGGATCCTGAGCTTTCGCCGTTGTCATCATCCAGAGATGCCCCAATCAAGGCACGATCACCAAACAGACAAAGTGCTACGCCAAAAAGGTCAAAGGCTGCACCATCGACAGCCGTTAATTTTTGTTGTTCTGTCCAACTCGTACCATTCCAGTCAAATACGTATGCTGCACCAGAGTTACTGCCGTTGTCATTATCCTTGAAAGCACCAATCAAAGCGCGGTCGCCAAAGACACTGATTGAATAGCCAAAGTTATCACCACCCAACCCATTGGTTGCCGTCAGCTTTTGAGTCTGGTTCCAGTTCATACCATCAAATTCAAATACATAAGACGATCCAGAATTGCTGCCATTGTCATCATCGAAAGGAGCCCCAATAATCAACCGATCAACGTCCAGGCTTAAGGAATGGCCAAACTCATCAAAAGCAGCCGCATCATTGGCGGTCAGTTTCTGTGTCTGATGCCAACTCACACCGTCAAAATCAAATACATAGACTGAACCTGAGTCATCACCATTGTCATCATTCAAATGAGCCCCAATAACCACCCGATCACCAGACAGACTGACCGCCGATCCAAACTGATCAGAACTGGCACCATCCAAAGCCATTAATTTTTGTGTTTGACTCCAGTTCTGGCCATCAAAATCAAACACATAAGCCGAACCTGAGTTGGTGGCATTGTGATCATCCAAATAAGACCCAATGACAGCCCTGTTAGCACCAAGGCTGACGGACCAACCAAAGCCGTCATTGGTTAAGCCATCCAAGGGAGTTAACTTCAAGTTCTCAACCAGGGACCGTACAGCAGTCGATTGAGGGGCATCGTTTTCGAACTTCGTGGAGTGAGCTGAAGTTGTCCGGTCATCAACTGCCACTGTCAATAAATTAAAAAGCATTAACCATTCTAATAAGCCTGAGTGATTCATGCTGTCATCCTCCAATCAATAAAATACATCAACCCAATTAGCCCATACAGCTACAACAACGGCGCAAAACCATTTTTGAAAATCAAATCACTGAAATGGAATTCATCGGCACCGGCATCAAATCGTTGTGGTGCACAAAGATTCGGGCAGGGACCGCGCTCTTCGCCATCGATGTCATCCTCGGGAAACAAATCACCAAAGCCATGGGTGCACAGATTGACGCCCAAAGAACCGCTGCCCAAATGGTAAGGTAAAGTGGGTTGAAAAGTGGGGGAGCCCACCGTGATTCCGGTGCCGGTGAAAGAGTTATTTTCATGGGTGAGTAAACATTTGAACAGTTTGGCACTGGGGTTGTTGATGCTGTCGTTTAACACCGATTCGATGGGGTCCTCAGCAATGATTGAACGAGTCAGATTGAGTTGCGGACTGCCAATAGACTCAATCACCCAGCCGCCCCATAAGCGGTTGTCTGCAATGGTCAGAAAATCACCGTGGAAAGTGCCCGCTGGACTGACCCGAAAAAGACGTGTAGGAACTTGCACCTGTGGGGGATTCGGTGTGGTGCCGTTGTCATAAATCAAAGCCCCCTGCATAATTAAATCACCGTTCAGTACCGAGGCCAACTGATTGGTATTGGTTGAGGTTTCGTTACCGAAAATGCTGATGTTACGGATATCAGCCTGTGCCCCACCGGTGATTTTGATCACCGCTGCATCCCCGCTTTTAGTGATGTTGTGCTTGATTTGGTTACAGGTATGGTTGCTGGAAAAGCTCACACCGCAATGGTTGTCATCTCCTGGCGTGTGCTTGATTTGTAAAATCGCCTGATTGTCGATCGCCATCGCAGCGCCGCCCACAAACATCAGATTGTCATCAATGCTGTTTCGATCAAAGACAATTTTGTAAGCTGTCATTTGCGTGCCAGAACCGTTTAAATAAACCCCGGCTCCTGCCCCATTTTGATTGGTGATCGTGTTGCTGATTTTATTTTGTGCAATGAATACCGGATTTTTGTAGCTGGTGTTGATGGTGTTGGGGTCGTTAATGACGACATTTGAGCCCAATTCTGCGTACAGTCCACCGCCAAAGCGACCGGCTGTGTTGGCCATGAGTTCCGTGGTTGTGTTGTTGATTGATGAAGCACCATTCAAACTCAGTTCACAATGGTTCGTTGCGTAGATCCCTCCACCAGTTTCATTCGCTTGATTGTGCATGATTTGACTTCTGTTCACGATCACCTCTGAATCATCACAATGTAGACCGCCGCCGTGGCTGGCGACATTGTTACTGATTTCAGACAAATAAATGAAGATAAATGAATCATTGGAAATCTTAATGCCACCGCCTGAGTTGTTGCTGTTGTTTATCACCGATGACTGAATCAGTGAGACACTGGATTCTGTTCCAATTGTCATACCGCCAAAAGTACTGCCAGTGATAATGAAACGGGTGAAATGGATACCTTGTGACGCATTAACGAAAATCGTGGTTGTCAAAAGACCGCTGCCGTCTAGCGTGGTTAAGGAACCTGCGTGTGTATTGCTTGCAGCTGTTTGACAGTTTACAAACTGCCCTTTAAAACCCAAATTCAGTTTATTGCCAATGCTCAAGTTTTCTTGCCATACTTGTTGATTGGTGATGTGGATAGCAAATGATTGCGGATCGTCATCTGGTACAAAATTGATCGCAGACTGGATGGTGTTGAAGTCGCAGTTCTGGTCCGTTCCCACTGTCAAAATGGTGGTGCCTGCATAAGATTGACTTGTATGTGCGAGCATCAGACAAAATGAATAAGTCAGTATTAAAATTCTCATGTGTCACCTCTTTTAAATTGTTGGCTGTTACTCAAAACGGTCTTTGAAAATGACATCAAACCAGAAAGTGGCATCAGCACCTGCATCAAAACTGGCCGGAGGACATATTTGTCCGGTACAACCTGTTCTGAACTCGCCGTCAATGTCATTTTCCGGAAACAAGTCGGCACTGTTGTGGTTGCACATTGTCAGACCCAATGACCCTTGTTCCAGGCGATAAGTTGAACCCGGGACATAATCGGCGCTGCCCAACACAATGGTGGTGCCAAAAAAAGAACTGTTTTCATGGGTGAGTAAACACCGGAATAAGGTCAAATTGCTTGGGTTTTGTTGGTTGTCAGCAAACACTGGTGTATTGCTGTTTTCATCGATGATTGATCGAGTTAAGGCAATGCGGTCTGCGGCAAAACCACTGATCACCGGACCTGAAAACAAATGATTATCGGCAATGGTGCTGAAATCAATATTCACCACACTGCCGGTTGAGGCTGCAATCAATTGGGTGGTATTGGGGTTAAATAACAGCCCATTGTTGTGTATCACATTACCCTGCATGTTGACTTCCGCACCAAATACCGAGCCCAAGTGAGCATCCTGAGCGACATTGCCACTGATGTCAGTCTGGTAAATATCAACCACCGCATTACTGTTGGTAACGAAACCAGCAGCCACGCCATTAAGTACTGTGTTGCCCTGGATTTGATTGCAAGCGTTTGAGGGTATGTTTTCCTGAATGCAGTGGTTGAGTGATTTATTGATCCGCATGCTGAAGGTGGCACCATTGCCAGCAAACAAACCACCACCGCTGCCAAACAGCATGCTGGCATCAATGTCATTACCGTAAAGCGCCAATTGGTAGGCATCGACAGTTGTGCCAGATCCGGAGATGGCCATGCCTGCTCCGTTAACCGCAAACTGCACATCATGCAGAATCTGGTTGTCTTCGAACACCACTTGCTGTCCGTCCTGGGTGGTCGAAGTGATTGCTTTGTTGATTTCAACGGTGCTGCCACCATTGGCAAACAATCCACCACCTTGTATGGTAGCGGTGTTGTGGATGATTTTTTTGCCGAATCCAGTCCCTTGGTTACTGACGGTGATGTAATTATCAATTTTAAGGACACAAAAGTCAGTCGCATAGATGCCACCACCCTTGCCTCGGTTAGCGAAATCATTGCCAGTCTCAACCGTCTTATTGTTGCTGATGGTGGTATTGATCACTTCAACTGTGCTGTGAGCACAGGCCACACCACCCCCGTTGAACGATTCATTGCCATCGATCAGTGAATTACTGACCCGGACAAATGAGTTGCTCAACACAGAAAGCCCCCCACCCACACTATCAAAAAGAGTCCGCCGATTGTTACTGATGGTGGTTTGGCTGATGATGCCGGACGAATCATCGCTGAAGACAACTCCGCCCAAGGTGGTGAAATTTTGGATGGTTAATTTGAACAGATGGATGGCACTTGACTGACTGTGCACCGTGATACCCGGGAAACTTTCTCCCTGACCATCAATCACCGCATTGGGACCATTGGCTAAACCAGCTGCTGCATCTACACAATTACCATAGCCACCCTGTAATGTGAGGTTATTTTTGTTACCAATGAACAAGCCTCCTGGCCATAATTGCTGATTAGTGATTCGTATGCTGTAAGTTTGGGTGTTTCCTGCAGGAATCGAATCAAGGGCGGTTTCGATAGAATTAAAATCACAGGTACTGTCGGCACCAACGGTAATAACCGTTAAGTCTCCTTGTAAGTTTTCTAATTCATTGGTCGCGCTCACTTGTAACGAAACCAATATTAAAAAAATAATTTTTAGGGACGTACTGCTCATGACCAACTCCTATTCAATAATCAATTACAGTACTCAAGGCAAATTAATTCAGTTATCGCACATTTTTTTGATTAATTTTCTGTCACTAAAACTAAAAATATCTGTATTCAGATGAAAACCTGTAAGAATGAAAGCCATTTAAAAGATTTGGAAGGATATAAAATCTCAAATAATGCCAGTAATAATCAAAAAAGAGAACCGATGATTTTTTGGTTCCATGAAAAAAATTATCCCAAGGTCTTGTGCAAACTTGAGGTGGGTTGCGATAAAATACTGGGCTTTTGAACCAACAGAGAAATTCATGTCCCAATACATCATCAAACTTGATCAACTTAACATGAACGATTTAGACCAGGTAGGTGGCAAAAATGCCTCCTTGGGTGAGATGATTACCCATTTACATGGGTTGGGCGTGAAAGTACCGGGTGGTTTTGCTACTACAGCTGACGCTTTTAAGGAGTTTTTACAAACTTCTGGTTTGAATAAACGTATCAGCACCGAATTAAAAAAACTCGATACTGACAACATTGATGACTTGAGAGAAGCTGGCGAAAAAATTCGTGGCTGGGTATTGGATACACCCTTTCAAGCTCCACTGGAACAAGCCATTCGTAATGCTTATGCTGAAATGAAAAATGATTTGGGCACTGACTTCTCTGTGGCCGTGCGTTCTTCTGCAACCGCTGAAGATTTGCCAGATGCATCGTTTGCAGGACAACAGGAAACATTTTTGAACGTTAATGGTGCTGATGAGATTCTGAAAAAAGCCCATGAAGTGTTTGCCTCATTGTATAACGACCGAGCCATCTCTTACCGCGTGCATCATGGATTTGATCATGACGATGTGTATTTATCAGCGGGCGTTCAACAAATGGTACGCTCTGACATCGCAGCCAGCGGTGTGATGTTCACCATGGATACCGAGTCAGGATTTGATGATGTCGTGTTCATAACTTCTTCTTACGGCTTGGGTGAAATGGTGGTACAAGGTGCAGTAAACCCTGATGAGTTTTACGTGTACAAACCGGCTTTGAAGGCTAATAATCCAGCAGTATTACGTCGCAACCTGGGTTCCAAATCCATTGAAATGGTTTACGGTGATACGGGTGTACAAACACAAAACATTGATGCACAGCGCAGTCAAAAATTCTCCATCACCGATGATGAAGTACAACAACTGGCACAGATGGCTTTAACCATTGAACAGCATTATGGTCGCCCAATGGACATTGAATGGGCCAAAGATGGTATCACCGGTGGTTTATACATCGTGCAAGCCAGACCTGAAACGGTTAAGTCGAGAGAAGCTAAAGGCCAACAAATTGAACGTTATGCCCTGCAAAAATCCGGTAGCGTGGTTTGTGAAGGCCGTAGTATTGGGCAAAAGGTCGGGCAAGGAACCGCCAAAGTCATCAAAAGTATCAGCCAAATGGATCAAATCAACGAGGGCGATGTGTTGATCACCGATATGACCGATCCGGATTGGGAACCCATCATGAAAAAAGCCGCTGCGATTGTGACCAACCGTGGCGGGCGCACCTGCCATGCGGCAATCATTGCACGTGAGTTGGGCATTCCGGCGATTGTAGGTTGTGGTGATGCCACGCAGAAAATTCAACATGAAGCTGAGGTGACGGTTTCTTGTTGTGAAGGCGATACTGGTTATGTCTATGATGGCTTGTTGGGTTTTGATATCCACACCACTGATTTGAAAAACATGCCTGAAGCGCCTTTGAAAATTATGATGAATGTTGGTAACCCCGATCGTGCCTTTGATTTTCAAAATTTGCCTAACTTTGGCATTGGTTTGGCTCGACTTGAATTCATCATAAACCGCATGATTGGCATCCACCCCAAAGTTCTACTGAATTACGATTCTCAACCTGAATCAGTACGACAAATCACTGATCCTATGGTGGCCGCTTATGTTTCACCCAGAGACTATTTCGTTAAGCGCTTGGCGGAAGGTATTTCGACCCTGGCGGCGGCGTTCAATCCACAACCAGTGATTGTGCGTTTATCAGACTTTAAGTCCAATGAATACGCTAACCTGATTGGTGGTGCTCAATATGAACCCCATGAAGAAAATCCCATGTTGGGCTTTCGTGGCGCATCGCGTTATCTAGATGATTCATTTGTGGATTGTTTTGAAATGGAATGTGAAGCACTGAAATTCATCCGTGATGACATGGGTTTGACAAATGTTTGGGCCATGGTACCCTTCGTCAGAACATTGGCTGAAGGTCAAGGCGTGATCGACCTGATGGCCAAGAACGGCCTGAAACAAGGCGATAATGGCCTGAAAATCATCATGATGTGTGAACTACCATCCAATGCCCTAATGGCCGATGAGTTTCTCGACATTTTTGATGGCTTTTCCATTGGCTCCAATGACATGACCCAATTGACTTTGGGCCTGGATAGAGACTCAGGCATCATAGCCGACTTATTCGATGAGCGCGACCCTGCTGTGAAAAAAATGCTGTCTATGGCCATCAGTGCCTGTAAAAAACGCGGTAAATACATCGGCATCTGCGGCCAAGGCCCATCCGACCATCCAGATCTGGCTCAGTGGTTGCTTGATCAAGGCATTGAAAGTGTGTCACTAAACCCGGACACAGTGGTTGAAACTTGGCTGAAATTGGCGAGCAATTAATCAAAAAAATTGTCGAACAGTTTTTCAGTTGTCCTCTGGCTGCCAGACGGACTAAATAGTTGAACCTGAAAATCCATAGCTTATTGTTAAACATAAGAAACCACTTACAAATTCCATTTTTTTGACCAGGAAATAGAGGATACCATGCATTTTTCTTGTCGATGATATGGCACATGGACGTGCCACCTTGAGCTGTGAGGCTCAAGAAAGGTCAAAAAACATCTGCAAAATCGCACTTTGTAGTAAAGTTTTTTGTGGCCAATACTGAAAAAGGTCAGGATAGATTTTTTCAGGGACGAGTAAATAAACCAGGTTGTTTCTTAGACAAGCTGGGAACGCATATAAACATCCCTAGCTATGACATAGGCCTAATAAGCGCCACATAGAACCAGGTGTTACACTCAAAATAACCATAGGGCAAGAAGTGTGTGTGTTATGTGTGTGAATTCTTACCCTATGGTCATACACCATCCCTGGAATACCCTGTTGAGAGCTAAAAAGACTTCCCTGTCTTTCTGAGTGTGCTTTTACTTATAAATACGGTTGCATAATTCTAGAGCCGGATGTATTGATTTACCCTGCCCTGTACCGTCTTCTGCTTTGTTCTGACCAGTACCATCTTCGGCCTTATTTTGACCGGTACCATCTTCCGCCTTAATCACAAATTGGCAGTATTCATAGTACTGGTTATTTATGGCATTTTTGTCTTGTCCTGTACCATCCTCAGCACCGAAAGACAATGAACTTAAAGCTAAAAGAGTAAAAAGTGTTAATGATTTTTTCATGATATGGCTCCTGATTATTATTTAAATTTATTTATGTTTGGATAAATAGGTCTGCAGTAATGACACACCCACCTCTGAAAAAGCCCCAACAGGCAATTCTGGTTTTTCAAGTTCTTCAATTTTTTTTCTCAATCGAACCCGCAACGCCCAAAATTCATCTCTGGTGTATTGCTTGAACTCTCTTTGTTGATTCAAAGGCATCTGAGTTGAATAGAAGTTGGCTTGAAACAGCTGATCTGATTCTTTAGCATCCCTGTTGTGCAACAGTGTTGTAATAACTTTGTTGAGTGTTGATGAAAAAACATTAACATATGACTCAGACATGCCGGATGTATATAAACCTTCATTACGTATGATGATGTGTGTAGATGAATTTTCTTTGAATGTAATGACTTTACGACTTATTAACTCCTCAAGCGTATTCTGTGGTGACATGGTGCTTCTCATCACTTTTTCAGATATTTCATAAAACTCTTTGATTGACAACTCCCCATCATCACTTTGAGCGTACGCAGTTGTGATCAGTGCTGATAAATTTGACGGTTTTGTTTCGGGGGGCGGTTCTTTGATAAATTTGGCATAACTATTGCGGTCCAAACCCGCCCTAGCAGCTATATTTTTTTGGGATTCATCTTCATCACTATTTGCTTTAGCAATATGTGCAAGATGCCACCTCACCAGCTTCCAAACTTCCGCTTGAGGGACATCGAATTGATAAATCATTTCTGCAAAAGCTTTCAAAGCCAAGTTCAAACGGTCGATTACTTCTTTTTGATTCAATTGTCAATACCCTGCATATTTTTATGCAAGGTATTTTATGGCATTTCATGTACATTTACAATAGGCATGTGTGATAATTAAAACTTTGAAATTATTTCAAAGTAAATAATTAAAGTGTGTGTGGTAATATTGTCTTTGAAGGCAATGATGATGATAAGCGCATCCAGTTTTTTTTAATCTGGATGCGTCTTTTCTCTTTGATCCAACATCTATCAAATTTCTATAAATCCAAATTCAATACACTTGTCAACCTTCTCAAGACTTATTAAGTAATTGAGCTTGAACTTTAATATTCCTTTTCCCCTGTTCCAACAGCACAATACAGCTGACCCAGAATTCTCGGTTAAACTTAAACATGAACCTTTCTGATCAAAACATTCAAAGTTGTGATTAATTTGATGCAGTGCTAAATCCATTCCATTGGTCTTCACTTTAAGAAACATTGTATTGCTTTATTGATGAAAAAAAATAGAGAGCGCACCCGTTGGTTTAGAGGCAGACCCATTCTGTTTATTCACCAGTCAGACATTTTTGCTTGTGAAATTTCAGATGTTTTTCATAAAATTGAATGGAAAAAATTTATCACGGGCTAAATGAATTGATAGTTAATGATGAGGTCGCTCCCTAAGTACCTCATCCAATACATGAAATGAGCCGAAGATAATAATGCGATCTTCGGATTCAGATAGCTTAAGCGCCATTTGATGGGCTTGTTGTCCCGACTCAAATACCGAAATCAAACTTACATGATCGGCCAGGGTTATTTTTAGCTCGTTAATAGGCATGGCTCTTTGCCCTGCCAGTTCAAATACAAACCAGTGGTCAATAAGCTCATCCAATTGCTCAATCCAACCACTCAAATTTTTATCACCCAACACTGAAAATACCGCTCGAGTGCAGCCTTCAATTGGGTTGGCTTTGAGCCATTGAGCTAACTTTTGAACCGATTGTCGGTTGTGTGCAACATCAGCGATGACCAAGGGATTTTGTTGGATGGTTTGCATACGTCCGGGCACATACCAAGTGTTGAGGACCTGGGAAAGCTGCTCATGGCTGAAGCTAAAACCCAATTTCAACATGGCTGTTAACGCTGCTGCAAAGTTTTTCAATTGCCAATCACCTTTTAGATTGGGAAAAGGTAAATCTCTGTACTGCAACGACGCGTACTGGTAATCAAAACCACTGCCATGGTTAGTTATTTGATACGCCACTCCAAACTTTAACAGTTCCGATGGTAAAACTTCAGCCTGTTTTAGGATGGCTTTGGGTGTATTCGTATCGCCATAAATAACCGGCTGGTTGGGCCGCATAATCCCTGCCTTTTCTTTGGCTATTGTTTCAATGTCATCGCCCAACCAGGCCATATGGTCTAAATCGACAGTAGTGATGATGGTCACATCAGCATCAACCACATTAGTGGCATCCAAACGACCACCCAAGCCAACTTCCAAAACCGCATAATCTATTCGATACTTCCTGAAAATCAGCATGGCCGCCAGAAAGGCATATTCAAAATAAGACAACTCAATCTCAGCACGAACCGCATCAATCAGCGCAAAAGCTTCCAAAATTTCATCATCAGCAGCAGTTACACCATTGATGTTGATGCGTTCATTGAACTGAAAAATATGGGGTGAAGTAAAGGCACCATAAGTCTGGCCTTGGACCGCTAACATGACACATAAGGCTGCTACAGTTGATCCTTTGCCATTGGTGCCACCAACCGTAATGATTTTAGGCTGATATTGATCCAGTTTGAGTCGTTCATAGACCTGAGCCAAACGCTCTAGACCCAAGTCAATTTTGTACTGATTCAGCTCATTAAGCCGGTTAAGCAGTTGCTGCTTTGGATCACTGTTGTGGGTGGTCATCAGCAACAATGACTTCATCGGGTTCAATTGCAGGTGCGTCTTCGGGCTTTAACAGTGATAATAATTGATGAATTTTTTCGCTCAAGTCATGACGGGAGACAATCATATCTATCGCACCTTTTTCCAACAAGAACTCACTGCGCTGAAAACCTTCTGGCAAAGTTTCTCGAACAGTTTGCTCAATCACTCGAGGACCTGCAAAACAAATCAAAGCGCCTGGTTCAGCGATATTAATATCACCCAACATCGCCAAAGAAGCAGAAACTCCGCCAGTTGTTGGGTCTGTTAATACCGAAATATACGGCAAACCTGCCATCTTCATGCGATTAAGTGCCGCTGAAGTTTTAGACATTTGCATCAACGAAAACAAGGATTCCTGCATTCTGGCACCACCTGAGGCAGCAAAATTAATCAATGGCAACTGGTGTTCCAAAGCATAATGCACCGCACGGACAAATTTTTCACCAACAACAGACCCCATGGAACCTGCCATGTATTTAAAATCAAATGCAGTTACCACCACATCGCGACCTTTAAGTTGTCCTTTAACCGCAATCAGCGCATCATTTTCACCTGTGGCTTTTTGTGTTGCAATGATGCGGTCCTTGTATTTTTTGGTGTCTTTGAATTTCAGTGGGTCTTCGGGTTTAACATGAGCCGCAATTTCTTGCATAGGTGCTCCGTCCAAAAAATATTCAATACGTTCACGACCAGACAAGGATTCATGATGACCACATTTAGGACATACTTTGCCATGTTTCAAAGCTTCGGGTTGATACAAAACTGCTTCACAAGCTTTGCATTTACCCCACAATCCTTCAGGAATGTTTTTCTTTTTATCACCGCCTTCAGTACGAATCCTTGAAGACATAATTTTTTGAAACCAACTCATGTGAGCTCCAATAATTTTAAAGACAGACCTTGCATTATAGCGAATCGAGCGCTGTTCTGATAGGTTTTATAAATGCATCAATGGCTTTTTCAGCTTCTATGATAGACTGACACTGATCCAATAAATTCACTAATGCACTGCCAATCACCACCGCATCGGCTTGTTCAGCCACCGCTATGGCAGATTGAGTGTCTTTGACTCCAAAGCCTACAGCAATTGGTAAATCAGTATGTTTTCGAACACTTTGTAAATCTTTATTTACCGCATGGCTATCTAAATTGGCTGATCCAGTAACACCTTTGAGGGCCACATAGTAAACAAAACCATTGGCATGTTGGCAAATCATTTGTTTTCGCTCTTCGGTTGTGGTTGGCGCAATCAGAAATATTTGCTCCATATCGGCTTGTTTAAGTAGTTCTAACAATTCAGTCGATTCTTCTGGCGGACTGTCAACCAAAAGAACTGCATCTGCGCCAGCATCCTGTGCTGCTGCAACAAACTCAGTGTATCCCATACACTCCACTGGATTGAGGTAACCCATTAGCACCACGGGTGTACTCTGATTCTGAATTCTGAACTGTTTAACCATAGCAATGGTTTCTCTGATACCAGTACCAGTTGCAATGGCTCTTTCTGACGCATGTTGAATAACCGGCCCATCTGCCATCGGGTCAGAAAAAGGCACACCCAACTCAATCACATCAGCACCACTTTTTACCAATTGATGCATGATGCCAACGGTCATGTCAGCATTAGGGTGTCCCGCTGTAACAAAAGGAATTAAGGCTTTCTTACCTGACAATTTTGTAAAAGTTGTTTTCAATAAACTCATACGGTCACTCCTTCCAATGCCGCAATGGTGTGCACATCTTTATCTCCTCTGCCAGAAAGGTTAACAATGATGTTTTGGTCTTTACTCATGGTTTTTGCCAGTTTCAAACCATAGGCTACCGCATGTGAACTTTCTAAAGCAGGTAAAATACCCTCAATTCGGGTCAAAGTATGGAATGCCTGCAAAGCTTCATCATCGTTGATGGTGACGTATTGAGCGCGACCAGTTTCATTTAAAAAAGCATGTTCCGGCCCTACTCCAGGATAATCCAGACCCGCCGAAATAGAATGGGTCTCAATGATTTGTCCTTGATCGTCTGACATCACATAGGTGCGGTTGCCATGTAGCACACCCACTTTGCCGGCAGTTATTGAAGCTGCATGTGCTCCTGTTGCTACACCGTGTCCACCTGCTTCAACACCATAAATTTTCACCGATAAATCATCAAGAAAAGGATGAAACAAACCCATGGCATTAGAACCACCACCGACACAAGCCACCAAAGCATCAGGTAAGCCACCGACTTTTTCTGCAAATTGTTTTTTTGCCTCTTTACCAATCACTGAATTAAAATCACGAACCATTTGCGGATAGGGATCTGGGCCTGCTACGGTTCCAATAATATAAAAGGTATCATCCACATGAGTCACCCAATCACGCATGGCTTCATTCAATGCATCTTTCAAAGTTTTCGAGCCCGAGTCCACACTGCGCACTTCTGCACCCATTAATTTCATACGGTAAACGTTAATTGCCTGACGAGCAATGTCCACTTCACCCATATAAACTACACATTTGAGCCCCAATCGGGCAGCCACTGTGGCTGTGGCCACACCATGTTGTCCAGCACCGGTTTCGGCAATGATGCGTTTTTTACCCATTGCTTTGGCCAATAAAATTTGTCCAATGGTATTGTTGATTTTATGTGCACCGGTATGATTCAAATCTTCTCTTTTAAGCCAAATTTTTGCGCCATCACATTGCTGACTGAGCCTTGCTGCCAAATACAAAGGTGATGGCCTGCCAACATAATCAGCCAAATCCTGATGAAATTGCGCCTGAAATGCTGGATCAGTTTTTAACCGAGAATAAGCTTGATTGAGCTCGGTTAAACAATGCATCAAGGTTTCTGAGGCAAATACACCTCCGAATTGTCCAAAGTGACCTCTCTGATCGGGGTAATCTGAGTATTTAATCGTCATGGGTATTTTCTTGGATATTTACTATTTTATTGTTCGATAGTGATTTGATTTTTGCTGCCAGTTTTATCATTTTTTGTTTGGATTTTACGCCAGGGATCTCTTCAATACCACTACTGGTATCGATAAATTCTGCACCAGTGACTTTGATGGCTTGCTCAACATTTTGTTCATTGATGCCACCTGCCAGAATTAATTTTGACTTCAGCGCTTCTGGAAATTCAAACCACTGAAAAGATTCTCCCGAACCACCGCACTGTTGTTCACCAAAAGCATCCAGTAAAAACATTTCTGCGCGTGGATGTATCGCAATATAAGCCAGAAAATCAATGTCAGACTTCATCGGTACGGCTTTCCAATATGGCCAGTCAAATTGTTCACAAAATTCGGCTGTTTCGCTACCATGAAATTGCAAAACTTGAGGCTCAATTAAATCAATGATTTTGTTCACCAAGCTGGCCTCCTGATTGGCAAATAAAGCCACGGTTAACAAACCCTTGTGTTTGGCTTGTTGAATCAAAGTTTTTGCTTGCTCAGGAGCAATATAGCGTTTACTTTTTTCAACAAACACAAACCCGACAGCGTCTATTCCAGCCTCTGCTGCATGTTTCACATCATCACTTGTAGTTAATCCACAATATTTAATTCTGATCATTGTTGATACTTGGTATTTGGTATATCTCAGGGTAAGTGACATTCATGAATGCCAGACCATTGGGCGGCGCTGTGATCCCTGCTTGTTTACGATCAAGACTTTCCAAAACTTCTTGCATCCAGTTGACAGGCTTTAGCCCTTTGCCAATCGGCAACAAAGTCCCCACAATATTCCTGATCATGTGGTGCAAAAAACCATTGGCTGTTACCCGAAGTTTAACCAACTCACCTACTCTGACCACTTCAGCATGATGAATGGTCTTAACAGAGACATGTGACTGGCAATTAGTCGATCGCAATGCATTATAGTCATGAGTACCTATCAATAGTTTTACAGCTTGATGCATGGCATCATGATCCAAAGGCTGTGAAATCCATGTCAAATAATGACGGTTAATAGCAGGACGAACTGGTCTGTTGATGATGGTGTACTCATAGCTTCGAGAAGTGGCTGAAAATCGTGCATGAAAGTCATCTGGCACCTGCTTGGCCCAAAGGATTGATATGGCCCGATGAAGTTCACTGTTGATACCCATGACCCATTGATAAGCTTCACGGTTAGATTCGGTGTCAAAATGAATGACTTGATGTCTGGCACTGACACCCGTATCTGTTCTGCCCGAACAAACCACACTAACTGGATGATTGGCAATTTTGGCAATGGCTTGTTCAAGAGAGGATTGAACGGTGGGTTCTTGTACCTGAATTTGAAACCCGAAAAAGGGTTCACCGTCATATTCCACACCACAAGCAATACGCATAAAAAAAGCCGAATTAAAAATCCGGCTTATTATAGTTTATATCGAGGCCTTTATTACATATCACCCAATATTTTCTTGGCCTCTTCAATCTGAGTTTCATTGCCTTCGGAAACCACCTCTTCGAGCAAGTTTCTGGCACCATCGACATCACCCATATCCAGATAAGCCTTGGCTAAATCAAGTTTGGTGTCAATGGCATCGCCATCATCAAGCAAGCCTTCTAATCCTAAATCAATTTCTTCATCCATACTGTCATCTCCATCGGTATCAAAAGTTTCTTCATCATCTGACAAATCTAGAATATCATCAAAATCGTCATCGCTTGAATCATCTAAACTAAAATCATCCTCTTTTACAGAATCTTCACTGTCACCATCTTCGGTATCGATTTCATCCAACTCATCAGATAAATCAAAGTCCAAATCATCATCTAAATCAAATGTATCATCTGCATCTTCTTCAGAGTCATCACCATCCTCTGACTCGTCAATATCATCGGCTGATACAGGTTCATCATCCAAATCAAAACCATCTAAATCAAAGTCATCCAAATCATCATCCATTTCCAATGATTCTTCCAACACCTCTGTATCTTCTTTAAGGGACTCTGACAAATCTTCCTCTGAATCTTCATCCATTGAATCCAAATCTAGGTCTTGCTCTGAATCCGTATCCAATAAGCTTTCATCCAAATCAGCACCGAGATCATCAAATGATACATCTTCAAAATTCGGCTCTGATTCATCATCAAAATCCATGCCTGCCAATGTTTCGGTATGATCTGCTGTAACTGAATTATCAGAATTGGAAGGTTCCTCATCATTAAGGAAACCATCAAGATCAAAGCCATCATCATCGGAATCTGTTAAAGCTTCATCTGTGCTGGCAAATGGGTCATCTTCTTCCGCTCCGGACTCGTCCAAATCATCAAAAGAAATGGACTTATCTAGCTCTGCCAAAACATCGTCAGGATCATTGTCACCATCAGTTGTAAACTCGTCTTCATCATCGACTAGTGGCTGATTCATTTTGGTATCAGATGTATCAGAAAACTCATCTTCGTCATCATTTTCAGTTTGCTCGGTTTTTCTTTGTTTAATATCATCAAGAAAACTGGTTTCATCATCTCCAGAATCTCTGCGCAAGAACTTGGGAACCAATAACAACAACACCAATCCACCAAGACCCATTAACACCCATTTCAGATTATCCATCACCCAATTAACCGATTTATCGACAAACGACTCTTCTTGCTGAGTATTTCCACTGAATTTAGGGATGGTTTTTTCTTCTTTGGCCGGCTCAACCACTTCTTCAACTTTGGTTTCGTCTGTATCGACGGCGTCCACAACATCATCCGTCATTGATTCATTGGTGTCATCAACTGAATCAACCATATCATCAGTAATGCCATCACCTGTATCTACTGCAGTCACATCCAGGTCTAATGAATCATCCGTATTGGCAACAGTGTCGTCGACAACCGTATCCCAGACATCATCAACCATTGCAGCAGTATCCTCTACCATTTGCTCTGTTGCATCGCCGACATCATCTCCGGCTACTTCAAGTTGTTCTTCCAAATTGGCTAAACTGGTGTCCTCTACTTCCAGAACTGCCTGTTGTTGCTCAACAATATCTTCCAATTCAGAAATACGCTCTTGCAACTCTTGGTTTTCAGCTTCTTGGTTGTATTGTTCTTCCGCTGACAATTGTGAGGAATCATTATCATCGACCTCACCATTGCTTTGTCCATTATCTGAACCATCACTGTCTCCACCTGTCAGTTCCACACCATAGTCAAGCGATGAGGAAGTGTCTGAATAATCATCATAGTCATCATCAGATGTTTGGTAAGAGCTGTAATCTGATTCAGCAGGCGACCACGAATTATTATGTGACTGGACTTGTTGTAAAGCTTCGTTATAACTGATGGCCTCTGCCTGTGCCAGAGTTGGCATTTGTAACTGACTGCCTTTGATCAACTTGTTGATGTTATTGTCAATAAATGCTGAAGGATTGTTATTGTATATGGCAATCATCATTTGATTGGCTGATAATCCACCCAACTTGTTTTCATTGGCAATTCGCCACAAGGTATCTCCCGCATTTACCGTAACCAAACTGTTTTGTGGCGCTAAATTATCATTTGACCCAACTTCTGTTTCCTCATCACCAGATGTGTTTGTTTCAGGTTCTTCATATTGAGCAACATCTTCATTGGTGTAAACTTTTTGCTGCACAGGCTCAGACACTTCTCGTTCCTGTAAGACAGGTTGGGACTCTTCAATCACCTGCTCTTGAATCGGTTCAACGACCACATTATTCACTTGAACATTTGACGATGGCACATCATAGACAGGAGGGTCTAACAATACAGTAAATTCACGCAAAATTCTGCCATTATTCCAATCCACATCCAGTAATAGACTGATGATGGGTTCGCTAACGGCGCCATTTGATGTGACTTTAATTAAATAGGGGTTATCTTCATCCAATTTAACCACGATGTTAGTTGGCACAAAAGATTTATCTAACCCTACTTTCTTGTAGTCATCGCTGCTAGCCAGTTTTACCGTTAAATTTTGTAAATCTTCCTCTGGGCTGGTCATCAACTCTATGGTCGCACGTAATGGCTCATCCAGAGATGAATAAACCTGAATGTTTCCCATTCCTAATGATAAAGTGGACTGTGAAACGATGGTTAAGCCAATGACCAAGGCCAATAAAATCAGTTTTTGCTTCATAATTTACCCAATGCTTTTATGTTCGTTAGTACGAGATTTTCCAATATCAATCATGATGGTAACTAATTCTACAATAAAAATCCAAGAATTTATGTAAAAAAAGTCAGCTAACTTACTCTTTATCCAGTATTTTTATTAGTTTTTCAGCTATTTGAACACTGTTTAATGCCGCCCCTTTACGGATATTATCAGACACAATCCATAAGTTAATTCCTCTGTGATAAGAAATATCTTCTCTGATACGACCAACAAAAACCGGGTCATTGCCAGCAGAATTAACCGCTGGTGACGGGTATATCAAAGTACCCGGATCATCCATCAGCTCAACACCTTCTGCCTCTGTCATTAACTGTTTAACCTCTTGGGCTGTTATTTTTTCTTTGGTTTCAATATGAACAGCTTCTGCATGTCCGTAAAAAACCGGCACACGAACACAAGTAGGATTAACTAATATGCTGCGATCATCCAGAATTTTTTGGGTTTCCCAAACCATTTTCATTTCTTCACGGGTATAGCCATTATCCTGAAATTGATCAATGTGAGGAATCACGTTAAATGCAATTTGTTGTGAAAATGCGCTTTTTTGTAGTGGTTTAAAATTTAATAAGGCTTGCGTTTGATCGGACAGTTCATGAATGCCTTTATTACCTGCACCTGAGACGGATTGATAAGTCGCTACATTGATGCGTTCGATGCCTACTTTTCGATGAATTGGCGCCAATGCCACCAACATTTGAATCGTCGAACAATTGGGATTGGCTATGATGTAAGTTTCTTTATACTGAGCAATGGCATGCGAATTCACTTCTGGCACCACCAATGGCACGTCTTCCTCATTTCGAAAATATGAAGTGTTATCAATCACCACGCATTTTTTAGCAGCTGCTTTGGGTGCATATTCAGCTGAGACACTGCCACCAGCCGAAAATAAAGCAATGTCAGCTTTTGCAAAATCAAATTCTGCTAAATTACCCACTTTAACCTGCTTCTTGTTGAAATCTATGGTGTCACCAGCACTGCGTTCACTGGCCAAAGGGAAAATCTGGTCAATTGGAAACTGACGTTCTTCCAGTATTTCCAGCATGGTTTTGCCGACTGCACCTGTGGCGCCGACAACGGCTACATTGTATTTCTTAGTCATTGTATATGTTTTTTAAAGTTGGTTTGATTGTGTTTGTGCTTTGTGTCGCATGATATGGTCCATAATCACCAAAGCCATCATGGCTTCGACGATAGGTGTCGCCCTGATTCCCACACAGGGGTCATGCCTGCCTTTGGTAACTACTTCAATGGCATTACCATCAATATCGACACTTTTGCCAGGAATCCTGAGTGAAGAAGTTGGTTTGAATGCCACGCTCAATGTAATATCCTGGCCTGTAGAAACCCCAGCTAAAATCCCACCTGCATGGTTACTGGCAAATTGGCCGTCTATGATTTCATCGCGATGTAATGAACCGTTTTGAGAAACCGCCTCAAAACCGGCACCAATTTCAACACCTTTGGTGGCGTTGATGCTCATCATTGCCAAAGCCAACTCAGCATCCAGCTTGCCATAAACAGGTTCCCCCAACCCCGCCGGCACATTGACGGCTTTGGCATCAATTCGTGCACCAACTGAATCACCAGATTTACGTAACTGGTCCATGTATGCGTCAAGCTCTGGGACACGTTCCAGTTCTCCCGTGAAAAATGGACTGTCATCAACCCGGTTCAAATCACCTGATTGCAACTTAATATCTCCCAGTTGAGCCAACCAGGCAACGATGTTGATGTCATAATGTTGTTTCAGCCATTTTCTTGCCAAAGCGCCAGCAGCCACACGCATGGTAGTTTCACGTGCAGATGAACGGCCACCCCCGCGATAATCACGGATGCCATATTTTTTCCAATAGGAATAATCGGCATGACCAGGTCGAATTTGTTTGGCAATATTGGCATAATCCTTACTTCGTGCATCGGTATTTTCAATCAGCAAAGTAATGGGGTGACCTGTGGTTACGCCTTCAAAAACCCCAGAGACAATTTGTACATCATCCTTTTCCTTACGCTGTGAAGTGTGTCGCGATTGTCCTGTTGCCCTTCTGATTAACTGAGCTTTTATTTCATCGGTGGTAATTTTCATTCCAGGAGGGAAACCATCAAGCACGCATCCAATGGTGCTACCATGAGACTCTCCAAAAGAAGTAAACCTTAAATTTTTCCCAAATGTATTATGCGACATGTTCTTCCAAAAACTGTTTAAAATTTTCCCGATACTTTAACAAATCACTGCGACTAAAAACACAAATACCTTGGCCACCAACAGTAAAATCAATCCAGTCGAAAGCCACTTCAGGTAAAACCGCAGTCAAAACCGCATCGTTATACCCCACTTCCAAAAATAAAAATCCATCCTCGTTTAAATAATCCACAGCCTGAAACAATATATTCACAGGAATCTCCATACCTTCTAACTGACTAACCAAAGCCATTTTAGGTTCATGGCTGTATTCTTGGGGTAAATCCTGATATTCCTGCTCAGCCACATAAGGCGGGTTGGTGACAATCAAATCATAACAGCCTGATACGTTTGAAAACAAATCGGAGTGGATAAGATGACACTGAGTACCTAATTCCAATAGTTCTGTATTTTCACGTGCCAGATCCAAAGCCGCTTCACTCAAGTCAACCAAATCCACCTGTGCCTGCGAAAAATAATGAGCAATGGCCAGACCAATGCATCCAGAACCCGTACACAAGTCCAATACTTTGGTTGACTGAGACATATCCATCCAGGGCATAAATCCAGAATCTATCAATTCTACAAAAGGTGATCTGGGTATCAACGCCCTTTCATCTATCCTGAACTTCAATCCCGCAAACACAGAAAAACCAACCAGATAAGCCATTGGAATCTTTTGTTGTACCCTTTTTTTTACCAGGTTATTCACTTTATTTTGTTGTCCTGGTTTCATTTTGGCTTTTGCCATTTCATTCAGTTCTGAAAAATCAACATTGAGCACAGACATAAACAACAGCAGGACCTCATCTTCTGCCTCTTCAACGCCATGCCCGTAAAAGACATCTTGCTCAGACAAATGGTCAACTGTTTGCTTGAAAAAATCTTTCAACAACACCGGCTATTCTTACACGCAAAAGAAAAAAGAGATACAATGCCTGTTTTTGTCGACAAGGTCAACGCTTAATACATGTTTATAAGGATGAGTTCTATAAAAAGCCCGGTTTTATTATTGATGCTTGCAAGTTTACTGACCGCTTGTGATCAAAATCCAACAGCATCAAATCAAGCTGCTAAATTTCAATCACTGAAACTATTCCCTGAAGGTAAATCATTTTCCGGCTTTGAATTAATTTCTGATGAAGGTAATAAGTGGCAATCTGAAGATTTTAAAGGTAATTACTCCGTATTGTTTTTTGGTTATGCCAATTGCCCTGACATTTGCCCAACAACCTTATTGGATATGCAAAAAGTGGACAAAGCCTTGACTACTGCAGGTATTAAAACCCCTGAAATTATTTTCATATCCGTTGATCCAGATCGCGACACGCCAGCGGTGTTGCACGACTACATCAATTATTTCAACCCCAAATTCACTGCATTAACCGGAGATGCTGCCAATATCTTGTCATTGGCCTCACAATTGGGCGTCGCCTATCGCGTAGCAGAGCATGAAAAAGGAGATATGATGTATGAAGTAGACCATGCATCAGCCCTATTTGTGCTTAACCCGGAAGGTGAAAGGATTGGCATTTTTGCAGCACCACATGATGTCAACAAAATTACTGCTGATTTAAAACAACTGATGGAACAATCATGAAAACTGTCGCTTTGATATTTCAATACATTCTCCCGCATCGTTTGCTTTCTCGAATGATGCATGCCCTGATGCGTATTCGCTTCAAGCCTATCAAAAATTTCACCTTGAAGAAAATGATTAAGGCTTTTAACATTAATATGGATGAGGCGATTTCAAAAGATTTTGATGATTATGAACATTTTAATGCTTTTTTTACCCGTGATCTCAAACCTGGCGTACGTCCCATAGATCCATCAAGTGACAGCATTGTATCCCCTGTTGATGGCGTGATTTCTCAAATCGGCACTATCAACAGAGATGAAATACTACAGGCTAAAGGGCACAACTACACCATTAAGGATTTACTGGCCACTGCCATGGACTCAGATTTCATCGATGGACAATTTATCACCATATACCTTTCTCCCAAGGATTATCACCGCTTACACGCCCCCATGGCTTGCGAAATCAAACAAATGCGTCATGTACCTGGCCGTTTATTCAGTGTCGCTGACTGGACCACTCAAAAAATCCCCAGATTATTTGCACGCAATGAACGATTAATTAACACCTTACACACCCCCTATGGCAAAGTTGCCTATGTATATGTGGGAGCCATTCTGGTTTCAAGCATTGAAACGGTTTGTAATGGCGTAATCACTCCGCCCTATGCCAAACAAGTCACCGATTTACTGCCTCAAGGTAAAACACAATATCAAAAAGGCGAAGAAATGGGACGCTTCAACATGGGTTCTACGGTAATTTTATTATTTCAGAAAGACAGCATGGTATTTGAGCCTGGCTTGAAAGCTGGTTCACCACTAAAACTTGGTCAAAGAATCGCCACAATAATTTGAATTTTTTGTTTTGTAACTGGTCGAATCAAACATGAAAAATACACACTTGACAACAACTATCAACATACTGATGCTGCTGACTTTTTCAGTTACGGCATTTTCACAAAACAAAACATCGGACTTGTTGCCTGAAGCCAATCGTGATTATGGCTTTGACTATTCCACTACAGAACCGGTTGCATTCAATAGTTTTGCCCAAGCAGCAGAATGGGCCGATGTGGTTGCCATTGCTCAAATTGTTAATATTGATTACCTCAAAACCAGAGAACTGAACTCACAAGGTCAGGCTTTTCTGAAAGTCAGGGTTCCATACAAGGGCGTACAAAAAAATGACTTAATGATTGTCAGTGCTAAAGGTTTCGAAGATCATGTCTGTTATTACCCTGACCGTGAAGGTGAAGGCCAACGATATTTGCTGTTTCTCAAAAACAGTAAAAATCAGGGTGAATACCATGGCTTTAAACCTTATTGCCAGTTACAGGTTTTATTAACTGACACTGGTGAATATGCGCTCAGGTATCCAATGGATACTACTCTTAATATTGAACCAGAGTTAATCACAGACATCAATTTCAATGATCCTCATGCAGTGATTGATGCCACAGAATGGACTGGTCTAAGTCGCGATGAACATCAAAAAAAATATCAAACGAAATTATCTGAAGACAGTGATATGTTCCAAAAATATTACTACCTCACCTACACCAAAGGCATCATGATGCATCACATCAGAAAACTCATGAATTTGAAACCACAAGCCCGCATCAGTTCAAAACAAATGTAGTTGAATGACTTAACAACACTTAAGCAAACTAAAAATATTGATGTTGATATCATTTTTTTATTATGGTGTTAATTTTATGGACCAGTTATCATTTAAAACTGCATTAATAAAATTTTCACGCCAATTTGATGTTCAGCTTCATAACATTCAACCAACTAATAAACCAAAGGTATTGTTATGAAAAAAGTATCTACAATTATTTTAAGCATGGCTTTATTAAGCGCTTGTACAACCGACCCTTATACAGGTGAAGAAAAAGTTCGCAAAAGTGTTAAATATGGTGCAGCTGGAGCTGTTGTATGTGGTCTGATTGGAGCAACCAAAGATTCCAAACATGCCCGAAATGCTGCAGCTGGATGTGCTGCCATAGGAGCAGGTATTGGCGCTTATATGGATCACCAGGAATCTGAGTTACGCCGCGAATTACAAGGAACAGGTGTACAAGTAAAACGAGTGGGTGATCAAATTCAGTTGATTATGCCAAGCAACATCACTTTCAATACCGATGAATCATCGATTAAAGGCAGTTTCTATCCAACGTTAAACTCAGTAGCGAAGGTGCTTTACAAATACAAAGACACGATACTTGATGTCATTGGTCATACCGATTCAACTGGTAATGAACAGTATAATCAGGACTTATCCTACAAACGTGCCTACAGTGTTGCTAATTATCTGGAAGCACAAGGTGTACCAGGTCGAAGATTATCTCCACGAGGCATGGGTGAAAACCAACCTATTGCTGATAACAACACCGATTATGGTCGCAGCCAAAATCGCCGAGTGGAACTGTATATCAATGCAATAACAAATTAATGAAGAAGACACCTATCAAGCCAGACATCCAGTAATGTCTGGCTCATCTTGCAATACCCTATCAAGTTTTTTTATTTAAATTCAACAACATCAAATACCTTTTTACCATTTTATTCCATACAAAGACCAACCTTTACCAACGGAATGATTGGCTTCAATACAGTTACTGCATAAGCTAGGAAGCAAGTTGGCAAGCAGTGTATTTGTCCAATTAAAACTCGAAACCACCAGTGGTTTTATATTTCAATAAAAGTGAGGAATAAAATGAATATTAGAAAACTTAAATTAGCGTTGGGATTATCAGTTATTGTTACGGCACAAGCCTCAGCAGTTCCATGGTGCCATGGTGGCACAATTGTCGAAGTTGCCAATGTTGTTTGGTCGGGCAGCACCACTATAGCGATGGCCAGTGGCTACACAGCACCTCCATCTGTTGTAGATGAAGACCGTTACCAGGTTTTTCATGCAACTCATGATTACTGTCAATCTTATGCTGGTGGCGGTGGCCCCATTTGGTGGAATAACGTGCCAGGTGCTGGTTCTGTTAATACCATCACTTATGCGCCTTATATCTTGACCAATACCGTTAACGATTACGACCTCAGCATGGGCGTGTCTTTTAAGTGTAAAAAATGTTACTCCATCCCGCCTTTGTCAGCAGTGAAAGATTTCAGAACTGTCGCACCATTGCCAGGAACAGAAGGTAAAGCAGAATACGAAGAATACGTACGAGACAAGTAACAACAATTATTTTAACTTCTGAGACAATCTCCATTCAACTTATTTGAGAATGGAGGTTGTTTTTTATCACAAACCTCTTCCATATCTGACCAAAACACAAATACAACCATGATTATTTCGATTAAAACAGCTAAAATACTGTATTCTCTGAGTTTTACATCACATGTTGATCGTCAGGTTGATCCATATCACCCTAGCAATATCTTGCATTACATCATGCTTGGCACAAAACCAAAACGCCAATCAAAACAGTTGTGACAGCAGCCTTAAAACCGGCAATTACAACCAGGCTTTAACTGCCTGTAACCAGGCTTTGACGGATATTCCTGAAAATGACCACGCCAGCCTCTCAATTTATTTGCAATTAGTCACCATTAATCATGAGTTAGGCAAAAGTCAGGACGAAGATTATTATCTGGCAAAAATCAAAAATCATCCCGGCTTTATAGAAAACATCGAAATCCAATATGAGTGGCACCGAAAAGTTGGACAAAAATATTACTTCAATGCCGATTATGAGAAAGCCAAAAACCACTTAAATCAAGCATTAAAAATTGCAGAAAAAGAAAGTCAGAATGTTTGGTTAAGCAAAAGTCACAATGATATGGGACTGGTAGAACTCAAACTTGAAAATTATAAAAAAGCACTCAGCCACTATCAACATAGTTTAATATTAAAAAAGCAATATGGGACAGACTATCAGGTTGGTAAAACGCTGAACAACCTGGGACTAATTCACTTTAAACTGGAGTTATTTACTGAATCAGTAGCGTACTATGAAGACGCACTTTCACATTATTTAAAGTATGCTGAACAGCCCAATTTTGATGAGCGGGTTTATTATGACATTGCACATATCTATGAAGATTTAAATAAAGCTTATCTGGCTACTGGCGACGAACAAAAAGCAGACCAGTACGCTAAAGCAATTCTCTCTTCACTTAAATTAAAAATATCACCATTAGAACAAACACGGGCTTTGTTAAATTTGGCTAAATGGCATCACCAGAAATTGAATTTGAAGATGAGCGAGTTATTTTTAAACGAAGCAATTCCGCTTTTAGACAAACATGAAAATGATGAGCTTTTATCCTTGTCATACCATATTCGTAGCCAAATTGAATTACACAAAAACAATCCACAAAAAGCGGAAAATGCTGCCACAAAGGGCTTACAGTTAGCTAAAGACCTGGAAAACGAACATTTGATCATGGATTTTTATCAGACACTAAGTGAAATTTATAAGTCGTTCCAACCCACTAAAGCCATAGAGGCAATGGAGAAATTTCAATCGCACAGAGAGCTTTTTTTAAAAAAGAAATACGATTCAGATTTGAGATCAGTCCGCCATGAAATAGAAAAACAACAAATTAAACAACAATTATTGAACCAGGAACTGGCCAATATCGAACAAAAACATCAAATACAGCAAATGACCAACCTGGTACTGTGGGTCATCATTTTTTCAGTTATCAGCATTGCCATCTTTTTTTATTATTTACTCAAGAAAAGAAAAGAGCGAGAAGCATTGCTCAAATCCATTCACTACCATAAACAACAGTTATTATTACTGGATGCAACCCAGCCATCAAAGGACACATCTATCCCAGATGATAATAACGAACAGCAATTGAAAAATTTATTGAAACAGCAATTGGTCAGCACCATGATTGATGCACTCAACATCTGGGAAAAAAGCACCCAAACCAGTCAAATTGAACTGGCAGAAAAATCAAAAATCTGGACAGTTTCGATAGACAACGGCACTCTGAGGACTCGCTCAATGGATAAATACTTGTCTATCGACAAAATACCTAAAAATCCACGCTGGCGTAATGTGGTAAAAACCGGCCATTTTATTCTTAGTCAGGATGAATTAGATAAAAATGACCGGAGGCAACTTAATCAACACCTTGATTCGATCATGGAAACCGTGAAAAACCTATCACTCAGTAACTAATTAACAGGTATTTTGTAGGGTTGTTTTTTGGCCACAATTTCTACACAATTAAATTGCAAACCGTGGTTGTATTTATAGATGGCATGGTGATTAACTGTTGCGGTGGTGCCATCCGTAAAAGTCGAAGGACCAGTGAACTGTGGAACCAAACCATGAGGGTATGTCATGGCATTGGCCATCGCAAATGCATCACACATATCTATGGCGACAGTTCTGGCCGCATTGAAATGATCAAAAACGCCACAAGTTTTATTGAGGTTTTCTGTTTCAAAATCACAATCAGTCGAACCCACTTTTTTATATTCTCGTGGATTATTACTACCGGAACGCCTGACTAACTTTTTAAGCTCATACTTGGATTGTTTGATATTCAAAGCTGTTAACAAGTCATCCTCACTTAAATTGTAAGATACCGCCACATGATAAGGATTCACTGCATAATCATCATTAAACACCAACATTTCTGTTAAAAAATCATGGGCCCACAAAACAGGATTAATCGTCAACAAAAACAAACATGACACTTTCTTCATAGTACTCCTCTTGATATTCTTTATAAGAGACGAATCATACAGTTTTACCAGGCACAAGTGAAAAACTTAAGTGGTAAAAATTGGTATTTTTTATTTTTTCTAGAGATCTTTGTACACGAATCGAGCAAAGATCTCTTCTGTTATTAATCAATTGGTTAACGGCCAAAAAAAAGCCAGCCTTTAGTTAAGCTGGCTTTTTAAGTGACTGCTTTGAAACTTATCTAAAGACTTCGTCAATAGGCACAATTTCTACTCGTGATTTTTTCAGTTTCAGCGGGTAATCTTTAATGACTTCATCTTCAGCCAATAAACTTTCCGGTTTGTCCGAATTGTAAGTCATTGGTGAAGAAGTTTCATTTACCAGACGGTCTTGCATATCATTGGCATCTTTGGTGATAAACACAAAATGTATGTCATCGGTTTGTAAATGCTTTTTAATGACCTCATTGACTTTCTCAACTGTCAAATTATCCAAGCCTTTGTTTACCAGGCTAACGAAATCATCAGTACCATAAAACTCACTGTCCATATGGTAACCAAGCACTCGATCTTGCCCTTTCAGCAACAACGATGCATACTTGCTTAAAAACGCCTTAGTTGCCGTAAATTGCGCTTCTGTTAAACCATTTTCAATCAACTTTTCCAATTCATACATCGCAGTACGGGTGGCAAAATGTGCATCCGCATTGCTACGCAAAGGTCTTAACCACACCTGGAAAATTTGCTCTGAACGACCCAGATTGGCTGCTGGTTGGGTCCGGTACATACCCGCAGGAAAATACTCAATGTAGGCATAATCACCATAATTCATACCACGAGCTTCACGAATTCTCTGATACAAGAAAGAGTTAGAATTTCTGTGCTCTCCCAAAAACGAACGCACCAACCACAAAGCCACCCAATCAGGATGAGAACGATTCACTTCAATCGGAAAACCAAAAGAAACTGCCGTCGGCATGGTTTGTTTCTCAACAATCGTAACGTGACGTCCATTTAATTCAGGTGCATCAGCAATGGTCTGTTTTTCTACACTGTTAACAGCCAACTCTTTGGTAATACGATCGAACATTTTTTGTTTCAACTCATCAGATAAGTTTCCAGTAATACCAATGTTCAAATTATTTTGAGTCAATTGTGCTTGATAGAATGACTTGACATCATCCAAAGTGATGCTTTCCAAATCACTGACATGACCCAGATTCAAAGTACCATATACGTGTCCAGGATACAATTTCTCATACAAGACTTCTTTGCCTAACTCTTCATCATTGTTTTGCTTCAAATCAGTTTGGATGTTGTTAATTTGTTGCGTTTTCAAGCGTTTGAAGTCATCTTCTCTGAACCCGGGATTTAACAAACTCTCCAAAACCAAATCTAACCACGCCTCGGCTTTTTCACGATGCACACGGCCTGACAATGAGGTCATTTCCTTATCAACCCTTGATGAGAAGTAAGCAGCCATTGGCAACATGGCTTTTTGAATTTCCTTGATTGATTTAGATGCCGAACCGCCCTCAGTCAACATATTGACTGTCAATGTAGCCAAACCTTTCTTGCCTTCAGGATCTTGCGCTGAACCTGTATTGAATAGGAAGTTAACATCAACAATGTCGCTGCCATTGCTTAAATCGGTCACTTGATACTGAGCGGCCAATGGTCTTTGGGCTTCACTCACCAAAGTGGCTAAACTAAAATCATTATCAATACTGGCAATTTCCTCAGCCTCGGCCAAAGTGACCATAATACGGCCATCATCCACCAAGTACTTATTGGCAGCCCATTTCACATCAGCAGCTGTCACTGCTTCTAATTGAGCGTATTGCTGATTAATGAACTCTGGATCACGGTTGTATTGCACCACAGAGGCCAACATGTCACCAATCGCTTCAGAATTATCCAATGAATTGGCAAAACCATACCTCGCAGCCGATTTGATGTCATTCAACTCGCCCACATCCGCGGTTTCAGTTCGGGCTTTGACTATGGCATCTAACAAGGCCTGTTTCACTTCGGGATAATTATCTTGTGAGGTCAAACGAGCCAGAATATAGATTAAACCCGGGTCTTTACTGTCGGGGGTGTAGAAAAATAAAGCATCAGCCAATTGACGATTAACCACCAAATCTTGATAAACATCCGAATTTTGCCCAAAGTAGACGGTACCCAGCATATCAATGGCTGCTTTATCAATCACTGAAGGATCGGCAGAAGTACCACGAAAAACCAAGCCAAACATCGGTAAAGTTTGTGACTCCCAGGTGATGTGATGATATTGGGTGCCTTTTGCTGGTGGCTCCACCGGAATATCAACACTGTAACTACCACGCTCCCAGTCACCGAAATACTTCTCAACCATAGCATGAGTTTGTTCTACATCTACATCACCTACCACAATGACAGCCGCTTTTTCTGGCCGATACCAACGATCAAAAAACTCCAGTGAATAGTCCAATTGATTAGGCATGTCTTCAATATCCTCAAGGAATCCCATGGTGGTGTGACGGTAAGTGTGTTCCTGGAATGCGTTTTTACGCACAGTTTCAAATAATTTACTGAATGGGCTGGCACTGTTTTTCAGGTATTCACCTTTAACTGCCAAAGCTTCTGTTCTGAATTGTGCTTCAGAATATTTCAAGTTTTTGAAACGATCAGCTTCCAACATCAGCATACGCTCCAAATCTTCATTGATAAAAGTCACGTGATAATTGGTGTAATCATCCGTGGTGTAAGCATTTTGATCAGCACCCACTTCTTTTAACAGCGCGCCATATTCTTCTTGCGAGTAGTTTTCGGTACCACGAAACATCATGTGCTCGAAGAAATGAGCAAAACCTGATTTACCTGGTTCAACTTCATTGCGCGAACCTGTTTGCACAGGAATTTGCAAAGAAACCACGCCTGGATAATCTGTTTTGACCACAATGACTTTTAGGCCATTATCCAATTCACGCATGTCATAATCCTGGGTAAAAACCCTTGAATCATGAGATGCCATGTCATTATTGTTTGATTTTTTGACATTATTAGCAGGCATACAAGCCACTAATGACAGCGTCAAAATCATTGAAAGAACTATTTTCATTGAATGTACCCCATATGGTTGTGGATAAAAGGCAGATGATTGTAACTTAAAACCTGTCAATATTGTGAAACGACTTGATCATAGAAAAGTTACACCTATCAAAACAACACAATCGGTTATAATGTCGCTTTAAAATTTATCTTCTCAGATGAGCGAAATCAAACTCAGTAAAGTGGTGGTTTATGGCTTGGGAGCCATGGGTCGACCGATGGCCAGAAATTTACATGACCATGGATTGTTGATTGGGGTCAAAAACCGTACCGAAGGTAAAGCCATGGCAATGATGAATGAGTTGAACCTGGCAGAGTTTGAAGATGATGAGGACATGTTTTCTCATGCCGATTGTGTTTTAACCTGTGTCTCTGCTGATGATGACTTGCAAGCCGTGGTACAAGACTTCATAGACTATTTACAACCTGGCTCAGTGGTCATTGACTGTTCAACTGTCAGTCCGAATACTGCTCGTAGTCTTGCTGATGACCTGGCCTCAAAAGGCATCGCTTTTATGGATGCGCCTGTTTCTGGCGGTGTAGAAGGTGCCAAAAAAGGTTCATTGTCCATCATGGTGGGTGCAGAACGCGAACAATACAAACGAGCGTCAGAAGTGTTTGCTGCCATCGGTAGCCAAATCACTCACATGGGCCGAGTCGGTCAGGGCCAAGCCACCAAGGCTGTTAATCAAGTGATGGTCGCAGGGGTGGCTCAAGCGGTTTGTTCCGCTTTGGCTTTGGCAGAAAATTGTAACCTGGATTTGAAAAAAACCATTGAAGTATTAAGTGCTGGCGCTGCTGGTAACTGGTTTTTGGAAAACCGCGGCCACACCATGGTCAATGATGAATTCAATGTCGGATTTAAACTCAGCCTATTGCATAAAGATTTGAAAATTTGCCAATCAACAGTTGAAGAACTTGGCGCACACATGCCATTGATTGAAGACAGTATCAAAGAATACGCCCAATTGATGGCCAGAGATCACGGTGATGAGGACATTTCAGCATTGATTCGTCTCAAGCGAGAGCTGTTCAACCAAGCAGGTGAAAACCATGAATGATAAAACCACCCATTTCGGCTTTAAAGAAGTTGCTGCCGAAGACAAAGAAAAACTGGTCGGCAAGGTATTCACTTCAGTGGCTTCAAAATATGACTTGATGAACGATTTGATGTCTGGCGGTGTGCATCGTTTGTGGAAGCGACACTTTGTAGCCACCAGCGGCATCCATGAGGGTGATTTGGTTTTAGACCTGGCAGGTGGCACTGGTGACATTGCTAAATTACTGATGCCACAGGTCGGTAAAAAAGGCAAAGTCATCATTGGTGATATCAATCAGGCGATGTTGGATGTCGGTCAAGACCGCATGATTGACGCGGGTTTTTTTGGGCGATTCGAATGTGTTCAAATGAATGCTGAAGCCTTACCGTTCGAAGACAGTTCTATTGATGCCATAACCATGGCCTTTGGTTTACGTAATGTCACCAACAAACTACAAGCCCTGAAGGAAATGCACCGTGTGCTAAAACCGGGCGGAAAAACCCTGGTGTTGGAGTTTTCCAAAGTTAATAACCGGGTATTAAAACAATTGTACAACTTTTATTCATTCAAGTTGTTGCCGGAAATTGGGCACATTGTTGCCAAAGATCGTGATTCTTACCAATATTTGGTTGAATCCATTGAGCAGCACCCTGACCAGGAAACCCTACAAGCCATGTTTGAACAAGCAGGATTAGAAATGTGTGGTTATGAAAACCTGTCAGGTGGTATTGTGGCCATTCACAAAGGTTATAAACTATGAGTAAACAGTCATCTATTTTGGCCGCGCTTATGACCTCAGCTATTCAAAAGCTGATTAAATATGACCACAAAGCAGCACAAAAACTCAAACCCTTTGCAGGTAAAAAGGTGAAAATCAACGTCCAACCGATAAACCAATCGATTGTATTTTTACTTCAGGAAAACAACATTGAAGTAAGCACCGATGGCAGCCTTAAAGTTGACACCACGATAACTGGAAAACCTTCTTCGTTATTTGCCATGAGTACCAACCAGCACATTCCTGGCCTGGATGGTGTAACCATCAATGGAGATGCCACCACCGGACAGTTTATCGCTGATTTTCTCAAGCAATTATCACCCGACTGGGAAGAAGCATGGTGTGATTTATTGGGTGATGTACCCGGTTATCATGTGTCGCAATTTCTCAAAGGATTATCTAAAGCCGGAAAAAGCTTTTTAGAAAGTATGAAAAGCAGCACGCAGGAATATTTGCTCGAAGAAAACCGCGAGTTGGTTCACCCAGATGAAATGACCGCCTTTTTGGATGAAGTTGATGACCTGAATGCCGATGTGGTTCGATTAGAAAGAAAAATCAATCAGTTACAAAACAACCCATGAAAATATTCCGCCTGCTGCGAATCGTCCACACCCTTGCTGCCTATCGCATCACTCAATTGGTGCCAGCCAAAGGTATTAATTTTTTCAGTCTCATTAACCTGATTGCTCCATTCGGTAAATCAGGGTTAAAACAAATGACTCAGGGACAACGGGTACGTGGTGCCTTAGAGGATTTGGGTCCTATTTTTATCAAACTTGGTCAAACCTTATCAACCCGACCTGATCTGATACCTGTAGAAATCGCCCAGGCTTTGGAAAAACTCCAGGATGATGTTGAGCCCATCAGCTGGCATGAAGCCAAAAGTGTGGTACAAAGCCAATTACCCAGAACTTTACTGGATGATTTTGCCTCAGTGGAAGAACAACCATTAGCTGCTGCTTCAATAGCCCAGGTACATGCCGCTACCATGAAAAACGGTGACGAAGTAGTGATTAAAGTGTTACGTCCAGGCATTGAGAAAAAAATTGGTCGGGATGTGAAACTGATGCATGCATTGGCTGACTTGGCAAAAAAACACCTGAATCCTGGCGTGCAAGTTGACCCAACTGAAATTGTTGCCGAGTTTGAAAAAACCATTTACGATGAATTGGATTTACAACGTGAAGCTGCCAATGCTTCGGTGTTGCGAAAAAACTTTCTACACTCAAAGGATTTATACGTCCCCAAGATTTATTGGGATTACTGCAAAGAGAAAGTCATGGTGCAAGAACGCATTCATGGCATTTCCATCAAGGATTTTGAAGGTTTAAAGGCTGCTGGCATAAACCTTGAAAAACTGGCTGAGAAAGGCCTCAAAATCTTTTATACCCAGGTTTTCAGGGACAATTTCTTTCATGCTGATATGCACCCT